>DDES01000154.1:20532-21933 GCA_002336765.1 Novosphingobium sp. UBA1948 | reverse complement strand
CGCGTTGCCGCCATAGCCCGAACCGTAAGACCAGATCTCGCGCGTTTCGGGATAGTGGACGATCCACTTGTCATCATTGCAGGGCCACACGACATCCTTGACGCCAGCGGTGAGCGGCATGCCGACCGAGTGGACGCAGGGCACGAAGAAGCCATCGGCGCCCAGCATGTCGAGCGCCGCCTTGCCCATGCGGGCCATGATGCGCATCGAGAGCACCACATAGGCGCTGTCAGTCAGCTCCACACCCACCACCGAGCTTTCCGAACCGATGGGGCCCATGCAGAAGGGCACGACATACATCGTGCGGCCTTCCATGCAGCCGTCGAACAGCCCGTTGAGGGTGACGCGGGTTTCGGCCGGATCGCGCCAGTTGTTGGTCGGGCCGGCTTCCTCGGGCGTGGCCGAGCAGATGAAGGTGCGGCTTTCGACGCGGGCCACGTCGCGCGGGTCCGAACGGGTGTAGAAGCTGTTGGGGCGCTTGGTTTCCGACAGGCGGATCAGGGTGCCGGCATCGACCAGCTCGTTGGTCAGACGGTCCCATTCCTCCTGCGAGCCATCGCACCACACGACCTTGGCCGGCTTGGTGAGTTCGGCGGTTTGCGCGACCCAGTCGATCAGTTTGCGGTTGCTTGTGGGGGCATCCGCAAGGCCTGCGGTCAAAAGCGTATCCTGGGTCATTTTATCCTCGTTGATGGCTGTCGCGTGCTTTTATTGCGCGCTTGGAGGCGAAAACATACGAATGCGCTAACAGTTAGCCGCCCCCGCGTCGAGAGGGGAAAAGGGCGAGAATCGAGCTTGTGAAGAAATTTCGGGACGAATTTATCGTTAACCGTAGCGGTTAGGGCGAGTCTGTTGCGCCCAGCTTCAGGGCAGTTGCTTTGCACGCAACAAAGCGTCGAGAACGAATCCGGCCCCCAGAATCACCGCACCGAAAACCGCCCCCCAGCCGAGGTGCTGGAAAGCGGACCACAGCATATAAAACGAGAGCAGCAGGAAGCTCGCCGGAAAGAGCGGGAAGAGCGGGGTCTTGAGCGGGCGGTCCACATCGGGGTGGCGCAGCCGCAGCCGGATCGAGGCTGCCATGCCGCCCGCAATGAACAGCCAGTAGACCGGCGTCATATAGTCGACCATTGCGCCAAAGCCGTTGCCCGTCAGCGCCGCCAGCAGGGTGAGCGCCAAGGACACGCCGCCCACCGCCAGCACCGTGCGGGCAGGGGTCTCGCGCGTGGGGTGCCAATGGGCGAGCAGGGCGAGGGCGGGCATGTCGCGCGCGGCGGCATAGGTGGTGCGCGCGCAGACTATGATCATCGAATTGATGCTGGCCACCGCCGAAATGCCCACCACCGCCACCACCAGCACCTCGCCCCAGCGCCCGAAGGCCATGCGGCCCAGCGTGGCGGC
>DDES01000154.1:0-20491 GCA_002336765.1 Novosphingobium sp. UBA1948 | reverse complement strand
GCCCAGTTGAGCCCGATATAGATGCAGGAGAGCAGCGCCACCGATCCGATCACCGCGATCGCCATGCCATGGCGCCCCGAGCGCACCTCGGCCGACAGCACGGCGGCATCGCTCCACCCGCCATAGGCGAGGAAGATATAGATCAGCGCCACCGAGATCTGGCTGAGCGGCGGCATCGGTCCGCCGCTGGCCAAGGGCACGGGCGGCACGATCATGCCCGCCAGCACCACGCTGGCAAAGCCGGTGGCCACCACTGCCACCAACACCGCCTGCGTCAGAAAGCCCAGCCGCACATGCGCGACATTGAGCAGCGTCATCACTGCCACCAGCCCGCAAGCCACGCCCAGTTTGGCCCCCGCGCCAAGTCCCCATAGTTCGGCGGCATAGTCGGCGGCCAGATGCGCCATCAGCGCCACCCATCCAGTATGCATGATGGCAAAGCGCGACCACGCATAGAGCGCGCCAGCCCGTTCACCCCAGGCGCGGCGGATGAAGCTGTATTCGCCGCCAGCATCGGGAAAGGCCGCCGCCATTTCCACATAGCACAGTGCGCCGACCAGCGAGATCAACCCGCCCGCCACCCACAGCGCGGTGAAATGCCAATGCCCGACATTGGCCGCCACGGTAGGGGCGGTTTTCAGCGAGTCGGTGGACATGATCATGCCCAGCGCCAGCAGCATGGCGTGGAAGGAATGCAGATGGCGGCGGGGGGCGGCGCTCATGCAGGTCGCCCCTTGAACGGCAGCAAGGCCTCCAGTGCGGCCAGCGGCGCAGCGCCCGCCAAGCTTACGCCGTTGCGCAGCAAATGGACATGGCGCACGATTTCGGCCTGTTGCTCCACACCATAGGCCGCAAAAGGGCGCCCCGCGCGATAGGTATAGCGATAGCGCGCCAGCGGCAGGCGTTTGAGCAAAAGGTTCATACCGGACTGGTGCTGCCACACATGGGTCATCTCGTGAAGGAAGAAAGCCTGTTCCTCCACGCTGGCGGTGGCAAAGCAGGGGCGCCATGCGTCGGATTGCGGATGGAAATGCAGCGCGCCGCGCGGCGCCATACAGGTGTTGCGCGGCTGCAAGGGCCACCAACACCGCCGGTGGATGCGCACCGCGCCGGTGTCCACCGCCGCGCCGAACATGCTGCGGGTCAGCGCCTGTTCGGCAGGGGTTAGCGGGCGGGTGATGTCCATCGTGCTGCTATGGCCGAAATCCTGCGGCCCTGCCAAGCCTTGTATCGGGCTGTTTACGCGACATTCACCCTGCCGAAACACCTGTTTCCTAACGCTTTGCCGCTAAGCTGCCACGCAAAGGGGTAAGTTTACCGTGAAGCACGCCTTCTTCGATCCACGCCTGTTGACCGACCGGATCAACGCGCCGACCGATCGCACGCTGCCGATTGGCTTCGATCGCTTCAGCGATGGCCATCCGCTGTCGGCGGCTTGGGAAAGGCTGGAGGAACACGCTCCGCTCCCCACGCAAAGCCACGGCTTTGTGGCGGCGCTGGCGGATTCCATGCTGACCGATGCGCGGATCGATGTGTTCATCGCGCGCGATCGGGGGCGGGTGGCGGGCTTGCTGCCTTTGTGTCGCGATGCGGGCTATTTCGCCCGCCTGCGCCAGCCCGGCGCGCGCGAGGTGTTCGAACCGGCCGATGCGCTTTATACCGACGAGGATGCGGCCCATTTGCTGGCGGCCCAGATCGCCCGCCAGCAGCGCCCTGTTACGCTTGATCGCGTGCCGGCAACATCGGCGCTGGTGCCCGCCTTGCAGGCGGCGATGAAGGGCAGGGGGCTGGTTTCGGTGCGCCCCGCGGTGGGTTGCCCGACGCTGGCGCTGGATGCCACATGGCATGAGCCGGAGAACCGCTTCAATTCCGGCCGCCGCTCCGATTTCCGTCGCGCCGCGCGCCGCGCCGCGCAGCACGGCAACCTGTTCTACGAAATCATCGCCCCCGATCCGGCCGAATTCGACGCGTTGTTTGACGAGGCCATTGCGGTGGAAATCGCCAGTTGGAAGCGTGAGGCGGGCACGGCCATCGCCTCCGATCCGGCCAAGGAAGCCTTCTTCCGCGCCTTTTTCCTGCGCGCCGCCGCGCGCGGCAGCCTGCGCATCGCGTTCCTGCGCATCGACCGGCGCGCGATTGCCATGCAACTCGCCATCGAGAGCGGCGGGCGCTACTGGCTGTTCAAGATCGGCTATGACGAGGCTTTCGGCAAATGCTCGCCCGGCACGCTGCTTATGCTGCATACGGTAGGCCATGCCGCGCGGCAGGGGCTGACCGCCTACGAGATGCTGGGCGATGTCGAGCCGTGGATTGCCGAACTGTGGACGCAGGACGAGCACAAGACGGTGAAGCTGCGCACCTATCCCTTCAACCCGCGCGGCGCGGTGGCGCTGGCGCAGGATGGCGGCCTGTGGATGCGCGAGAGGTTGCGCGCGCAACGGGCCCGTCCATGAGCCTGTGGAGCCGCTTGCGCGATGCGCGCTATGCGCTGCCCGGGCTGGTGGAGCGTCATGTGGCGGGACCATCGGCGCGCGATGTGGCGCGGCTGGCCGTGCGGAATGGTCTGGCTGTCACCTATGGCTATTTCCCGCCGAATCCGGTGAGCGCCGGTGACATCGAGGCGGCCAATCTCCAGATAATCGCCGCTCTAGAGGCTACCGGAGCGAGGGGCGACGATGCCTATCTCTCGCTCAAGGCGCCGCACATGGATTTCGATCCCGCGCGGCATGATCGCATTGCGGCGGCGGCGGCGCAGGCGGCGGGCGTGCCCATCCTGTTCGACGCCCACGCCCCGCATCAGGCCGAGGCAACGCTGGCGCTGGCCGAGCGCTATGAGGGGGCTGGCGTGGTGATTCCCGCGCGCTGGGGCCGCTCGCTGGGCGATGCGGCACGGATGCGTGATACTGCCGGACGCATCCGCGTGGTCAAGGGCGAATGGGCCGATCCCGAGGCCGATGCGGCGGACAAGACCTCGGCCTATATCACGCTGGTTTCCGCGCTGGCGGGGCGCGAGGCCGTGGTGGCGGTGGCGACGCATGATCCGGATCTGGCGGCCAAGACGCTCGATCTGCTGCTGGCGGCGGGCACCCCTTGCGAGTTGGAGCAATTGCGCGGCCTGCCCTCGCGCCGTTGCCGTGCCGTCGCCCGCGAGCGCGGGGTAAGGGTGCGGACCTATTTGCCCTTTGGCCCCGGCTGGTGGCCCTATGCCGTGGATAAGGCGCTGGCGCGACCCTATCTGCCCGTGTGGTGGCTGAGCGATATGCTCGATATTTGACGCCCCCAGCCGTCAGGCGTTTAGCGCATTGCTTTCGGGCGCCGACTGATGAACCTTCGGGATCTTCACGAAGAAAGGATTCCGATGCGCCTTGCCCCGTTGCTGCCCTTGCTGCTGACCGCCGCAGCCCCCGCGCTCCACGCGCAGGGGATTGAGGAACTGCCGCTCTCCGAGCTTTCGGCGCAACTGGCCAAGGGCGCCCTCACCAGCGAGGCCGCCACACAGGCCTATCTCGACCGCATCGCCGCCATGGATCGCAAAGGTCCGCATCTGCGCGCCATCATCGCGCTCAATCCCGAGGCGCTGGCGGCGGCCCGCGCGGCCGATGCGCGGCGCAAGGCGGGCAAGGCATTGGGGCCGCTCGATGGGGTGCCGTTGCTGGTGAAGGACAATATCGAGACGAAAGACGCGATGGCGACCACGGCGGGCAGTCTGGCGCTGAAAGACAATGTGACGGGCCGCGATGCGCCGGTGGTGGCGCGGCTTCGTGCCGCCGGTGCCATCATTCTCGGCAAGACCAATCTGTCGGAATGGGCCAATATCCGTTCGACCCATTCCAATTCCGGCTGGAGTGCGATGGGCGGGCAGGTGCGCAACCCCTATGCGCTGGACCGCAGCCCCTGCGGATCGTCGAGCGGGTCGGGCGCGGCGGTGGCGGCCAGCTTTGCCGCCGCGGCGTTGGGTACGGAAACCGATGGTTCGGTGGTCTGCCCCTCCTCGGTTAACGGACTGGTGGGGCTGAAGCCGACGGTTGGGCTGGTGAGCCGGACCCATATCGTGCCGATCAGCCATAGTCAGGACACCGCAGGCCCGATGGCGCGCAGCGTGCGCGATGCGGCCATGCTGTTTTCCGCGATGGTGGGCAACGATCCCGCCGATCCCGCGACAGCAGGCGCGGACAAGGCGCGGATGGATTATGCCGCAGGGCTGGACAAGGCGAGCCTGAAAGGCTTGCGCGTGGCCGTGCTGCGCCCGATGATGAGCGTGAAGCAGGCCCAAGTGTTCGATGCGGCGCTGGCGGTGCTCCAGGCGCAGGGCGCGGTGCTGGTCGAGGTGGCACAGCCCGATCTCGACGGGCTCGGCGATGCCGAACATTATGTGCTGCGCGCCGAACTCAAGGCCGATCTCAACGCCTATCTCGCCACCACGCCGCCTGCCGTAAAGGCGCGCAGCCTTGCCGATCTGATCGCCTTCAACCGCGAGCATGCCGCGCAGGAAATGCCCTTCTTCCAGCAGGAGAGCTTCGAGGAGGCCGAGACCTTCAAGGGGCTGGACGATCCGGCCTATCGCGCGGCGCTGGCCAAATCACGGGCCATCGCATCGGGCGCGATCGAGACCATGCTGGCCAAGGCTCAAGCCGAGATCATTGTGACCCCGACGCAGGCACAGGCATGGCTGATCGAGCCGGTCTATGGCGACCATTTCCAGCGCCCCTCGGCCAGCAGCCTGTCGGCGGTGTCGGGCTGGCCGCATCTCACCGTGCCGATGGGGCAGGTGTGGGGCCTGCCCTTCGGCCTGTCCTTCATGGGGCGGGCGGGCAGCGAGGCCAGGCTGCTCGGCGCGGGCTATGTCTATGAACAGGCCGCGCATGCACGCGTGGCGCCGCGCTATGTGCCCAGCCTCGACTTCGGCGCGGCCAGCGCGGGCGCGGCGGAGCGGCCCTGAGAAGCCTTTAGTCGCACTGGCCCTCTCCCCCTGCCTTGCTACCCGGCGGGGTAAGCTCTGGGTGGCAGGGCAGGGGGAGATGGCCGGTGCCGCAAGCGTTAGGCGGATGCCTGAAGCGCACGCAAAATGTTAAAGCCCCGCTTCCACCGCCACACGGATCGCCTCGGCGCTGGTGCGCACATCGAGCGCACGGAACATGGCGGCGCGGTGCATCTTGACCGTGCGTTCCGACAGGCCGAGTTCCCACGCGATCTGCTTGTTGAGCTTGCCCCCCGCCATCGCGGTCAGGATCTGGTGTTGGCGCGGGGTCAGCGCCTCGATACGGCGGGCGGCATCAACCTTGGCCGTCGCGTCGCGCGTGTCCGCGGCGCCGTGGTCGGGCACTTCCATCTGCGATCCGATAAACCATGTGAGCGTTCCCGCTTCGTCGAAGATCGGGGCGATCATCACAGCGTTGCGAAAAGGGGTGCCGTCCTTCTTGTAATTGCGTATTTCCACCAGAGCGGGCTGCCCCTCGCGCACCGCCTCGCGCAGCACATCGGAGAGCCAGCCCTCGGTATCGGCGCCGCGCAGGAAGCGGCAATTGCGTCCGATGATCTCCTCGCGCGTGTAGCCGGTGAGCGCCACGAAGGCATCGTTGCAGGCCACGATAGGGTTGTCGGGCAGCCTGGGGTCGCTGATGACGGCGGCGACGGCGCTATGGCGGATCATCTGTTCGGGTGACATGAGGGTGATGTAGGGACTTTATCGCGTTCTGCCAATGGACTGCCAATCAGCCTTCAATAAACTGGATGCGCGGCGGGGCTTGGCCTATGGGGCGGGCATGACCATGCCTGCCGCAACGCCCGAGATTTTTGACGCCATCATTCTGGGCGCTGGCGCGGCGGGGCTGATGTGCGCCAGCGTGGCGGGCCAGAGCGGCGGGCGCGTGGTGGTGGTCGATCATGCGCAGGAGCCGGGAAAGAAGATCCTGATTTCGGGCGGCGGGCGGTGCAATTTCANNCGCTCAGCCGCTACACGCCCGCCGATTTTCTGGCGCTGGTGGAAAGCTATGGCATTGCCTGGCATGAAAAGACGTTGGGTCAGTTGTTCTGTGATGGTTCGGCGCGGGCGATTGTGGCCATGTTGCTGGAGGAATGCGCCAAGGCGCATGTCGATCTGGCGCTGGGCGCGACGATCCGCGAGGTGAGCCATGCCGATGGCCTGTTCCGCGTGGTGGCGGGCGGGCGCGTGCTGGCGGCGCGGGCCTTGGTGCTGGCGACGGGCGGGCCCTCGATCCCCAAGATGGGCGCCACGGGGCTGGCCTATGATCTGGCGCGCCAGTTCGGGTTGAAAGTGGTACAACCGCGCCCCGCGCTGGTGCCCTTGACGCTGCCACCGCAGGAGGCCTTGTTCCGCGAATTGTCGGGCGTGGCGACGCCGGTGGTGGCGCGCTGCGGCAAGGCCTCGTTCCGCGAGGCGGCCTTGTTCACCCATCGCGGCCTGTCGGGACCGGCGATCCTGCAAATCTCGTCCTATTGGCAGCGCGGCGACGGGATCGGCATCAACTTCCTGCCCGATGCGGCGCAAGGCTGGCTGGTCGAGGCCAAAAAGACGAATCCGAAGGCGGGCCTGCGCCGTGCGCTAGGCGCGCATCTGCCCGACAGGCTGGCCAGTGCGCTGGCCGAGCAGATCGGGCTGGCGGGCGATCTGGGCAATCTGTCGGACAAGGCCCTGCGCGCGGCCGAGGCACGGCTGGCCGACTGGCGCTTTACGCCCGATGGCAGCGAGGGCTTTGCCAAGGCCGAGGTGACAGCGGGCGGCATTGCCACCGAGGGCCTTTCCTCCAAAACGATGGAGGCGCGCAAAATGGCGGGCCTTTATGCCATTGGCGAGGCGGTGGATGTGACCGGCTGGCTGGGCGGCTATAATTTCCAGTGGGCATGGGCCAGCGGCTATGCTGCCGGTCTAGCGATTGCTGGATAAGGAATGGCACGTAGCGAGCGGTCAGAGGTCCGTTAGCCTTAATCCTTCATAAAGCCTTTCCGAAGGGGGCCTTGCAAGCTCCCCATCGGCAGGGACGACGATGCGGATTTTCTTCTATCTACCCGTGATTACCCCTTGGTGGTTCGACCATATTGTCGCGCCCATGCTGCACCGGCTGAATGCGGATGCGGCGGTGGCCGAGGTGCATGTGATGGTGGCGCCGCTGTGGCGCAACACGGGCGTTGAAGGCGAGCAATTGATGCCGCTGGTCGATCTGGCCAAGCTGCACTGGCATGTTGTCGACGAGGGTGATCCCGAGCTTTTCCGCATTGCCGCGCATCGTATCGCGGGGCTGGTCGAGCGGGTCAACAAGACCGCGCCCGATCTGGTCCTTGCCCGCAGCGCCGATTTCGAAACGCCCAAGGACTTTGCCGCGCCGGTGCGCTATATCATGGAAGCCGCCGCTGCGCCCTTTGCCACCCACCCGGCATGGATCGTGCTCGAAGAACAGCCCTTCGCCTATGGCGCCATGCCGCACGACGATGCGCTGGTCGAGGCTTGCGTGTTGCGTACGCAGGGGCTGTGGGATCACGCCCGTCGTGGCCTTATAACGCGTGAACAGGCCCGTGCCGAACTGGGGATCGCGCACAAGGGGCCAGTGCTGGCCGTGCCGCTGCAATATGAGCATGACGAGAATTTCTATCTGTTGCAGGCCGCCCACCGCGACAGCACGACGCTGCTGGGCGATCTGCTCGACCGCACGCCCTACAAGGTGCTGCTTGCCGTCACTGACCATCCGCTCAACAAGCTGCATGTCAGCCGTTTGAACCTTGACCATTTTGCCGCCACCCGCCCCGATCGCATCCATGTGATTGATGCGCCCGATGCCACCGCGCGACTGACGCTGGCCGCCGATGCGGTGGTGACCGATCTGTCAAAAACATGGTCGCTGGCTGCCTTCGCGGGCACGCCCCTGCTGCATGTCGGACGTTTGGCGCTGGCGGACTGGCTCCATGCCAACCGTGATCCGGTGGCGCTCAAGAAGGGCCATCTGGCAGCCCCCGATGCAGCGGCGGCGCGACGCTGGTTTGCATGGCATCTGGCGGGCAGGCTGGTGGATCCGCAGCGGGTCGATGCGGCCCTGTTGCAGCGTCATTTCAACGGCGCGCTGACGGCGAGTGACCTCGACGCCAATATCGACGCCTTGTCGGAACAGGCGGGGGTGGCGGCATGAGCCTGCTCGATCACAAAGCGTTCGACAAGGCCAGTCCGCTGGCCACCACGCCCGCCGCGGAATGGGCGCTTGATGTGTTGCGCGGCGAGATGGAAGCGATAGCGGCCTGCCTTGCCAGTCCGCCGCAGGAACTGGCCTATGCGGTGCATGTGCTGGCGGGATCGCGCCTGCCGGTGCTGTGTTGCGGGGTGGGCAAGTCGGGGCTGGTGGCGGCCAAGATCGCGGCCACTCTATCGAGCCTTGGCACACCCGCTTTCACCCTGTCGGCAGGCGATGCCACACATGGCGATCTGGGCAGCGTGATGCAGGGCAGCGTGGTCATGCTGTTTTCCAACAGCGGTACCACCACTGAATTGCAGCGGATTATTCCCGGCCTGAAGGCGCGACATTGTCATCTGATCGGCCTGATCGGGCGCAAGGATTCGCCGCTGGCCGAGGCGGTCGATACACTGGTCGAACTGCCCATCGCGCGCGAAGCAGACCATCTTGATATGGCACCCACTGCCAGCACCACGCTGCAAATGGCCTTGGGGGATGCGATGGCGGTGGCGGCCTCACGGCTGCGCGGCTTCACGCGCGAGGATTTTCTGAAAAGCCATCCTGCCGGAGCACTGGGCCAGCGTATTCAGCCGGTTTCGAGTGTGATGCACAGTGGCGAGGCCTTGCCCGTGGCCGCGCAGGACTGGACTTTGGCGCAGGCCATTGCCGCCATGTCACGCGGGCGGCTCGGCGCGGTCTGCGTGATTGACACTGCCGACCGGCTGGTAGGTCTGGTGGTGGATGGCGACATCCGCCGCGCGATCGAGGCCCGCCTTGATCTTTATACCGCCAGCGTGGCCAGCGTGATGCGCCGCGATCCCAAGACCCTTTCCATCCGTGCCACCATTGGCGACGCGCTCGACAAGATGCGCGCGCATGGGGCCGGTCTTTCCGTTTTGCCCGTAACCGACGACGCCGGTTATCTGCAGGGCATGGTTCACAGCGTCGATCTGGTGCAGTCGCTATGAACGCCTTTTCCCCGCTCCGCCGCCCGCGCGTGGCCGCTTTCGTGCCCGCCAAGGGCAATAGCGAGCGCATTGCCGCCAAGAACACCCAGATCCTTGATGGCGATCATCTGTTCCGCCGCAAATTGCGTCAGTTGCTGGCCTGCGAGCTGATCGACACCGTTTATCTCGATACCGAATGCGATGTAGTGGCGGGGCTGGCGGGCGACCTGCCGGTCAAGCGTATGCAGCGTCCGGTCGATCTGGCCAGCAATGCCTGCGACGGCCATGCGCTGTTTGCATGGGAATGCAGCGCGGCCGAACCGGCCGACTTCTATGTGCAGGCCCTGTGCACCGCGCCTTTCGTCACCGCCGACACGCTCAACCGCGCGATTCAGGCCTTGATCGACAATCCGCAGGCCGATTCACTGGTGGCCGTCACCCGTGCGCGGCAATATTGCTGGGGTGAGCAGGGCAGGGTGCAGGTGCCACTCTATGGCACGGGCCGCATCCCCAACAGTGTGGAGCTCTCGCCCACCGTGGTCGAGGCGATGAGCCTTTACATCGTGCGCCACCGCGAGGGCGATGCTCCGCCGACGCGCCGCTTCGGCAGCAATCCGATCCTGTTCGAACTCGATCCGACCGAGGCGGTGGATATCAATAATCCATCCGATCTGGCCATGGCCGAGGCGCTTTGCGCTGGTCAGCGGGCCCAGGAAGTGACGCGTTTGCGCGCGCTCCAACCCTATCTGTCCTCGCCGGTATTGGCCGATATTGCCAAGGAAATGGGCCTGCGCGCGGTGCTGCCAGCCCAGATCCGCGCCACCAGCGAGGGCAAGATGCTGGGCCGCGCGCGCACGCTGCAATTGGTGGCCATCGCGCCCGAGGAGCGCCAGTCCGAACGCTGGCGCGGGATTTATGACGCGCTCGATTCCTATCGCTTCGTGCGTCCCGGCTGCGTCATCACCGTGGCCAACGAAGCGCCCGGTTATGCCTATTTCGGCGATCTCAATGCCACGCTGGCGATCCGTGCCGGTGCTGTTGGCGCGGTGATCGACGGCGTGACGCGCGACAGCCGCGATGTCTCGCTGCTCGGCCTGCCGGTCTATGCCCGGCGCTCCTATTGCGACGACATCAAGTATGAGGGTACGCTGGGATCGATGAACGCGCCGATCACCATCGGCGACGTCCGCATCAACCATGACGACATGATTTTCGGCGATGAAAACGGCGTGGTGGCCATCCCCGAGGCGCTGTGGCCCAAGGTGGAGGAAGCGGCGTGGGATGTGCTGGCCAACGAGGCGCGCATCCGCATCATGGCCGCGCGTGGCCGTCCGACCGAGCAGATTTTGAGCGAATGCGGGGCGTTTTGAACCGCTAAACAAAATCGCGGCGGCGCAGGAATAACCATGTCGCCGCCGAAGCGCCCAGCGCCACCGCCCCCGCGATCCACGTGCCATGCGCGTGGACAAAGGGCAGATCGCCGGTGTTCATTCCGAAGAACCCCGTCACCAGCGTGGCGGGCATCAACAGCACGGTCATCACCGACAGGATATAGAGATTGCGGTTGATCCGCTGGTTGGAAGCCAGCTCCAGCTCGTCGCGCAGCAGGCGGACCTGCGCCTGAATGCTGGCGACATCCTCGTCCAGCCCTTGCAGGCGCTGGGTCAGTCTGGCGATCACCGGTTCCATGTCTTGCGGAAGATCCTCGTCATCTTCCAGCCGCTGGAACACGCGGTTCATGCCATCGACCATACGATGCACCAGTGCCAGACGGCGGCGGGTTTCCAGCAGCTCGCGGCTGGACGGCGGGGCATGGCCGGCCAGTACGGCATCCTCGGCCTGTTGCACTTGCGCCGAGAGGGTTTCGACCAGAGCGGTCTGGTTCTCGACAATCGAACCGACCAGCAGCGCCAGCGCATCGGGCGCGCCGTTGATGCGCGGGCGCTCGGCAAAGCGGCGGCGCAGCACATCGGCAAAGCCCAGCGGATGCAGCCGCGCGGTAATCAGCAGATCAGGGGTGAGCGCGACATGTACCGTGCCGATGCGGTCGGCGTGGCGCACGTCGAAATCGCGCTGCAAATCCTGCAACACACAGGCCAGTGTTTCGCCTTCGACCGTACTGCTCTGATAGGTGTCGCTGCCCAGCAGCGCCTCGCGGATGGCGGGGGACAGGTCGCTGTCCTGCGCGATCCATTGCCGCGTGCCATTGTCGGCCAGACTGAAATGCAACCAGCGGAAGGCGCCCTCCACACGCGGGGAGGCGGGGGTAGCGTCGCGCGGGCCTTCGGGCGTGAAATCCATGCCCCATAGCAACCCGCCCGAGGCCGGTGTGCCATAGGCGGTGAGGCCGGATTGCGGGCTGGATTGCAGGGCAGGAGGTTGAGACGCCATCTGCTTTGCGTAAACAGCCTGTGTCCCATTGGCAATCATTCCGGCTCCAAAGCGGTGCGGCTTTGCACTTCGCATCTGCGGCAAAGTCTGGCACAGGGTGGGGGCCACCTTGGGGAGATGTTCGATGACTGCCGCGCTGACTGTCGATGCCTTGATGCAGGAATCGGGGGTGCAATTCGGCACCAGCGGCGCGCGCGGGCTGGTCACCGCGATGACGGATCGCGTATGCTATGGCTATACGCAGGGTTTCCTGTCCTATCTGCGCGAGATCGGCGAGTATGACAGCGGGCCGGTGGCGCTGGCGGGCGATTTGCGGCCCAGCAGCCCGCGCATTCTGGCCGCCTGCGCGCAGGCGATCCGCGATATGGGGGGCGAGCCGGTGTTCTGCGGCTATGTGCCGACGCCTGCCTTGGCGCTCTATGCCTTTGGTCGCGCGATTCCCTGCCTGATGGTGACGGGCAGCCATATTCCCGATGACCGCAACGGCATCAAATTCTACCGCCCGCATGGAGAGGTGTTGAAGTCGGACGAGGCAGGAATGAAGCGGCAGGCGGTGTCGCTCGATACCGGCTTTGATGGCGAGGGGATGCTGCTCTCGCCCGCGCCTTTGCCTGATGTAACCGACGCGGAACGTGCCTATATCGCGCGCTATGTCGATGCTTTCGGGCCCGATGCTTTGGCCGGGCGCAAGATCGGCGTGTACCAGCATTCGGCGGTGGGGCGCGACATTGTGCTGGCGATTGTCGCCGCGCTGGGCGCCGATGCGGTGCCGATTGGTCGCGCCACCAAATTCATCCCCGTCGATACCGAGGCGATCCGCCCCGAGGATGTGGTGCTGGCGCGCGACTGGGCGGCGGAATATGGCTTTGATGCGATCATCTCCACCGATGGCGACAGCGATCGCCCGCTGTTGGCCGATGAAACCGGCGAATGGTTGCGCGGCGATGTGCTGGGCGTACTCTGCGCGCGGGCGCTAGGCGCAGGCACGGTGGTGACGCCGGTGTCCTCCAACACGGTGCTCGAACTGTCGGGCGCCTTTGCCCATTGCGCCCGCACGCGGATCGGCTCGCCCTTTGTGATCGATGCGATGAATGCGGCCTTGGCAGCGGGGCAGGATCGGGTCTGTGGCTATGAGGCCAATGGCGGCTTCCTGCTGGCCAGCGACTTCGGGCGGATCAGCGCGCTGCCCACCCGCGATGCGGTGCTGCCGGTGGTGGCGGTGGTGGCGGCGGCCAAGGGTCGCAAGGTGAGCGATCTGCTGGGCGAACTGCCGCCGCGTGTGACCACGTCCGACCGTATCCAGAATTTCGCCACTGAACGCAGCGAGGCGATCTTTGCCACATTGCTGGAAGGCGATACGGCGGCGCAGATCGCAAGGCTGGACGCGCTGTTCGGCGCCATCGCCGGACCGGTTACCCTGCTCGACCTCACCGATGGCATCCGCATGACCTGCGAAAGCGGAGCGGTGCTCCATCTGCGCCGGTCGGGCAATGCGCCGGAACTGCGTTGCTACAGCGAGGCGGATGATGTCGAAACGGCCACCGCGATCAACGCGGCCTGTTTGAAGGTAGTGTTGGAGAAACTCGCCTAAAACGGGCGCTATTTCACCTGCTGCTTTTCCAGCTTTCTCGCCAGCGTGCGCCGGTGCATCCCCAGCCGGCGCGCGGCTTCGGAAATGTTGAAATTGCACTCGGCCAGCGTGGTGTGGATATATTCCCATTCCACGGTTTTGATGCTGGTCTTGCGCCCTTCCACCGGCACCAACGCATTGCCTTCGCGCTTGCCGAAAGCTTCCTCGATATCGTCGGTGTTGGCAGGCTTGGCCAGATAATGCGCCGCGCCCAGCTTGATCGCCTCGACCGCGGTGGCAATGCTGGCAAAGCCGGTGAGCACGACGATGATCGTCTCGGGATCCTTCTCGTGCAACATCTGGACACAGGTGAGGCCCGAGGCGGTGCCCAGCTTCAAATCGACCACGGCATACTGGAACCGCGTGGTGGCCATCATGGCGGCCAGTTCGTCGGGGCTGGTGGCCAGCATCACCTCGTAGTCGCGGCGCTCGAAGGATCGGCGCAGGGTGCGGCCAAAGGCTGGATCGTCTTCCACGATGACCAGATGGGGAAGGGGAGTCGTCATGCCTCCTCCTTGCTCCCGAAAGCGAGTGCCGACAAGGGGATCGAAAGTCGCACCAGTGCCCCGCGCGGCGGCGGATTGCTGACCGCCACACGCCCGCCCAGTTGCCGCAGCACATTGACCACTAGAAATAGGCCCAGTCCGCCCCCGTCGCGCCCCTTGGTCGACATATAGGGACGGCCGTAATTGGCCAGCATCTCCGCCGTGAAGCCGGGGCCGCTGTCGCGCACATCGATCACCGCCGTGCCGCCCTCGCGCCACAGTGTAATGTCGACACCATCGGACGAGACTTCGAGCGCATTGTCGATCACATTGCCGATCACCTGCCGCAGGGCGGGGTCGGCGATAATCGGTACATCCTCGCCAAAGCGGTCGCCCAGCCGGATCGGGGTGGTGGTGCGGGCCTGCCAATCGCCCACAATATCATGGAGGAACGCGCGCACGCTGCTGGCTTCGGGGTTTTCGCCGCGCACCTCGCCCGCCGACATCAGGATGCCCGAGACGATGCCCTTGCAGCGCGCCAGTTCGGTCTGCATCGTGGCGATGTCCTCGGCCAGTTCGCCATCGCCGCGCACCGCCTTGTGGTGCGCCAGATCGCCCAGAATGACTGACAGAGAGGCCATCGGCGTGCCCAGTTCATGCGCCGCGCCGCTGGCCAGCAGGCCCATGCGGATGATGTGCTGCTCCTCGGCGGCGCGCTGGCGCAGGGCGGCCAGCGCTGCCGTGCTGGCGCGCTGGTTCAGATCCATGCGCACCACGAAATAGACCAGCAGCATGGCGATCAGCACAAAACAGATCAGGCTGCCGACCAGATGCAACTGGAATCGTGTGGCCAGCAGGTCGGGCGGCAGATCGAGCGGGCGGAAGTTGAAGGTGAGGAACGCCACATCGCAGCAGGCGATCAGCGCCACGATCCCGCTCCAGCGCGCGGGCAGCAGGATGGCGCCGATCATGATCTGCACCAGGAACAGGAAGATGAAAGGGTTGGTGGCCCCGCCCGTGAAGTACAACTGCCAGCTCAGCGCCTCGACATCGAGCATCAGCGCGCCCAACAGTTCCAGATACGAATAGCCCGAGCGGTTGCGCCCCAGCCCCCAGGTCAGCACATTCATCAGGCCCAGCAGCGCCGGCACCGCCACCAGTTCGGCCAGCGGCAGGCGCACGCCGATGCCATAACGGGTCAGCGCGATGGTGACGAGTTGTCCCACCACCGCCACCCAGCGCAATTGCACCAGCAGGCGCATATTACCGATGCTGGCGGGGGCGATGTCGACATCATCATCGAGGGCGGCGGCGGTTTGGGCCATGCCGCCCTCTATCAGTCCCGCCGCCGCATGACCAGCCACACCCCGAACAGGCACAGGCCCGCCAGCGCGAACCATGTCAGCGCATATTGCAGATGGTTGTTGGGAAAGGTGACGACGGTGAGGCCGGGGATGGGCTGATCGGCGCCCCGTTCACCTTTGGCCCGATCCCCCTTGGCGTCTAGGAACCATGCCGCACTGCCCTGTACGCCGCGCTGGGCTGCGATGGCGGCGATGTCGCGCGAGTACCAGCGTTCCTGCGCGGGCTGGTTGGGTTGCAGGAATCGGCCCGCAGGCTCGCTCTTGCGCAACAGGCCGACCAGCGTGACCGGACCGGCAGGCGTGGCTGCGGCCAAAGCCTCGCGTTTGGCCCCGAGCGGCACAAAGCCACGGTTGATCCAGACCACGCGCCCATCGGCAAGGCGCAGCGGCGCCAAAACCCAGTAACCCGCGCCTTCCTCGGTCAGCGCCGAAACCAGTGTGGTAGCGGAAGGCTCGAAGTGGCCCGCCGCCTCAACGGGGCGATATTCAAGTTCCTCCAGCGTCTCGGTCGTTGGCGCGAAGGGCAGAACTGCCGCCGCCACCGGAGCCTCGCGCATCACGCCTGCCACATGGGCGATCAGCGCCTCTTTCCACGCGAGCCGTTTGATCTGCCACCCGCCCAGCGCGCCCGCGATGGCCGCGCAAAGCAGAAGAGCGGCCACCAGCAGATACTGGCGCCGCCCTTCTTGCCTACCCTTGCGGGTCGGGTTCATCAGCCCATGCCGTCCATCTTGACCGGCATCATGTTGGCATTGAGGTGGTACATCACCCACACCGTGCCCGAGAGCACAATGCCGACCAGCAGGATCGTGAACAGCATGGCCATCAAATTCCAGCCGCCTTCGATCTTGCCGCTCATGTGCAGGAAGTAGATCATGTGGACCACGATCTGCACCGCGGCGAAGGCGATGATGATCATGCCGGTGGTCTGCTTGTCGGCGATCGCGCCGCTCATCACCAGCCAGAACGGGATGGCGGTGAGGATGACGGACAGCGCGAAGCCGATCACATAGTCCTTGGTGGTGGCGTGGAACGCGGAAGCGTCATGCCCGTGAGAATGGTCAGCCATTAGCGCAGCGCTCCCATCAGATAGACAAAGGTGAACACGCCGATCCAGACCACGTCAAGGAAGTGCCAGAACAGCGAGAGGCAGGACAGGCGGCGCTGGTTGGCAGCGGTAAGCCCGTGCTTGCCCACCTGGAACAGCAGCGTCACCAGCCAGATCGAGCCGAAGGTGACGTGCAGACCGTGGGTGCCGACCAGCGTGAAGAAGGCCGACAGGAAGGCCGAACGCTGGGGACCGGCGCCTTCCTCGATCAGATGGTGGAACTCGTAGAGTTCGATGCCGAGGAAGGTGAGGCCGAAAGCCAGCGTCAGGATGAGCCAGCCGATCAGCCCCTGCTTGCTGCCCTTCTGCATCGCGATCATGGCAAAGCCGTAGGTGATCGACGAGAACAGCAGCATTGAGGTGTTGATCGCCACCAGATTGAGATCGAACAGATCCTTGGGCCCCGGACCACCGGCATAGTTACCGCCCAGCACCGCATAGGTGGCGAACAGCATGCCGAAGATCAGGCAGTCGCTCATCAGATAGATCCAGAAGCCCAGCGTGGTGCTGTAGCCATCGGGATGCTCGTGTTCGTGCAGGTCGTAGTACTGACCCGTCAGGTTGGCCGTGCTCATCAGGCGGCTCCCTTTTCCAGCGCGGCGAGTTGCGCCGTGCGGGCAGCTTCCACTTCGGCGACATGGTCAGCCTTGATGTAGAAGGTGCGGTTGTAGTTGAAGGTGTGGGCAATCGCGGTGGCGACCACACCCACGAAGGAGGCGATCGCCAGCCACCACACCTGCCAGATCAGCGCGAAACCGCACAGCGTGGCAAGGCCAGCCAGCGTAATGCCGGCCCAGGTGCCCTGCGGCATATAGATGTCGCGGAAACCTTCGGTGGGGCGGGCAACACCCTTGGCCTTCATATCGGCCCATGCGTCGATCTCGTGGATCTTGGGCGTGAAGGCGAAGTTGTATTCCGGCGGAGGCGAGGAGGTGGCCCATTCCAGCGTACGGCCATTCCACGGGTCGCCGCTTTCGTCCTTCAGTTCCTCGCGCTTCCAGATCGACACGCCGATCTGGATCAGCATGGCGCCGATACCGGCCGCGATCATGAAGGCGCCGAGCAGCGCGATCCAGTAATAGATGCGCAGCGGATCGAAGCTGGCGTCAAACACGCGCATACGACGCGTCACGCCCATCAGGCCCAGCATATAGAGCGGGGTGAAGGCCACCCAGAAACCGGGCACCCACATCCAGAACGACACCTTGCCCCAGAACTCGTTCAGCTTGAAGCCGAAGGCCTTGGGCCACCAGTAGTTGATGGCGGCGAACACGCCCCACACCACGCCGCCGATGATGACATTGTGGAAGTGCGCGATCAGGAACACCGAGTTGTGCAGCACGAAGTCGGCCGCAGGCACCGCCATCATCACGCCGGTCATACCGCCGATCACGAAGGTGAGCATGAAAGCCACAGTCCACATCATGGGCAGGGTATAGCGGATGCGGCCCTTGTACATGGTGAAGAGCCAGTTGAAGAGCTTGGCACCGGTGGGGATCGAGATCACCATCGTCGAGATGCCAAAGAAGCTGTTGACCGAGGCGCCCGAACCCATCGTGAAGAAGTGGTGCAGCCACACGATGTAGGACAGGATGCCGATCACGCAGGTGGCGTAGACCATCGACGAATAGCCAAACAGGCGCTTGGAGCAGAAGGTCGAGACGACTTCCGAGAAAACGCCGAAGATCGGCAGCACCAGAATGTAGACCTCGGGATGGCCCCAGATCCAGATCAGGTTGACATAGAGCATCGGCGAGCCGCCGAAGTCATTGGTGAAGAAGTTGGTGTGGAACACGCGGTCCAGACCCAGCAGCGCCAGCACCACAGTCAGAACCGGGAACACCGCCACGATCAGGATGTTGGTGACCAGAGCGGTCCAGGTGAACACCGGCATCTTCATCAGGCTCATGCCGGGGGCACGCAGCTTGACGATGGTGGCGATCAGGTTGACGCCTGACAGCGTCGTGCCGACACCGGCGACCTGCAGCGACCAGATGTAATAGTCCACGCCGACATCGGGGCTATAGGCCAGCCCCGAGAGAGGGGGATAGGCCAGCCAGCCGGTGCGCGCGAACTCGCCGATGAACAGCGAGGCCATCACCAGCACCGCGCCGCCCACCGTCATCCAGAACGAGAAGTTGTTCAGGAAGGGGAAGGACACGTCGCGCGCGCCGATCTGGAGTGGCACCACATAGTTCATCAGGCCGGTGACGAAGGGCATGGCCACAAAGAAGATCATGATGACGCCGTGGGCGGTGAACACCTGATCGAAGTGGTGGCTGTTCAGATAGCCGTCAGACCCGCCAAAGCCCAGCGCCTGCTGGCTGCGGATCATGATCGCGTCGGCAAAACCGCGCAGGAACATCACGAGGCCGAGGATCATGTACATGATCCCGATCTTCTTGTGGTCGACGCTGGTGAACCACTCCTTCCAGAGATAGCCCCAGAGGCGGAAATAGGTGAGCGCGGCGAACAGGCCGATGCCGCCCAGCGCGACGACCGCGAAGGTCGCCACGACGATCGGCTCGTGCAGCGGCAGCGCGTCGAGCGAGAGCTTGCCCAGGATCGGGCTCACGGGTGCGGGTTGCGGGATCATATCTCGATTCGCGATCAGGAGAGAGGACGCGGCCGGGTCTCGGACGCAACGCTGGGAGCGGTCGGGGTCGGCTCGGCCGCAGGCTGCT
This sequence comes from Novosphingobium sp. UBA1948, assembly GCA_002336765.1. Classification (GTDB taxonomy): domain Bacteria; phylum Pseudomonadota; class Alphaproteobacteria; order Sphingomonadales; family Sphingomonadaceae; genus Novosphingobium. The sequence goes on along the minus strand of DDES01000154.1, from coordinate 1,705 downwards.
TCATGCCCGCGCCGGTCAGCGGCCTGGGGTTGCCCGGCTTCGGCGCGGCGCGGACGGCAATGTCCTGCTTGTCGGCGCAGATCTCGCCGACGAAGCTCTTGCCGGCATGCGCATGGGTGCCGCGGCCGCCGAACTTGTCATAGGCGAGCTGGCGGACGTTATGGAGCCCGGCCTTGCCCATGCCGCCCTGTGCGTCGAGCGCCATCATCTGGTGCATGCACATCTTGCCCGGCTCGACGCACAGGTTGGTGACCATGTCGAACAGCCCGGCCTCGACTCCGGCGAAGCGGCGCACCGGCTCCTTCTCGCTCGGGCGCTCAAGCTTCAGATATTCGGCGCGGTCGAGCGTGGCGCCGGCCTTCTTCGCCTCGGCGACCCAGGCATCGAAGCCGGCCTGGTCGGTGCTGTGCGCCTTGAAGCGCATCGAGGAGAAGCCGTGGCCGCTGTAATTGGCCGAAAAGCCCTGGAACACGCCGGTCTTGTCGAACACAGCGTTGAGCGGCGTCTCCATGGCCGGCATCGCATAGATCTGGCCGGCGAGCGCGGGGATGTAGAAGGAATTCATCACCGACGAGGCCGAGATCCGGAAGCGGATCGGGCGGCCGACCGGGGCGGCCATCTCGTTCACCGTGGCGATGCCCTGCTCGGGATAGATGAACAGCCACTTCCAGTCGAGCGCGACCACCTGCACCTCGAGCGGCTTGACGTCCGCGGCGATCGGCTTGCCCGGCGCGGTGCGCGAGAGCGGGCGATAGGGATCGAGCAGGTGCGTGCTCACCCAGGTGATCGCGCCCAGACAGATGATGATCAGCAGTGGCGCCGACCAGATCACCAGCTCGAGGCTGGTCGAGTGATCCCAGTCCGGCGCATAAGTCGCTTCCTGGTTCGACTCGCGATAGCGCCAGGCGAACAGCACGACCAGCGCCATCACCGGCACGATGATCAGCAGCATCAGCAGCGTCGAGACGATCACCAGGTCGCCCTGTTGACGGGCGACGTCGCCAGCGGGATTGAGCACGACCATGTCGCATCCGCACAACAGCGCGAATGCCGGCAGGATCAGCAGCGCACGGAGGCGTGCGAGGAGCGGACGGGGGCTAGGCATGGCGGGCGCCTAGGCTGCTCATGTTGCACCGCACATAGGACATTTTGTCCAATCCCTGCATTGTCTGCTATGGCGCAAGAGCGCCGCGCCGGGGGCACTCTAGCCTCCTCCACGGCGTTATGAAACGCGCTCGCGGCGCGTGTTGCAGGAAAGTTCGAACTCGATGAGCGGCGATACCGTCCCCACCCTTCCCGCCGAGCGCGACGCCCGTGCGCTGCACGCCGGCGGCCACCGCATCCATCCGGGCGAAATCGCCATCGGCGTGATCATCGGCCGCACGTCCGAGTTCTTCGACTTCTTCGTCTATGCCATCGCCTCGGTGCTGGTGTTCCCGAAGCTGATATTTCCCTTCCTCGATCCGCTACAGGGCACGCTCTGGTCATTCGCGATCTTCGCGCTCGCCTTCGTCACCCGCCCGTTCGGCACGCTGATCTTCACCGCGGTCGACCGCGCCTATGGCCGTGGCGCCAAGCTGACCATCGCGCTGTTCCTGCTCGGCGGCTCCACCGCATCGATCGCCTTCCTGCCCGGCTATGCCGATGTCGGCATCACCGCGGCACTGCTGCTCGCGCTGTTCCGCATGGGCCAGGGCGTGGCGCT
>DDES01000174.1 GCA_002336765.1 Novosphingobium sp. UBA1948 | reverse complement strand
AACCGGCTGGCGCCGTGGTCCGCGCTGCAGGAGGCGGTGAGCTGGGGCCTGGCCACGCGGCTGGGACGGCGGCTGGCGGGCGGCGCACTCGAAGTGCTGGAACAGGCCTCGCTTACCATTGGCGAGGGGCGGTTGACGCTGCGGCTGGCCGCGCGCCATGCCCCGCTGTTCACCGATGCGGTGGCCAAGGATCTGCGCAATCTGGCCGAGGCGCTGGGGTTGGAAGCCGCGTTTCAGACTGCATGATTTTCCCGTAATGCAAAGCCCGCGTCATCGCATTTTGCGAGGGATACGCGCGGGCTGGCGCCGCCTGTGGCGCCGCCTGTGGCGGAATTGCCTGATTTCGTACAAATGGCACGGAACTTGATTGAACTTGCCCCGAGACGGCCCCCAAACGGACGCCTATTCCTCGGAGCATAAACTACAGTGGCAAATTATGGGCCGCATAGCCGCCGACATGGCCTGAACCACTGGCTGGCCGATCTGCTCGAACGCCATGGCATGGCCTCGCTGTTGCGCGGGGTGGGGGCCTATGGCTCGGCGGAAATGGCGAGCCGTCTGGTGCGGCTGGCGACCACCGTGGTCATCGCGCGGCAATTGGCGCCCGACATTGTGGGCGAGGCGGCGCTGGCGCTGACGATGTTCGAAATCCTGCGCGTGCTGGAACGCACTGGCACCGGCCAGAAGGTGGTGGCGGTGGAGGATGACCGGCTGGATGCGGCCTGCAACACCGCCAGCCGGGTGTGCTGGTGGTGGACATGGGGGTTGGTGGCGCTGCAACTGGGGGTTGCGGGGCTGCTCTATGGTGTGTTTCACCGGCCGGTGGCGGGCGGCATTCTGGCGCTGCTGTCGGCGGTTTATCTGTTTATGGCGGCGGGGCATGTGTCCTATTGGCTGGCCCTGCGCGAGGGGCTGAACGGCAAGCTGGCGAAACTGGCCGCCGCGCAGGCGATCGCCGACCATATCCTGACCGCGCTGTTGTTGCTGGCATGGCCCAGCCCGTGGTCGCTGGCCGCGCCCAAACTGCTGACCGCGCCGCTGTGGCTGGTGCTGGTGCGCCGCGCGCGGCCGTGGACCCCGTGCCCTGCGGCAGGACATATCCCGACGCTGGAAATGCTGCGCTATTCGGGCGGCATTCTGGCGTCCGAAGCGATGATGGCGCTGCGCACGCAGGGCGACAATCTGATCATCGCCGCCACATTGGGCACCACGGCGCTGGGCACCTATTACTTCGCCTTCAATGCGGGGCTGGGCATTGTCACCTCGCTGGTTTCGGCCTTTGGCAGCGTGGCCTTCCCCATGCTGTGCCGCGAGGAGAGCGGGCATCGCCGTGCGGGTGCGCTGCGGCGCGTGATCCTGCTGGCGGTGGCGGGGTTCCTGCCGCTGATTCTGCTGCAAAGCGCGGCGGCGCCACTCTATGTGCCGCTGGTGTTCGGCGAGCGCTGGGCCTTTGCCGCGCCGCTGATTTCCACGCTATGCCTTGCGGGCGTGCCCTTGCTGATCTCCACCATCATTTCCGACTGGCTGCGTGCGGAAGGCAATGTGCGGCGCGATGCGGTGGCGGCGATGTTCGGCGCGCTGGCGGCGCTCACCGGCCTCTATGTCGGCGCGGCCAGCGGCAGCCTGATGGCGGCGGCCAGCGGCTTGGTGATGGGGCAGGTGTTGGCGACCTGCCTCTATGTCTCGCAAATCCTGATCCCGGCGTTGCGCGCGCCTGCGCCCGAGGTGGCGGAATGAGATTGCTCCATCTGCTCGACGACTTCGCCTTTGGCGGCGTGTCGCGCGCGCTCAACCTGTTCGACCGGCCCGAGATCACCGCGCTGGCGCAAAGCCGGACCGAAGCGGTGGCCAGCGACGCGCTGGTGGCTCGGGCCTATGATGCCGATATCATCATGCTGCATTTCCCGCCCAACTGGCGGCGTCTGGCGTGGGTGGCCAGCCTGCGCTGGCGCAATCCGACGGCGCGCATCATATGGGTCGAGCATAGCTACACCGGCGCGTGGGAAGCGCTCAATGTGCCTTCGCCGGCGCGTTTCCGCCAGATGCTGGGCATGGCCTATCGCATGGCGGACGCCGTGGTTTGCGTTTCGCAGGGGCAGGCGGTGTGGTTGCGGGAGGTGACGGGGCTGGCATCGATCACGGTGATCCATCCCTTTGCCGAAAACCACGGTTTGGCCGAACTGCCTTGGGCGGGCGCTGCGGCGCGCGGGCCTTTGCGCATCGGCGCCTATGGCCGCTTTTGCGAGCAGAAGGGTTTTGACCTGTTGATCCGTGCCCATCGCAGCGGATGGATGCCGGACACGCAACTGGTGATTGGTGGCTTCGGGCCGGACGAGGCGGCGCTGCGCGCGCTGGCGGCGGGCGATCCGATGATCGGCTTTGTCGGGCGGGTGGGCGATGTTGCGGGCTTTTTGGCGCAGGTTGACGCGGTGGCGGTCCCCTCGCGCTGGGAGGCCTATGGCATGGTGGCCAACGAGGCGCGCGAGGCGGGGCGGGCCTTGCTGGTGGCGCCGGTGGATGGTTTGCCCGAGCAGGTGGGCGGTGCCGGTTTTACCGTGGATTTCACCGATCCGGCTGCCATGCTGCGCAGCATGGCGG
>DDES01000194.1 GCA_002336765.1 Novosphingobium sp. UBA1948 | reverse complement strand
CGATCATCGGGGTGCGGCCCATGCCGCCGCCCACATAGAAGGCGCAGCCGATTTCGCCCGCGTCATTCCTCACGATGCGGATGCCGATGTCATGCAGGCGCATGGCGGCGCGGTCGGTCTCGCTGGCGATCACGCAGATCTTGAACTTGCGCGGCAGGGCGAGGAATTCGGGGTGGAAGCTCGACCACTGGCGCAGCAATTCGGCATAGGGGCGCGGATCGATCAGCTCGTCAGGCGCGGCGCCGGCATATTGGTCGGAACTGATGTTGCGAATGCAATTGCCGCTGGTCTGGATGGCATGCATCTCATGCCTAGCGAGATCGGCCAAAAGGTCAGGCGTCTCGTCCAGCTTGATCCAGTTGTACTGGATGTTCTGGCGGGTGGTGAAATGGCCATAGCCACGGTCATACTTGTCGGCAATATCGCCCAGCGCGCGCATCTGCGTGCCCGACAGTGTGCCATAGGGAATGGCGACGCGCAGCATATAGGCGTGAAGCTGGAGATAGAGCCCGTTTTGCAGGCGCAGCGGGCGGAACTTGTCCTCGCTCAGGCTGCCCTCGATGCGGCGGCGGGTCTGGTCGCGGAATTCGGCCACGCGGGCATCGACCATCGCCTGGTCATACTGGTCATACAGATACATCAGAGCACCTTGTCGGGGGTGGCGGCGGGGTCGAGGCTGAGGTCGAGCCGCACGGTGGGGCCAAGCGCGCGGATGCGCTCCTTGATATGGGCGGGGCGGGGGCCTTCGGGGCTGACGGCGGCATCCACCACATAGGCACCATTGACGCGGCGCGCGGCTTCCTCGCCCGCGATCAGCGTGTCGACCACCGGCAGCGCGTCACTCACATCCGCGGCATCGGCGATATGGATCGACCAGCCCTTGCCGGTCCACCACACGACCGCGCCACTCTTCAGGTCATTGCCTGTCACGATTTTCACTTGGCTACCTCCAGCGCGAGCGCGCGCAATTCGACAGGCGGGCGCTGCGTCACAGCGCCGATGATGATGATGGCAGGGCTCTGCACCGCCTCGCGCGTGACCAGATCGGCCAGACCGGCCAGCACCCCGTGCAGCACGCGCATCTCGGGCCGCGTGGCATTTTCCACCACAGCCAGCGGCGTATCGGGGGCAAGCCCGTCGGCCATCAGTTTCTCGCTGATCTGCGCGGCGGTGGCGAGACCCATATAGATGACCAAGGTTCGGCCTACACCGGCAAGGCCCGCCCAGTTCTGGTCCGAAAGCCCCTTGCACTGGCCCGATACAAAGCTGACCACACTGGCGCTGTCGCGATGGGTGAGCGGAAGCAGGGCCGCCGCTCCCGCGCCGACCGCTGCCGAAATGCCGGGTACGACTTCAACCGCCACGCCCGCCGCAATGCAGGCTTCCGCCTCCTCGCCGCCGCGCCCGAACAGGAAGGGATCGCCGCCCTTGAGGCGCAAGACCTCGCGGCCCGCCAAAGCCTCGCGCACCAGCAGGGCGTTGATGTCCTCCTGCGGCATGGAATGGCGGCTGCGGCGCTTGGCGACCGAGATCAGTTGCGCCGCGGGCGAGGCCATCGCCAGAATGCGCGGATCGACCAGACCATCATGCACGATGATCCGCGCCCCCATAATCAACCGCGCCGCGCGCAGTGTGAGCAGGTCGGGATCACCGGGGCCAGCGCCCACCAGCCAGACTTTTCCGAAAGAGGACGGTGCGTTCATAGTGCCGCCTTGGCGCGGGCCGCCTCAAGAAGAAAGCGAGAATGGCTTTGAGCGGGGGAAGCGAAACTTTTGCCGCCCTCAGGTTGCTGCCTAGGCGGCGGCCCACGCCGAAAAGCCGCGCTCCAGATCGGCGATCAGGTCGGTCGGATCTTCCAGCCCGATCGACAGCCGTACGCCAAACTGGTCCGCCGCCTCCATGCCCGCCAGCGGCCAGCGCGAAGCCGTGCGCACCCGCGCCGGATCGAGCGGGGTGGCAAGGCTTTCAAACCCGCCCCATGAATAGCCGATGCCGAACAGCGAGAGCGCGTCGATAAAGGCATCGCGCGCCGCGCTGGTGCCGCCTTTCAGCACAAAGCTGAACAGCCCGCAGCCGCCGGTGAAATCGCGGTTCCACAATTCATGGTCCGCGCTGCCTTCCAGCATGGGGCACAGAACCCGCGCCACATCGCCGCGCGCATCCAGCCAGCGCGCGATGGTGAGGGCGGATTGCGTCTCGCGCTCCAGCCGCACTCCCAGCGTGCGAAGCCCGCGCAGCGCCAGCGCGGCATCATCGGGGCTGACCACCGTGCCCAATTGCTGGCTATGGCGGCGCAGGCGGTCATACCATTCGGCCCCTGCCGAGGCGCTGCCCATCATCAGATCGCTATGCCCGCCCACATGTTTGGTGAGCGACATCAGCGTGATATCCACCCCATGCTTCAATGCGGCGAAACCCAGCGGACTGGCCCATGTGTTGTCGATGATCGAGGTGATCCCGCGCGCGCGACAGAGCGCGGCGATGGCGGGCACATCCTGCACCTCGATGGTCAGACTGCCGGGCGATTCGAGCAGAACCGCCGCCGTGCGGTCGCAGATTTTGCTCTCGAAATCAGGCAGGCTGGTGGGGTCGAACCAGCGCGTTTCCACGCCCATTGTCTTCAAAATGCCGCCCGCCAGCGTCCGGCTCGGTTCATAGGCATTGTCGGTCATCAACAGCACATCGCCCGGTTTCAGCACCGCCAGCAACACGCCCGCAATCGCTGCTACGCCGCTGGGATAGAGCACCGTTCCGGCCGCTCCCGGTTCGATGGCGGTCAGCGCCTCAGCCAGCGCCCATTGGGTGGGGGCGCCGCGTCGGCCGTAATAAAACCGGCCATCCTCGTTATGCACATGCCCGCCGCGCAGCGCGGTCATATCGGGATAGAGATGCGTCGAGGCGCGCCACACCGGTGGGCTGACCACAGCGGCGGGATGCTCGCCCGTGCCGGTCCATTCGGGGCGGCGGCCAGCGTTGACCAGCCGCGTGGCAGGCTTGTGCGAAGGGTTATCGTGGGCGGACAAGTGTGTTCTCAGGCTTTCAGGTTTCAGGCCCTGACCGAGGCGGCGGCGGGGCCAACCTCCTTGGGCGTGGCGGGATCGGCACCCCATTCGGCCCAGCTGCCGTCATAGAGCGCGACATCCTCCTTGCCGATGAGATGCGCGGCAAAGATCAGCACGCAGGCGGTCATCCCGCTGCCGCAGGAGGCGACGATGGGCTTGGCCAGATCAACACCCGCCGCGACAAAGGCGGCGCGGATGCCGTCCTTGTCCTTGAATGTGCCGTCGGCATTGTAGAATTGGGTGTAGGGCAGGTTGCGCGCGCCCGGAATATGGCCCGCCGCCATGCCGGCGCGCGGTTCAGGGGCGCCGCCCTCAAAGCGCGCAGCGCCACGGGCATCCACCACCTGTTCGGCCTTGCTGGCGATATTGGCCAGCACCTGCGCCTTGCTGCGCAGCCGGTCGGCGGCCTGCCATGCGGTGTAGTGGCGATGGCGCAATTGCTTCACGCCGCTTTCCACCGCGCGCTGTTCCGCCGCCCATTTGCCCAGACCGCCGTCGAGGATCGCCACATTCTGCGCCCCGAACAGCCTCAGCATGAACCATGCCCGCGCCGCGCTGTGGATGGCCGAATCATCATAGAGCACGATGCGGCTGCCATCGCCCAACCCCAGCGCCTGCATGCGGCTGGCGAATTTTTCGGGGCTGGGCAGCGTGTTCTCCACGCTGGCCGCCGGATCGACCAGATCGGCCAGATCCATGAACACCGCGCCAGCAATATGGCCGGATTCATATTCGTCCTTCGCGTTGCGACCCGCGTCGGGCAAGTGGCTGCTGGCATCGACGATGCGAAGGTCGCTCGCGGCCATGTCGTCGGCCAGCCATTGTGTGCTGACGAGGCTATCCATTTCGCGCAGCCCTCCTCCTTCGCTGCGAAAGCGAGAAGGCTAGGCCGCATTCCGGCGCGGCGCAATGGGGGGATGGGATAAAATCGCCCTGCTGGCGGATGATACTTTGGTCGTGGGTCGGTTTTGCAACAGCGAAGCGGATCACTCGACGGGATGGGCGGCCAATGCCTCGGCAATAACCGGTCCGTCGTCCAGCCGGAACGGGGCCAGACCTTGCGGACCTTGCGCCGCGCCGACCAGAAAATCGGCGGTAAAGTCCAGCGGCGGCGCCTCGGCCAGTTCGCCCACGCGCCGCGCTTCGACCCGCGCCCGCAACACTGGTACAAACAGCCGCATATCGGCCAGCATCACCGGCGCCACCGCGGCCAGCGGCAGGCGCACCTCGCCTGCCACACTG
>DDES01000241.1 GCA_002336765.1 Novosphingobium sp. UBA1948 | reverse complement strand
GCGGCCAGGCCGAGGCGATCGCCCGTTCGACCGAACAATGCCTGGCGCTGGGCGTGCCGATGGTGGCGGTGATCGTGGGCGAGGGCGGCAGCGGCGGCGCGGTGGCGCTGGCCAGTGCCAGCCGCGTGCTGATGCTCGAACATGCGGTCTATGCGGTGATCTCGCCCGAAGGTTGCGCCTCGATCCTGTGGCGCACCAACGAAAAGGCCGCCGATGCCGCCGAGGCAATGAAGGTGACCGCGCAGGATCTGCTGGCGCTCAAGGTGATCGACCGCATCGTGCCCGAACCGGTGGGCGGGGCGCACCGCGATCCCGATGCCGCTTCCAAGGCGCTGGCCAAGGCTTTGGGCGAGGAGCTGGACAAGCTGGGCAAGCTGGAACCCAAGAAGCTGATCGCGCAGCGCGAGGAACGCTTTCTGGCCATCGGCGCCGAATAAGGCGTTTTGGTGCCGTAGTGCGACACGGATGTGTCGCGCGTACAAGCAAGCAGTGCGACACGGATGTGTCGCGCGCGCATACAAAAAGAAGGGCGGCAGGTTTCCCTGCCGCCCAACTCTTAACCTTTGCCGCTTTCGCAGGCTACCTATTAGGCAGCGGCGTTGGCGGTCGACATCTGCGACGAGGTCGTGTTGAAGGTGGTCTTCAGCTGGTTGCCCAGGCCGTTCATGGCGGTGATCGCGGCAACGGCGATCAGAGCAGCGATGAGGCCGTATTCGATCGCGGTGGCACCAGCTTCGTCACGGAACAGCTTGTTGATGAACTTCATGGTCAGTCTCCTGTAGCAGTCTTTCCGCCCTGCCAGTTTCCCGTCTCAGCCGGCGGTGAGGTCGTTCTAGGCGAGATTCCTTAACAAACCGTCAGCGGCGGATTTTTTATAAAAAAGCCGCAAAATTTGTCGGATCGCTCTGTGCATATGCGCCGCTATGGCTGATTTCGGGTTGCTGCCTGATACGGGAAATCACAGATACTGTATGGCGTGAAAAACCCCGCCGGAAGCGGGGTTGGTGGATGCAGGCGCAGGTTTGGCAGGCGCTATCCGCCCGTGGCCTGCTGTACGGCGTTGGAGGTCTGGGTGTTGACCGTGCTCCAGGTCATGTTGACCGCGTTGGCCATCGTGTTGAGCGCCGCCACCATCGCCACCACGATCAGACAGCAGATCAGGCCATATTCGACAGCCGCCAGTCCGCGCTCGTCGCGTGCGAGTCGGTTCAGCAGTTTCTTGATCGACATGAACCGGTCCACGAGAAAAGCGGGATTGCAATGCTGCCTTCTTGCCAGAACGGCGTTAACAGGGCGTTGAAATATGGATATGCGCCCGAGGAGTGCCCGAAGATGATGGTGGTGGTGGCTGTGGCGCTGATGCGCGGGGACGGGGCGGTCTTGCTGCAACAGCGGCCGCTGGACAAGCAGCACGGCGGCCTATGGGAATTTCCGGGGGGCAAGGTCGAGGCGGGCGAGGCGGCGGCGGATGCGGCGGTGCGCGAACTGGCCGAGGAACTGGGCATCGGCGTGGCGCCCGCGGCGCTGGTGCCGGTGGGTTTTGCCGAAAACCGCGCGCGCGGGCTGGTGATTCTGCTCTATCTATGCCGCGCATGGGAAGGGGCGGTGCAATGCCTTGAAGGCGAGGCCCTGTGCTGGGAGGCGCCTGAACGTATCGCAGGGCTGGATATGCCGCCGCTCGATTATCCGCTGGCGCAGGCTTTGCTCGACCATTTGCGGGCGAGGGGGTGAACAGTTTTAACGGGCGGTATTTTTCCGCTTGCCAAGGGCGCGACCTACTCCTAAAGGCGCGTCTCCCAAGCACCCGTAGCTCAGCTGGATAGAGCATCAGACTACGAATCTGAGGGCCGGGCGTTCGAATCGCTCCGGGTGCACCACCCCCTTCCAGAGGGGTGGCAGGGAAGGCCGCAAGGCCATACGCAAGTGCCAGTGCACCCGTAGCTCAGCTGGATAGAGCATCAGACTACGAATCTGAGGGCCGGGCGTTCGAATCGCTCCGGGTGCACCACTTGCCTTCTTCCTCCCACCTGTCAGGCTAATGTCCCTTTGAGGCAATCGGGCGTTTTGCGCTTGCACCCGCGCGCGCTTGCGACGAAAGCGGGCGAAACGCGAGGAGGCCCGCCTCCGGGAGAAAGCTATGAGTTGCGCCCATGATTCCGACGAGATCCTGCCCGACGGCAAGCTGGCCGTGCCGCAGGAGGTGCAGGAGGCGATTCGCACACTGATCCGCTGGTCGGGCGATGATCCGGAGCGCGAGGGGCTGATGGATACGCCCGCGCGTGTGGCCCGTGCATGGCGCGAATATTGTCAGGGCTATGCCGAGGATCCCGCCAGCCATCTGGCCCGCCAGTTCGAGGAAGTGGGCGGCTATAACGAGATCGTGCTGTTGAAGGACATCCCGTTCCAGAGCCATTGTGAGCATCATATGGCGCCGATCACCGGCAAGGCCTGCATCGCCTATCTGCCGCGCGAACGCGTGGTGGGGATTTCCAAACTGGCGCGCGTGCTGCACGGCTATGCCCGCCGGTTGCAGATTCAGGAGCGCCTGACCGCCGAGGTGGCCCAGTGCATCTGGGACAATCTCGACCCGCTGGGCGTGGCCGTGGTGATCGAGGCGCAGCATGGTTGCATGACCGGTCGCGGGGTGAAAACGCCGGGCGTGGGCATGGTGACCAGCCGGATGATGGGCACCTTCCTGTCCGATCCGCGCAGCCGCAAGGAAGTGCTCAGCCTGATGGGCTATTAAGACAGGTTACCTAAGCCTTTACCTCTATGCAGCGAAATCTTACCGCGCTCTAGGCACTGCGCCTTAGGACAGAAAAAAGCCCGGATTCAGCATAGTGCTTCATAGACTTGCCACTGTTGGTTAACCATCAGGGGTAGTTGACGAGTGATGCGGTTCGCGCGCCTTTTCCGGAACAAGACGTGTGCCATCGCGCTGGCCGTTCTGGCGCTGGTGCTGGGGGGTGGCCCTGCCCGGGCCGGCATGGACCAGACCTGGGTGGCGGCCGAGGGGCAGGATAGCGGCATGTGCCTGATCTATCTGCCCTGCGCCACGCTGGCTTTCGCGCTGGACCAGACCTCGACCGGCGGCACGATCAATGTCATCGATTCGGGCTATTACGGCACGGTGACGGTCAACAAGGCGATCACCATCCGCTCGGAACTGGGCAATCCCGCGATGATCGCCAGCATCACCATCGACGCCGGTGCCAGCGACAAGGTGATGATCTCGGGCATCGACCTTCAAGGCACCGCCCAGAGCTATGGCATCGCCTATCCTTACGGCATCTATGTGAAGCAGGCGGCCGATGTGCTGATCCATAATGTGCGGATCAAGGACTATAACGCCAGCGGCACGGTGGGGGCGGGCCTTTATATCAACTCGGCGGGGCAAACGCGGGTGACGATCAACGAAACGCTGTTTTACAACAACAAGGTTGGCACCATCGTCACCAGCCAGAACGGCAATGCCCATCTCAAGGCCTATCGCAGCCTGTATGTGGCCAACAGTGACGCTGGCGTGCGTGTGATTGGTAAAGGCAACGACGTGATCGTGGCCGACAACAATATTGTGGGTAGCCCCAAATCGATGGACCTGCAAAACGGCGGCGCAGCAAAGTCCTTTGGCAACAATTCGCTCACCAGTGGTGACGTGCCGGCCGGAATGACAATGTACTGATGCGTTGAAATTGCTGACGTGATCGCTCAACAATGGGCTGAACAAGGCTTCCCTTTTTGTGGGAAGTTTCCCATTCTGGGGCGGTGCGGAAACGGCGGTTGCATGGCCGCTGGCGTTGGGCACAGTGGTGATCGGGCGCGCGAAGGTTTCCTTCGGGCACCCGTTCAAGGTTTCACATTGTCATTCAGGCGGGGCGGCTTTTTCGCGCTATGGCGGTTATCGCGGTCTATAGTCCCAAGGGGGGCGTGGGTAAGACCACTCTGGCGGTCGATCTGGCTTGGCGGTCGGCGGTGCTGGGGGGCATGCGCACGCTGTTGTGGGATCTGGATGTGCAGGGCGGCGCGGGTTTTCTGCTGGGGCAGGGCGAGGATCTGCGGATGCGCGCCGCTGGCGTGTTCCAGCGTGACGGGCGGCCCGAAACGCTGATCCAGCCGACTTCCTACCCGAACCTGTCCTTGCTCAGCGCGGATGAAAGCATGCGTTCGCTGCCGGTGCATCTGGCGCGGCTGGGGCAGAAACGGCGTCTGGCGCAACTGGCATGGACGCTGCGCCGCGATTACCAGCGGATCATCCTCGATTGCCCGCCGATGCAGAACGAGGTTTCCGAACAGATCCTGATGGCGGCCGATGTGCTGATCGTGCCGCTGCCTGCCTCGCCGCTGTCGGCGCGCGCGCTGGATATGCTGCGGCGCGATCTGATGCGCGACAACGGGCGCCATCCGCCGATCCTGCCGGTGATGTCGATGTATGATGGCCGCCGCAAGGCGCATCGCATGGCGCGCGAGGGGGCGATGGAGCATTTCCCCGTCATCCCGATGGCCAGCGCCATCGAGCAAACCGCCTTTCGTCGCGCCCCCATCAGCACCTTTGCCCCCAACAGCGACTCCGCCCAGGCGCTCGACCGGCTGTGGCGCGCGATCGAGGTGAAACTGCGCGACGTGGCGGCGGCCTGAGGCCACAGAAAAACCCCGCAGCCCTCGCGGGCCACGGGGTTTGCTCTTTATTCGCGAAGGATCAGAGGTTTTCGAGCACGTATTCGGCGGCCGAAACCTTGAACTCGCCGGGGGCTTCCACGAAGACCTTCTCGACGGTGCCATCGTTCACCACCAGCGCGAAACGCTGGCCGCGCTGGCCAAGGCCGAAGCCCGAACCATCCATCGTCAGGCCCAGCGCGGCGGCAAATTCACCATTGCCGTCGGCCAGCATGGTGACATCGGCGCTGCCCTTTTGCGCGCCCCACACGCCCATCACGAAGGGATCGTTGACCGCGGTGCACACGATCTCGTCCACGCCCGCAGCCTTGAGAGCGGCGGCCTGATCCACAAAACCGGGCAGGTGCTTGGCCGAGCAGGTGGGGGTGAAAGCGCCGGGCACGGAGAAGATCACGGCCTTCTTGCCCTTGAAATAGTCGGCGGTCTGCACCGGCTCACGCTCGGCTTCGGTGGATTTGACGAGCTTGACGTCGGGCAGCTTGTCGCCAGCAGCGATGGTCATGGTTTTCTCCTTCGTTCGGCGGGATAGGTCGCCTGTTGGATGCGCGGATTTTTCCGCATCGCATCATCATATAGGCGCTGTTGGCGGGTGGACAACCATCGCCGCGCGGAAAGATTGTATGGCTGATGACAGGTTAACTTCGTCGTTTGGCGGTGCGGTAAGCCTCTTCCCCTAATTTCGGCCACGGGTGGAATTCAGGGGAAGGTCGAGACATGAAGGGTAAACTGGCAATCTGCATCGCGGGTTTGGGTTTGGCATTGGGCGCGGCGGTTCCGGCGCAGGCGCAGAGCATGTCCGAGCCCGAAAAGATCCGCCGGCTCGATATTATGCTGATGGTCACCAGCCTGCGCTGCCGCAACGGCGAGGATAATTTTCTGGCTGATTTTCAGGGCTTTGAAAAGACCCATCTGCGCGAGCTGAACTTTGCCGCCGCGCAGTTGAAGCGCAATCTGGGCGCACAGGCCGATCGCGCGCTGGACAAGATCAGCACCTCGATCGCCAACCAGTATGGCACCGGCCACCCGTGGCTGTCGTGCCATGATCTGAAGGAACTGGCGCATCAACTGGCCACCACCGAGGGGCAGCCGGTGCTGATCGAGGCGGCCGATCAGGTGTTTGGCGGCGATGTGCAACTGGCGCGCCGCTAACAGACTTAAAGGAATCTTTATATCCCCCATTGTGCGAAGCGGCGGGAGCGTTTAAGGGAGCGGGCATGATCGGGCGAGGGGGCCGTGCGCCGCCCGCCCGAGCGCCCGTTTTCCTGCAGGAGTTCGCCTGACGTGACCGCCAAAAATGATTATGTGATCGCCGACATCGGTCTTGCCGACTTTGGCCGCGCCGAAATCGCCATCGCCGAAACCGAAATGCCCGG
>DDES01000110.1 GCA_002336765.1 Novosphingobium sp. UBA1948 | reverse complement strand
TCGATGCGCTTGGCGATGGCGATCTCGCCCTCGCGGCTCAGCAGTTCGACCGCGCCCATCTCGCGCAGATACATACGGACGGGATCGTCCGTGCGCTCGATGGTTTCTTTCTTCTTTTCGGCAACCGGCCGGTCGGACATCGACGAATCGGATTCCTCGACATCGTCGTCCTTGTCGTCCGGCTCGACGGCGTCCTCGTCGCTTTCGACGATGTTGACGCCCATCTCGCTGATCGCGGCCATGATGTCCTCGATCTGCTCGGATGACATCTGGTCCTGCGGCAGGGCCTCGTTCAGCTCGTCATAGGTGATGACGCCGCGACGCTTGGCGCGCGCGATCAGCTTCTTGATCGAAGCCTCGTTCAGATCGATCAGCGGGGCATCGCTGCCCTCGCGCTCGTTAGCCCCGTCAGCGCCAGAAATCTCTTCGTCCATCATTCCGCCATTTTGCTGTTGGCCGCCTCGGTCGGAAAACCGGCGGCCTCTTGTGCAATTATACCATCAGCCGCAGCCATTTGGCCCAGCCGCGCTTTCAAATCCAGTTCTCTTTTTTCAAGATCGCGCAATCGCGTCAAAAGGCGCTGTTGCTCGAGCCATTCGGCATCTGTGGAAATGTCGCGATATTTCCATTCCTCCAGCGCGCGTTCAACCTCGGGCTTTTCGGCCAGCACGGCAATCACATCGGCCAGTTCGGCACTCGCCGCTTCGCCTGATCCGCTCAGGAAAGCAAAATGCATACCGTGACGCGGCGCATCGGCGCCCAGTGTCCAACCTTTGCGAGCCAATATGGTAGCCATTTGCCCGCTTTCAAGAGGCGCGCCCTCATCCAGCGCATCGAGCAGCACATCACAGCGCGCGTCCTCCCGCGCGAGACGGGCGAGGGCCGGGGCGTGGCGGGCGATGTCCTGCGGGCAGCGCGCAAGGCCTGTCAGCACCGCCTCGATCGTGGCAGCGCGGAAAGGGTTGGCAGGGCGGCGCAGTCGCGCGGCGGTTTCCTCGTGCGGCAGGGGCGGGGGCAGATCGCGGCCAAAGCGCCGGTTCTGGGGGCCGCGCGGCGCCTGTTGGCGTGGTTGCCACGGTGCCTGTTCCCGGCGCGGAAAAGCGAAATCGGAAAAACGCTCCAGCAGATCGCGGCGATAGAGCGCCTTGATATCGGGATCGGCAATCGTCTCGACATGCGCCATCAGCCGCGCTTTCAGCCCTGCCTTTTCCTCGGGGCTGCCCGTGGGCGCGGCATCGCGCTCCACCCGCCACAGCGTATCGAGCAGGCTTTGCGCGCCCGCCAGCACCTCCTCCATCGCCGCAGGGCCGCGCGCCTTGATAAGATCGTCGGGATCCTGCCCCTCGGGCATGGTGACGATGCGCAAGCTATGGCCGGGGCGCAGCAGGGGCAGGGCGCGGGTGATCGCGCGCATCGCCGCCCTTTGCCCCGCCGCATCGCCATCAAAGCACAGCACCGGCATATCGACCATGCGCCACACCATCTCGATCTGCGTCTCGGTCAGCGCGGTGCCGAGCGGGGCCACCGCTTCCTCGAACCCCGCAGCGGCCAGCGCGATCACGTCCATATAGCCTTCGACCACGATCAGCCGCCCCGTGCGCCGCGAGGCCGCCGATGCGCGATGGTGGTTATAGAGCGTGCGCCCCTTGTCGAACAAAGGCGTGTCGGGCGAGTTCAGGTATTTGGGTGCGTCGGTTTTGGTCTTGTCGAGAATGCGCCCGCCAAAGGCGATCACCCGCCCGCGCGCATCCTGAATGGGCAGCATCAGACGGCCACGGAAACGGTCGTAAGGCTCTTTATCGTCCACGACGATGCGCAGACCGCCCTCGATCAGCATCGGCTCCGGAAAGGCGCCCAGCGCGCCCTTCAGGGCCTGCCGCCCCTCCGGCGCATAGCCGAAGCCGAACTCACGGCACACCGCCGTGCCAAACCCCCGCGAGGCGAGATAGGCCCGCGCCCGCGCGCCCTCATCGCTGGCCAATTGATCGACGAAAAAGCCCTGCGCGGCGGCCATCACATCATGCAGGCTCTTCTGCTTCACCGCCCGCTCGGCCTGACGCGGATCGGGGGCAGGGACCTCCATCCCCGCCTCCTCGGCCAGTTGCTTGACCGCATCCATGAAGGACAGGCCGCGCTGGTCGGTCATCCAGCGGATCACATCGCCATGCGCCCCGCAACCAAAGCAGTGGTAGAAGCCCTTTTCATCATTGATGGTGAAACTGGGCGTCTTTTCGTGGTGGAACGGGCAACAGGCCTTGAACTCGCGCCCCGCCTTGATGACGCGCTCGGTCCGCCCGATCACCGCCGACAGCGTGATCCGGCTGCGCAATTCATCAAGGAACTGGGGCGAAAGGCTCATGTCAGGCCAGCGCCGCCTTCACCAGCGCCGAGGCCTTGCCCATGTCGATCTGGCTGCCATGTTTCGCTTTCAGCGCGCCCACGACCTTGCCCATATCCTTGATGCTGGTCGCTCCCACTTCGGCCTTGATTGCCTCGATGGCGGCCTTCACCTCGTCCTCACCCATCTGCGCGGGCAGGAAGTCCTCGATCACTTCGACCTCGGCGGCTTCGGCAGCGGCCAGTTCGGGGCGGCCGCCCTGCTCGTACATGGCGATGGATTCGCGGCGCTGCTTGACCATCTTCTGCAACACATCGACCACCAGCACATCGTCATCCGGCACCGAACTGGCGGTGCGCAGCTCGATATCCTTGTCCTTCAGCTTGGCCAGGATCAGGCGGACGGCGGCAAGACGGGCCTTATCGCCCGACTTCATGGCGGCCACCTGCGCGGCCTTGATCGAATCGCGGATCATATCAATCTCTCGTTTGTGCTAAGCGTCCCGCGCCCTAGCGCAGGATTGCGGCCAGACTAGCGCCTTATTTGCCAATTTGGTAGCTTGCGCCCCATCTAAGTTTTCCCGCCTTGCACCCGATCCAAGTTTTCCCGCGTTGCACGCGCAGCGGGGTTGACGCGGGGGGGAGAGGGGTCTAGCGGGCAGGCCTTAGCACACATAACCCGAAACTCTCTCACGGAGCGCCCCTTTATGGCAGACGCCGCCCCTTCGCTTGCGCCTAAACCCTCTGGCGCCACCGCTGTTCTGGTGTTGAGCGATGGCTATGTCGCCTGGGGTCGCGGTTTCGGTGCCACCGGCTCGGCCGTGGGCGAGGTTTGCTTCAACACCTCGATCACCGGCTATCAGGAAATCATGACCGACCCCAGCTATGCGGGCCAGATCGTGACCTTCACCTTCCCGCATATCGGCAATGTCGGTGTGAACCACGAGGATAACGAGGCGGCGGTTGACGGCGCGGTGGGCTGCATTGTGCGCGAGGATGTGACCGCACCCAGCAACTTCCGCGCCGAAGGCACGTTTGACGCATGGATGGCGGCCAAGGGCAAGATCGGCATTGCGGGGCTCGACACGCGCGCGCTGACCCGCCGCATCCGCTTGGCCGGAGCGCCCAATGCGGTGATCGCCCATTCGCCCTCGGGCGAGTTCGACATTCCCGCCCTGCTGGCCAAGGCGAAAGCATGGCCCGGCCTTGAAGGCATGGATCTGGCCAAGATTGTTTCCCGCAAAGCGCAGGAAGAGTGGCAGGGCAGCGTCTGGCATCTGGGCAAGGGCTATGGCCGCAGCCCGCATGATGCGCGCCCGCATGTGGTGGCCATCGACTATGGCGCCAAGGACAATATCTTCCGCAATCTGGTGCAGGCTGGCGCCGCCGTCACGGTGGTTCCGGCGGAAACCCCGCTGGAGGTCGTGCTGGGGCTGAAGCCCGATGGCGTGTTCCTCTCCAACGGCCCGGGCGATCCGGCGGCAACGGGGGTTTACGCTGTGCCCGTCATCAAGGGCGTGCTGGAGGCGGGCATTCCGATCTTCGGCATCTGCCTTGGCCACCAGATGCTGGCGCTGGCCGCTGGCGCCAAGACCATCAAGATGCATCAGGGTCACCGCGGCGCGAACCATCCGGTCAAGCGCCTTGCCGAGGGTGTGGTCGAGATCACCAGCATGAACCACGGCTTCGCGGTCGATGCGGCAAGCCTGCCCGCAGGCGTGGTGGAAACCCACCGCTCGCTGTTCGACGGCAGCAATTGCGGCATCGAGATCACGGGCAAGCGCGCCTTCTCGGTGCAATACCACCCCGAAGCCTCGCCCGGCCCGATGGACAGCTTCTACCTCTTCACGAAGTTTGTGGGGATGTTGGGGTGAGCTTGCTTGCTGAATATTTGGCTGTGATTCTTTTGGATGCTGCTTCTGCAGAGTCCGACGAGTCATTTGGTGGATCAATAAAATCAATTTCTCGCTCGCTCACACATAAATTTGGACGTATTGTTCGTGAGGATGATGTGAGGGAGGCGCTGAATATCCTGATCCCATTCGCAGCTGCGGAGGATGATTTTAGCCCTCTTACAGGTGGTTTTTGGACAGTCAATTTCGACAATTTCCGATATTACTTTTTAGAAAATCGACCTCAAAGTGAAGACGACTTGCAGGATTATGCGGAAGTCAAAGAACTAACTAAGAAGCATAAGGTGCTGTTGGCCTATTCTAGGAAAGGTCATAGGTACGCTCTAGATGCCTCAAATCACCTGAGCGAAGGGACTAGTGATGACTGGGATGCCTTGCGAAGCAATGATTTTGATGATGAAACAGCCGCAATTCCAGCAGCAGGAAGAACTGTTAATCTTAGCCATAATCAAATAGAAATTCTAGAATCGACGGCAGGTACTGTTGTTGACAAACTTGAACTTGAGAATTCGATTGACGGAAATTTTGACCTTAGATCGCAATTTATTGGTCAAATTAAGGCGGCAAGAGAGCTTTTTAGATCTGGTTGTGTCCGCGTTCACCTCGCCTACGACGCACTAAATTACGCTCTAAATTTCATTGTGAAAAAGTATAAAGGTCAAGCTTTAGGCGAGGCCGCCAAAAAACTACTCGATCTGTGCATCGAGCATTTGTGGAAGCAACTCTAATGCCCAAGCGCACTGACATCTCGTCGATCCTCGTCATTGGCGCGGGTCCCATCATCATCGGTCAGGCTTGCGAGTTCGACTATTCGGGCACGCAGGCGATCAAGGCGCTGAAGGAGGAGGGCTATCGCGTCATCCTCGTGAACAGCAATCCGGCCACGATCATGACCGATCCGGACATGGCCGACGCCACCTATATCGAGCCGATCACGCCCGCGATTGTCGCCAAGATCATCGAGAAGGAGCGCCCCGATGCGGTGCTGCCCACGATGGGCGGGCAGACGGCGCTCAACACCGCGCTGGCGCTGTTCGAGGATGGTACGCTGGAAAAGTTCGGCGTGCAGATGATCGGCGCCGATGCCGACGCCATCGACAAGGCCGAGG
>DDES01000047.1 GCA_002336765.1 Novosphingobium sp. UBA1948 | reverse complement strand
AGCCGACCAACGGCGCCTCCTCATCAGCCCCGTTCGGCGGGATCGGCTGGTCCGGCAACCATCGCCCGAGCGCCTATTACGCGGCGGATTATTGCGCCTATCCGGTGGTGAGCAACGAGGCGGACGCGGCCCGCGCGGCGATCGGGATCGGCCTCAGGGAAGGCTGATCCGCCCGATCATCCGTAGAGCGCGTCCAGCCGCTCGCCATAGACCTGCCTCAGCACATGCCGCCGGATCTTCATGCTCGGCGTGAGCTGCTCGTTCTCGATGGTGAACGGGCCGTCCGCCAGCGCGAAGCGACGGATGCGCTCGATCACGGAAAGCTCCTTGTTGGTCCGGTCGACCGCCGCCGCCAGCGCGGCGTGATAGCCCTTGTCGTCCGCCAGCGCGGCGGGATCGTTGCTCACGCCGTTGGCCGCGCAATATTCCTGCGTCCATTCCGGATCGGGCACGAGCAGCGCCACCATGTGCGGCTTGCGATCGCCCGCTATCATCGCCTGCATGATCTCCGGCTGGAGCGTCAGCAGCCCCTCCACCTTCTGCGGCGCGACATTGTCGCCCTTGTCGTTGATGATGAGATCCTTCTTGCGGTCGGTGATCCTGATCCGGCCGCGCCCGTCGATCTCCCCGATGTCGCCGGTGTGGAGCCAGCCGTCGCGCAGCACGCGGGCGCTTTCCGCCTCGTTGCGCCAATAGCCGTGCATCACCAGCTCGCCGCGCACCAGTATCTCGCCATCGTCGGCGATCCGAACCTCCGTATCGGGGAGCGGCGGGCCGACCGTGTCCATCTTCAGCCCCGCGGACGGGCGGTTGCAGGAGATGACCGGCGCGGCCTCCGTCTGGCCATAGCCCTGCAGGAAGGTGACGCCGAGCGACTGGAAGAACACGCCGACCTCCGGCGTCAGCGGCGCCCCGCCGGACACCATCGCCTTGATCCGCCCGCCGAACCTCTTCGCGATGCGCGGCTTGAACAGCGTATCGACCAGCAGCGCCTTCGGCCGGTCGGAGAGCTTCAGCCGGCCTTCGTAGCGCTTCGCGCCGATATCCAGCGCCATGCCGAGCAGCCGCTGGCTCATGCCGCCCTGCTTCCCGATCGCCTTGGAGATGCGGGTGCGCAGCACCTCGAACAGGCGCGGGACGACCACCATGATCGTCGGCCGCACCTCCTCGATGTTCGCGGCGAGCTTCTCCAGCCCCTCGGCGTAATAGATCTGGCCGCCCAGCCCGATCGGCAGATGCTGCCCCCCGCTATGCTCATAGGCATGGGAGAGGGGAAGGAAGGAGAGGAACACCTCCTCGCCCCAGCCGAAATCCTCCGCGATGATGCGGATGCAGCCGGCGACATTGTGCAGGATCGCGCCGTGATGCTGCATCACCCCGCGCGGCGCGCCGCCGGTGCCGGAGGTGTAGATGATGCAGGCAAGGTCGTTGCGCGCGAAATTCGCCCCCGCCGCCGCCAGCGCGGGATCGGCCGGATGGGCGGCGATCATCTCGTGCCAGTCGAGGCATTTCACGCCCGCCTGGCGCAGGCGCGGCCGGTCCATGTCGATCACGACCTCCACATGGGTGCTGCGCACCACCGCGCGCATCAGCACGTCGGCCAGCTTCTGCGTCGAGACGATCACCGCCCGGGCGCCGGAATTCTCGATGATATGCGCGTGATCGCGTTCGGTATTGGTGATGTAGGTCGGCACGGTGACGCACCCGGCCGCCATGATGGCGAGATCGGAGAGGCACCATTCGGGGCGGTTCTCGCTCACCAGCAGGATGCGCTCGCCACGCCGGTAACCCAGCCGCACCAGCGCCTCGGCCAGCAGGCACACGCGCCGTGCCGCTTCGGTATAGGAGATCGGCTGCCAATGGCCGTCGATCTTGGCGGTCAGGAAGGGCTTGTCGCCTTGCTCGTCGGCGCGGGCCAGAAACAGGGTGACGAGATTGGGGCTCGATTCAATGTCGGAAATCTGCACGTCGCTGTGTCGCATCCTCTGGGGAGGGCCGCGTCGCTTTGGGCGCTTGCCGGAAACGGATTAGGTGTAGGCCCGTGTTGCGCGGCCTGCAAGAGGCGCCGACAGGTTCAGAGCGGGACATCCACCCCCACCGCTTCGCTGATCGAGGCGAAACCGTCGCGCGCCAGCAGAGCCTTGAGGCCGCGCGTGATCTGGCGGGCGATGGTATGGCCTTCATAGACCATCGCGGAATAGAGTTGTACCAGGCTGGCGCCCGCGCGGATGCGGGCATAGGCGTCCTCTGCCGTGGCAATGCCGCCCACGCCGACCAGTGGAATCTGCCCGCCGGTGGCGCGGCGGAAGTCGATCAGCCGTTGTTGCGCCAGTTCGCGCAAAGGCGCGCCCGACAGGCCGCCGCTTTCACCCGTATGGGTGCTGTGCAGGGGCGGGCGGCTGATGGTGGTGTTCGACACGATCAGCGCGCCCAATTTGCGCGAGAGGGCGATGCGGGCAATCGCCTCGATATCGGCAGGCTCCAGATCGGGCGCGACTTTCAGGAACACCGGCGGGGTGAAACCGGTGGCATCGCGCGCGGCAATCACGCCGTCGAGCAATTCGGTGAGCGCGGATTCATCCTGCAGCGCGCGCAGGCCCGGCGTGTTGGGGCTGGAGACATTCACCGCCAGATAGGAGGCCAGCGGAGCGAACAACCGCGCGCCCGTGGCATAATCGGCGATGCGGTCGGTGGCGTCCTTGTTGGCACCGATGTTGATGCCCACCACGCCGCCGCGCGTCAGGCGCGCGCGCAGGCGCTTTTCCGCCGCCTCCGCGCCGCCATTGTTGAAGCCCATGCGGTTGATGACGGCGCGATCCTCGGGCAGGCGGAACAGGCGCGGTTTGGGATTGCCGCTCTGGGGCAGGGGGGTGATCGAGCCCACTTCGGCAAAGCCGAAACCGAGGCCGAGCAGCGCATCGGGCACTTCGCCATCCTTGTCGAAGCCCGCCGCCATGCCCACCGGATTGGGGAAGGTGATGCCCGCCACCGTGCTGGTGAGCGGCCCGCCCGCTTGCTCGGGACTGCCAGCCAGCGGCGTGTATTTCAGCGCGGCCAGCGCAAAACCATGCGCGGTCTCGGCATCGAATCGGAACAGGGCGTTGCGGATCAGCGAATACGTCATGGATTTTGCCCTATGCCATCGGGCGGGGTGGTGTCGAGTGGGGTGGTGTGCAAACGGTTGCTCGCGCAGGATTGTTTCAAAACAGGGCGTTTGTACGAAAATCTGGTTGGGAAAAAACCGCTTCTGCGCATGATTTGGCGCAATTCTACAATCAGTCGGGCGCGTTGCGACATATATGAACCATGCGACCCGAAGGGCTCGTGGCAATGGTGCGACGAGTTCTCGAAACTTGAAGCGGCTCTCCGTTCCAACGGAGGGCCGCTTTTTTTCGTTTCGGCCGAAGTATGCCGCCTGATCGGAATTTCCGATCAGGCCTGTGCGAATTTGTGCGCTTGCGTGGGGGCGCCCATGGGATTAGGGCGAAATCTGAAATCGGATGGAATCAGTCTGATTTAGGTAAGGGCTTCGCGATGCGTCTTTCCAGCATGGCCGATTATGCCGTTGTGGCAATGGTGGCCGCCGCGCGCCATTGCGGCGGCGACAAGGCCAATGCGGGCCAGATCGCGCTGGAAACCGGCGTTCCGGCGCCCACCGTGCAAAAGCTGGTGAGCAAGCTGGTGGGCGCGGGCTTGCTGAAAAGCACGCGCGGGGCAGGCGGCGGTTTGCGGCTGGCGCGGCCCGCTGCGGCGATCAGTCTGGCCGATATTGTCGAGGCGGTGGAAGGGCCGATTGCGCTGACCGCCTGTGTCGAAGGTGTAGGCCATGATTGCGCGCCGGGCATCGGGTGTAGTGTGCGCCCGCACTGGCCGCTGGTGAACGAGGCGATGCGCAGTGCTTTGGCGGGCGTATCGCTGGCGCGGCTGATGGCGCCGCATGAAACAATGGAAATTGCCGAATGACCGAGGACATCAAGGATCTGGCCGCACGCGAGGCTGCCCAGAAAGTGGCCGAATACGAGCATGGCTGGTCGTCGGATATCGAGCAGGAGTTCGGGCCTAAAGGTCTGTCCGAGGACACCGTCCGCTATATCAGCGCCAAGAAGGACGAGCCCGAATGGATGCTGGAATGGCGCCTCAAGGCCTATCGTCATTGGCTGACCATGCCCATGCCCGACTGGGCGATGCTCAATATTCCGCCGATCGACTATCAGGACGCTTATTACTGGGCCGCGCCCAAGACCAAGGAGGGGCCCAAGAGCCTCGACGAGGTCGATCCCGAGCTGTTGCGGGTTTACGAGAAGCTGGGCATTCCGCTGTCGGAGCAGGCCGTGCTGGCGGGCGTGGAAGGCGCGCGCAAGGTGGCGGTGGACGCGGTGTTCGATTCGGTTTCGGTTGCCACCACCTTCCGCAAGGAACTGGAAGCGGCGGGCGTGATCTTCCGCTCGATCAGCGAGGCGATCCGCGAATATCCCGAGATGGTGCGCAAATGGCTGGGCAAGGTCGTGCCGATGGCCGACAATTTCTTCAGCGCTCTGAATTGTGCAGTCTTTTCCGACGGCACCTTCGTCTACATCCCCGAAGGCGTGCGCTGCCCGATTGAGCTGTCCACCTATTTCCGCATCAACGCGGAGAATACCGGC
>DDES01000225.1 GCA_002336765.1 Novosphingobium sp. UBA1948 | reverse complement strand
CAACCCGATGCGGCTCTACTGGCCCGAGGAACTCTAACGCGCCTGACGCGCGGGCGGCGCAACCCGCGCGCCTGTTGACGGATGGAGCCGTGGGGCGGCGCCTCCTCCCGCGCCCTGCGCGGCGTNNCCGTGTCGAGCGGCCGCGACAGCGCATAGCCCTGCCCGAATTGACAGCCAAGGCGGCGTAGCTGGGCCGTCTGGACATCACTTTCAATGCCCACTGCCACCACGGCCACATCCAGATCGCGCGCGGTATGCAACAGCCCGCCAATCACCGCCGCGCTGGCCTCTCCGGAGCCGAGGCGGTCCACCAGTGCCTTGTCGATCTTGATGATATCGACCGGCATGGTGAGCAAGGGCATCAGCATGCCGCCGCCTGTGCCGAAATCATCCAGCGCCAGACGCACACCTTGCGACCGCAGGGCTTCGATTTCCGCCATCACCGTGCCGTCGCGCAAGGCGGTATAGGCACTTTCGGTGATCTCGATCACCAGCCTGTCGAGCGGCAGGCCATAATCGGCATGGGCCTGCGCGATCTGCTGCCCCAGCAGGCCGCCGTGAAAATCGGCCAGCGAGACATTGACGCCGACCTGAGCGACCGACAGCCCTGTCTGGCACCATTCGCGCAAATCGCGGGCGACCAGTTCCAGCATCCGTCGCGTGACCTCGCTGGCAATATGGATATCGGCCATGGCCTCGCGAAAAGCCGCCGCCGCCAGCAGACCACCGTGCCCCATCCTCAGGCGGCAAAGCGCCTCCAGCGCCACCACCTCGCCTGTGTCAAAGCGCAGGATGGGCTGGTAGTGGGCCTCGATACGCCCATCGCGCAGGGCGGCATGAACATCGCGGATCGCACCGATCCGGTGGATGATCCGCGTGTCGATGCCGGGCCAATAGCGCACATAGCCGCCCCGCCCCATTTCCTTGGCGTGATAGAGCGCGAAATCGGCGTTCTGCCGGACGGTTTCGGGCGATAGATCGCCTGCCGCGACCACAGCGCTGCCGATCGTGGCTTTGGGCGCGATGGCATGGCCATTGCAATCCAGCGACGGGGTGAGGTTCTGCAATATCCGCGCCGCGAAACCGTCAAGATCGCGCAATGTCTCGGCGCGTTCAACCACAAGGGCGAATTCATCGCCGCCGATGCGGAACACCGTCTCGGGCGCGGCCGCTTCGCGGATGCGGCTGGCGGCGGCCTGAATCAGCAGATCACCGGCGTGATGTCCGAAACCATCGTTGACGAGCTTGAGATTGTCGAGATCGACGATCAGGATCGCCCAACTCCCGGGAGTGTCGCAGGCAAGCCGGGCCAGCGCGGCGTTGAAGCCCGCACGGTTGCCAAGACCGGTCAACTGGTCGGTGACCGCCTGCTTTTCGCGCTCGGCAACCCTTTCGTGACGATCAAGGATGATCGAGCACAAATGGACACAGACATCGACAATGGCCTGCTCGTGAGCGGTAGGCAGGCGCGCCTCGCGGCAATACAGCGCAAAAGTGCCGATCACACTGCCATGCTCGCCAAAGACCGGCTTGGACCAGCATGATCGCAGACCAATCGCCAAAGCCTGATCCTTGAACGGCGCCCAGCGCGGATCATGCGCGATATCGGTAACGAACACGGCCTCCCGCCGCCATGCCGCGGTGCCGCAGGAGCCAACGTCCGGCCCGATCATCAGCCCGTCGAGCGCATGGAAATAGGACTCGGGAAGGCTTGGCGCCGAGAGAGGGTGAAGCCGGTTGTCCTTGTCCAGCGTCAGCACCGAGGGGATGATGCCCGGCACGATCCGCTGAATCTCGACGCACAGGCGGTCGATCACGATCTTGAGATCGACTCCCTTCGCGGTCATCTCCAGAATGATGTTGCTCAGGCCAATCAACGCATTCCCTCGGCGGCAGGAATAACCAGTCCCCGACCATGCGAGGAATTAGGCTTCAAACTGAGCGCGATGTTAGACTTGAGTGATTAACATCCTTAGCCATCGGTCAACGGGGAATATACCACACGCGCCTTCACCTTCCGCCCGACACGGCTTGAATATTAGGGCGTCAAGATATATCGGCCATACTTCCCTCAACAGGATCTCCCGCCGCCATGTCCGACGCTGACCCTATGAGCAGCACACCCTATGAACAACTGGGCGGCGAGGCGATGGTGCGCCGCCTGTGCGCCCGCTTCTATGCCTTGATGGACAGTTTGCCCGCGGCCGCAGCCACCCGCGCCGTCCATCCCCCCTCGCTGGCACGGGCGGAGGAGAAGCTGGTGGAATATCTCACCGGCTGGCTGGGCGGCCCGCCGCTCTACACCGATAAATATGGCCACCCCCGCCTGCGCATGCGCCATTTTGTGGCACCGATCGGGCAAGCGGAGGTGGAAGGCTGGCTACTGTGCTTTCATCAGGCATGGGGCGAAATCGTCCCGCCCTCGCCGCTGGCCTCCACCCTGCTGGACAGGATCGACGCGCTGGGCTGGCACATGCTCAACAAACAGGAAGGCGCCTGACATGGATCATCGCAGCCAATGGAACGCCCGCTTCGCCAATCAGGACTATGTGTTCGGAACCGAGCCCAACGCTTTCCTTGTGGCACAGGCGCAGCGCCTGCGCCCCGGCTCCAAAGTGCTGGCCGTGGCCGATGGCGAGGGGCGCAACGGCGTGTGGCTGGCCGAGCAAGGCCACGAGGTGACCGGCGTGGATATTTCCGAGGCCGGTCAAGCCAAGGCGGCGCGGCTGGCGGCGGCACGCGGGGTAACACTCACGCTGGAACTCGCCGATCTGGACGCATGGGACTGGCCGGTGGCTGCCTATGATGCGGTGGTGGCGATCTTCATCCAGTTTGCCGATCCGCCGCTGCGCCAGCGGCTGTTCGCGGCGATGCAGCAGGCCGTCAAACCGGGCGGGTTGATCCTGTTGCAAGGCTATCGCCCCGAACAAATCGCCTATGGCACCGGCGGCCCGCGCGATGAAGCCAATCTCTATACCGAGCCCATGCTGCGCGAGGCCTTCGCTGGCTGGCACATCGAACACCTCGCCAGCCACGACAGCGCGATCTCCGAAGGCGCGGGGCACAGCGGGATGTCGGCGCTGATCGATCTGGTGGCGCGGCGCCCGTGATTATGGCGGAGCCGGATGGCAGGAGTCGGGACATGCCGCGCGTGCCGCAGCGTCGGCGCCGCGCAGCACCCCCTACTAACGTCGGTACCCCCGGTTCGCACTACCGCATTGCAACACAGTGGCGCAGGGGGATAGCAGCCAGACTGTGAGTCGCGGACCGACTGTCTGCCACGCGCACTGCGGACCAACCTTTCGCCAAGGATTGATATCATGGAATTCACCGCCGCCACCGCCGATCAGGTCCTCGCCATCAAGGTCAATGCCGGTATCGAGGAACTCGCCACCCACGAAAGCTTTGCCGCGGCCAGCCCGGATATGGTGGAAGCGATTGTGGAAGGCATCGGCCAGTTCGCCGCCGGTGAATTCGCCCCGCTCAACCGCAAGGGCGATGTCGAGGGCGCCAAGGTCAAGGATGGCGAGGTGAGCCTGCCCGACGGCTTTGCGCAGGCCTATGCCAGCTATGTCGAGCAGGGCTGGAATGCCATCTCGGGGCCGGAAGCCTTTGGTGGGCAGGGCCTGCCCTTCACGCTGGCCACCGCCGTGATCGAAAATCTGGGCACTGCCAACATGGCCTTCACCCTGCTGCCGCTGCTCACCGTGGGCGCGATCGAGGCGCTGGCCCATCATGGCAGCGACGCCCAGAAGGACCTCTATCTGCCCCGCCTGATCAGCGGCGAATGGTCGGGCACGATGAACCTGACCGAGCCNNGGCACCAAGATCTTCATCACCTGGGGCGAGCACCAGCTTGCCGAGAACATCGTCCATCTGGTGCTGGCGCGCACACCGGGCGCACCGGCGGGCAGCCGTGGCATCTCGCTGTTTCTGGTGCCCAAGTTCATGCCCAAGGCCGATGGCACGCCCGGCACGCGCAACGATCTGCGCTGCGTCAGCCTCGAGCACAAGCTGGGCATCATGGCCTCGCCCACCTGCGTCATGAGCTTTGGCGATGGTGACGAATGCATCGGCGAGTTGATCGGCGCGGAAAACGCCGGCCTGAAGTGCATGTTCACCATGATGAATTCAGCGCGCATCAACATCGGCAACCAGGGCGTGCAGATCGCGGAGCGCGCCTTGCAACAGGCCCGCGCCTATGCGGGCGAGCGCATCCAGTCGCCGCGCGCGGGCAGCGCCGACAAGACGCCGGTGGCCATTGCGCAGCACCCCGATGTGCGCCGTATGCTG
>DDES01000138.1 GCA_002336765.1 Novosphingobium sp. UBA1948 | reverse complement strand
GCAGGAACTGGCTGACATAGCCCATCGTGCGGCGGCGTACATCCAGCGTGACATGCGGGGCGGCTCCCGTCAGGTCGAGATAGTCGCCATCATGCAGCACTTTGACGCTGCCGGCGCTGGGCAGATAATTGCCATAGATCATCCGCAGCATGGTCGATTTGCCCATGCCCGACGCACCGGCCAGCACCACGCATTCGCCGGGATGAACTGCCAGTTCGATCCCTTCAAACACCGGCACATGCGCCGCGCCCTGATTGTGCAGGGTGAAGCTTTTGCCCAGTCCCTCGACCAGAATCGCGGGCTTGTTATCCATCGTGTTGTCCATGATGTTCTCGGCGCTCTTTCAGATCTGGAGGACGGAGGAGACGAGCAATTGGGTGTAGCCATGCTGCGGGTCGTCGAGCACCTGATCGGTCAGCCCTTGTTCGACCACTTCGCCCGCTTTCATCACCAGCAACCGGTCGGCCAGCAGGCGGGCCACACCGATGTCATGGGTCACGATGATCGCGGCCAGCCCCATCTCGCGCACCAGCACGCGCATCAGATCGAGCAGACGGGCCTGCACCGAGACATCGAGGCCGCCGGTCGGCTCGTCCATGAAGATCAGGCTCGGGTTATGGATCAGGTTGCGCGCGATTTGCAGGCGCTGCTGCATGCCGCCCGAAAAGGTGCGCGGTTTGCCATCGACCCGGGCGCCATCCAGTTCGACCTTGGCGAACCAGTCGAGCGATTGCGCGCGCATCCGGCCATAGTGGCGCACGTTGTTCATCAGCAAAGGCTCGACCACATTGGCCCCGCCCGACACGCGCATCCGCAGGCCATCGCGCGGGTTCTGGTGGACATAGCCCCATTCCTCGCGGGCAATGCGCCGGCGTTCCTGTTCGGACAGCGCGAAAATGTCGCGCAGGCCGTGGCGCTGGCTGTCGAACAGCACCTCGCCCGAGCTGGGCGGGGTCTGGCCGGAAATGCAGCGCAGCAGCGTGGTCTTGCCCGAGCCGCTTTCGCCCACAATGCCGAGAATCTCGCCGCGGCGCAGATCGAAGCTGACATCACGGCAGGCGCGCACCGGCCCGAAGCTCTTGTTGAGATCGCGGACCTGCATCAGCGGGGCGGGCTTCAGCGTGCCGGCAGGGGTGATGGGAGCGACCATGTTCATGGCAGGGTCTCCTCTTGAGGAGTGGAATCGAGGGCATGGCCCGCCAAAGGACCGGCGTGACCGGCCGCGCGGCGCTCGCCGCAATAGGCGCTGTCGGAACAGACGAACATGCGGTTGCCCTCGTCGTCGAGAATGACCTCGTCCTTGTAGCTTGTCCCGCAGCCGCACAGGCCGCAAACCTCGTCCCAACTCTGCACCTCGAAGGGATAATCCTCGAAATCCAGACTGCGCACATCGGTGTGTGGCGGTACGGCATAGATGCGCTTTTCGCGGCCAGCGCCGAACAGATGCAACGCCTCGCTCTGGTGCAGCTTGGGATTGTCGAATTTGGGGATCGGCGAGGGCGACATCAGATAGCGTTCGTCCACCAGCACCGGATAACCCGCCCCGCCAGCGATGCGCCCAAAGGCCGACACGCTTTCATAGAGCGAGAGATATTGCAGCCCGTATTCCTCATAGGCATGCATCGCGCGGGTTTCGGTTTCGCGCGGCTCGAGAAAGCGCAAGGGCTCGGGCTGGGGCACCTGATAGACCATGATCTGGCCCTGCGTCAGCGGCGCTTCGGGGATGCGGTGGCGGGTCTGGATGATGGTGGCATCCTGCGTGCGCTCGGTGGTGGCCACGTCGGCCACGCGGGCAAAGAAACGCCGGATCGAGACGGCATTGGTGGTGTCGTCGGCACCCTGATCGATGCATTTGTAGACATCATCCGGCCCGATGATCGCCGCGGTCACCTGAATCCCGCCGGTGCCCCAGCCATAGGGCACAGGCATCTCGCGGCTGCCAAAGGGCACCTGATAGCCGGGAATGGCGACCGCCTTGAGAATCGCGCGGCGGATCATGCGCTTGGTCTGCTCGTCCAGATAGGCGTAGTTATAGGCTTCCGGCTTGCGGTTCTGTTGCGCGTTCATTCTGCCGCCTCCGCTATGGTCGAGGGATTTTCGCGGGCCGCAAACCATTCCTTGCGCAGGCGCCGCACGAATTGCAGCTCGGCCTGGAAATCGACGTAATGCGGCAGTTTCAGATGCTGGACAAAGCCGGACGCCTCGACATTGTCGCTGTGATAGAGCACGAATTCCTCGTCCTGCACGGCATGGGCGGGGGTCTCGCCCACCTCGGCATGGCGCAGGGCGCGGTCCACAATCGCCATGCTCATCGCCTTGCGCTCGTTGTGGCCAAAACTCAGGCCATAGCCGCGCGTGAACTGGGGCGGGCGGTCGGCCGAACCCTCGAAATTCGAGATCATCTGGCATTCGGTGACGGTGATCTCGCCCACCTCGATGGCAAAGCCCAGTTCTTCGGGCACCAGTTCCACCGCAACCTCGCCCAGCCGGATCTCGCCGCACAGCGGGTGGGTGTTGCCCCAGCCCCGCTGCGAGGCATAGGCGAGGCTGAGCAGGAAGCCTTCATCGCCGCGCGCCAAGGCCTGCAACCGCTGGTCGCGGGTGGCGGGAAAGGCCATCGGCTCGCGGGTCAGGTCATAGGGCTCGGCGGTGTTTTCATCCTCTGGCGGCGCGGGCTCCAGCAGGCTTTCATGGCCCAGCACATGGCCGATGGTGGGGATCACACGATCGATGCTGTCCTCGGCCAGCGGCGCCTTGGCTGCCTCTGTCTCGTCAAAATCGATCAGGCGGTGGGTATAGTCGAAGGTCGGTCCAAGGATCTGGCCGCCCGGAATATCCTTGAAGGCCGCCGAAACACGCCGCAGCACATCCATCTTTTGCGTTTCGATCGGCTCGGACGCCCCGAAACGGGCCAGCGTGGTGCGATAGGCGCGCAGCAGGAAGATCGCCTCGGTCACATCGCCGCGCGCCTGCTTGATCGCCATCGCCGCCAGATCGCGGTCATAGCACGAGCCTTCCATCATCACCCGATCAACCGCCAGCGCGAGCTGCTCGCGGATCTGGTCCACACCGATCTCGCCCACGCCGCAATCGCCGCGCCGCGCTTCATCAAGCCATTGGTGGGCATTGCTGATGGCGCGTTCGCCACCCTTTACCGATACATAAGCCATGGGGGATCAGCCTTCCGTAAGGATGCGTGTCGAGCGGGGCAGACCGACAATCACGTCGCCCGCCGCCAGAATGATATCCAGCCCGAGCTGGAATTGGGCGCGGTTGTCGGCAGCCTGACGCCAGAAATCGGGCGCAAGGCCCAGCGGCGCGATGGTCTGGCGGGTCTGGATACCGGGGCCTGCCAGTGTCACGGGTGCTCCGCCGGTCAGGGCGGGCAATGTGATGACCAGCGTTGCCGCCGTGTCGGGATATTTGGCGTCGCCCGCATGGAACTGGTCGAGAGGGGGCAGGTCCACCGCATCCAGAAAGACGAAACTGGCCTGTGCGGGGGTGGCAGCCAGCGGGCACCCACAGTGAAAGCGCAGCCAGTTGCCAAAGGCGGGTTCGGGATTTTCTCCCAGCCACACCGGCGTCTCGTAATCCAGCAAGGTGAGGGCGATGGCTCCCTTGGCTCCGAAATCCGCGGTTGAATCAAGCCGTACCAGTGTGCCGGGCCGCGAGAGCGCGTCGAGCACTCCGCGAAAGACGCGCTGTGCGGCGGGCACGGGTTCGGCAAATCCGGCGCTCACCCCGGAAAGATCGACAGTCATGGTCATGGTTCCCGTCCTCACTTCTCGGCTCGCGTGCGCACCATCGTGAAGAAATCCACCTTGGTCGCGGCAGCCTTGCGGGCATTGGTGGTCTTGCGGATGGCCAGCTCGGCGGCCAGCGGGGCCAGCACCACATCCTCGAGTTGCTCGCGCCAGTTGTCGCTCTGGATCATGGCATCGGCCAGCGCGGCCATTTCGGCATGGTCGTGGTCGCGCCCCGCCACATAGCCGACGCCTACGGCGCCACCGTCAATCCGCACAGCGGCGCGGGCCACCGGCAATTCGCCCAGATTGAAGCGCTGGCCATCACCGCCCACGCGGCCGCGCACCATGATCAGGCCGATCTCGGTCGGGCGCAGCGGACTGGTTTGCGGCAGATCGCCCATGCGCGCGAAACAGGCCTGCACCGTGGCGGGGTGGCTCTTGGCGATCAGGGCGTGGGCGCGTTGGCGCGCCGCCGCCAGCGCGTTGGCTGGCCGGTTCTGCCCCGCAACAAGCGGATCGGATTGATTCACCGCATTTCTCCAACAAGTTATGTATTTGTCTGTTCAGTTGCCTACGACTTTAATGTATAGATTTGCAGAGTCGCAAGTCATATTGACGTTTCCGTTTTATGAATTGAATATAACTTGTCGAGCTTGGTAATATTTCTGTAGCGAGCGCGTGGCACGCAGGGGCCAAGGAGAATCGCTATGGACTGGCGCAAGATTGCCGATGATCTCGAGCGGAAAATCCAGACCCGCCAACTCTCGCCCGGCGACAAGCTGCCGAGCGAGCACGCGCTGGTGCGCCGCTATTTCGTGACGCGCCATGTGGTGCGTACCGCGCTTTCCAAACTGGCCGAGCGCGGATTGATCCACTCCAGTCAAGGGCGTGGCAGCTATGTCCAGCGCCCGTCCCTGCCCGTGCATATCCAGCGCCGCACCCGCTTCAGCGAGACGGTGCGGCAGGCGCAGGCCGCGCATTACCACAAGACGCTGCGTCTGGCGGTGGAGCCGGCGGGCGCCGCCATCGCCCGCAAATTCGGCGCAAGGCTGGGCACACCTGTGCTCTGTCTGGAGCGTATGTCGATGGTCAATGGTCAGCCGAGCGGGATTGGCACGCATTATTTCCTCGAATCCCGCGTTTCCGGCTTCATCGATCATTACGAGCGCACCCAGTCGATCACAGCCGCGCTGCAGGCGCTGGGGATCCGCGACTATGTGCGCGTGCAGACCCGTATTCTCTCGCGCCTGCCCACGCCCGACGAGGCGAGCCTGCTCGAAATGCCGCGCCATGTGCCGGTCATCATCACTCAGGCGATCAACCACGATGCCCATGGCGTGATGCTCGAATATGGCGAGGCGCGCATGGCCGCCGACCGCGTCGAGCTGGTGATCGAGCCCGAAAAGAACCTTTGCTGACCTCCGACAGGAATTCGACGATGCAGACCGTGCTGACCAATGCCCAGATCGTGCTTGCCGACACCGTGGTTCACGGTTCGCTGGCAATCGAGAATGACAAGATCCAGATGGTGGACGAAGGCGCCATCGGCGGCGATGCCATCGATATGCACGGGGATTACATCATCCCCGGAATTATTGATATGCATACAGACAATTTGGAGCGTCATTACTTTCCGCGTCCTTATATTGACTGGAATCCGGCTTCGGCAACTATTGCGCATGATGGCGTCTGTATTGCCAGTGGCGTGACCACCGTGTTCGACAGCCTCTCGCTGGGTGTCGGCGCGGCCAGTGGCGAGGCGCGCAATCTGGACAACCTGCGCCGTCTGATCGACGGGATCGAGCAGGCTGACGAAAACGGCGCCCTGCGTGCGCAGCACTTCATCCACTGGCGTTGCGAATTGCCGGGGCCGACGCTGCAGGCCCAGCTCGAGGAATTCCTGCCCCGCCGCCACACGCGCCTTGCCTCGCTGATGGACCACACGCCGGGCCAGCGCCAGTACAAGAACCTCGATGTGTTTCTCGACCGCACCTGGCGCCGCGAAGGCATGAGCGAGACCGCCATTGCCGAGCGTGTGGCGCAGCGGCGCGAGCATCAGGAGCAATATGTCAGCGTCAATCGCCCCTATCTGGCGCAAATGGCGCAGGCGCATGGCATTCCGCTGGCAACGCATGACGATGAAACCGCCGAACATGTTGCCGATGCCCATGCCGTGGGCGCGCGCATCGCCGAATTTCCGGTGACGATGGAAGCAGCGCAGGAAGCGCGGCGGCTGGGCATGGTCAATATCATGGGCGGGCCCAACCTGATCCGCGGCGGCTCCTATTCGGGCAATGTCAGCGCCGAGGAACTTGAAGAGGTCGGGCTGTTGGATGGCTTCGCCTCGGACTATGTGCCGCGCAGCCTGATTGAATGCGCCTTCCGCCTCGCCGAGGCGCCTTTCGGCCGCCCGTTGGCGGCCTCGGTGGCCAGCGTGACGCGCGTGGTGGCCGAGGCGGTCGGCTTGCATGATCGCGGCGAGATCGCGGTGGGCAAACGCGCCGATCTGGTGCGGGTCAGCCTGCACGGGGGCTTGCCGGTGGTGCGTTCGGTATGGGTGGCCGGGCAGCGCGTGGCGTGATCCTGCGCTGTGTAACCTTCAATATCTGGAAGAACGAGGGCGATTATCCCCGCCGCATGGCGGCTATTGCCGAACTGTTGCGCCGGCATAGGCCCGATGTGGTGGCCCTGCAGGAATGTTTCGTGGCACCCGCGCTGGGGCTGGACAGTGCCGGTTTTCTGGCGGGCGGGGACTATCACCTCGCCCGCTATCCGGCCCGCGCCAAGCCGCGGTGGCATGAGGGGGCATGGGTGGAGTCGCGCTCGGACATGGCCATCCTGTCCCGCATCGCGCCGATGGCCAGCGGCGCGCTGGCCTTGCCCGCCGATCCGCGTGACGGCGAGCGGGGCCTGTTGTGGGTTGATCTGCCGCTGGCGGGTGGCTTGCNNCCATCTGACCCATCTGCAGGACGCGCCCGCGCAAGCGGTGCGGCAGGCGCAGGCTGCTGCCTTGCCCGCGGCCTTGCTGGCGGGGCAAGGGGCTGCCCTGCTGCTGGGCGATCTCAACGCGACGGTGGATGCACCTGCGCTGGCCCCGATTTTTGGCCACCCCCGCCTGATCCCCTGCGATCCGGACAGGCAGATGATCGACCATATCCTGCTCTTTGCCACAGCGGGGGCGGCGCGGGTGAACAGTCTGCGCAAGATCGCCACGCCCGATGCCTCCAACCACCCCAGCGACCATCCCGCCATCATGGCAGAAATCGAGTTTTTATGAGCAATGCCCTCGGTAATGCGCGGATCCCGCGCCGCATGACCCAGCTTGACTGGCAACAGACCGTGGCGGTTTTCGCCCGATACTGGCTGACCGAGCGGCGCGAGGTCGGCGTGATCTTCGGCCTGCTGGCGCTGGTGATTGCGGCCGAGACCGTGGCCCCGCTCGCCATGGGTAATCTGGTGGGGGCGGTGGCGCATGGTTCCTATCGCGGCGGGGGTGACACTTTGTGGGGCCAGTTTGCGGTGGTGGCACTGGCGCTGGTGCTGGCTATTGTGCTGCGCCAGTTGCTGGACCGGCACTGGAATGCGCTGTCGGTGCGCTCGATGCAGCGGTTGCAGCTTGACCTTTTCGCCCGCGTGCAGCGCCTGCCCACCGACTGGCATGCCTCCAACCTTTCGGGTGCGACCGTGCACCGCATTTCCCGTGCACGCTGGGCGCTGGATATGTTGAGCAATATCCTTGTGCTGCGCCTGTTGCAGCCCTTGCTGCTGCTTGGCGTGCTGGGCGGGTTGATCGCGTGGCGGCTTCCACTGGCTGGTGCGGGATTTTTCCTGCTGAGCGGCGTGTTCATTGTGGTGAGTGTCCTGCTGTCGGCGCGTTGGGTGCGGCCGCTTTCGATGCAGGCGGCGGCGCGTGACAGCCGGTTGACCGGCGCGTTGGCCGATGCGGTCAACAACAATGCCTCGGTGAAGGCCTTTGCGGCCGAAGAGCGCGAAAATGCCCGTCTTCTGGCCATATCGCAGGAATGGGCGGAACTGGCTCGGGCCGCGTTCAACCGCGCGACCGACACCAATGCCCTGCAAATGCTGGTTTGGGCTTTGGCGCAATTGTCGGTGATCGCGCTGGTGGCATGGATGGCGCTGCACGGGCGGGCCAGTGTGGCCGACAGCGCCTTTGCCGTGTCGGCCACGGTGATGCTCTCGGGGCAGTTGCGCAGTGTGGGGCAGGATATCCGCACCATCCAGCGGGCCTATGCCGAGATGGAGGATGCCGCCGAATTTCTGGTGGCCGAGCCCGAAGGGCTCGCTTGCGATCAGCCGCCCTTGCGCATCGAGCGTGGGCAGATCGATTTCCGACGCGTGGGCTTCGCCTATCCCGATGGCAAGCGGGTCTATGATGACCTGTCCTTCACCGTGGCGGCGGGGGAGAGCGTGGCGCTGGTCGGAGCCTCGGGTTCGGGTAAATCCACCGCCTTCAAGTTGATCCAGCGGCTCTATGAGCCTGATCGCGGCAGCATCGCCATCGACGGCATCGATATTTCCGGCCTCGATCCCTTCCGGTTGCGTGCGTTGATCTCGCTGGTGCCGCAGGAGCCTTTGCTGTTCCATCGCAGCCTTGCCGAAAACATCGCCTATGCCCGCCCCGGGGTATCGATGGAGGCCATTGTCGAGGCCGCCAGGCGCGCCCGTGCGCATGATTTCATCAGCCAGTTGCGCGAAGGCTATGACAGTCTGGTCGGCGAGCGCGGTGCCAAACTGTCGGGTGGCGAACGGCAGCGCATCGCCATCGCCCGGGCCATTCTGGCCGACCGGCCGATCCTGCTGCTCGACGAGGCGACCTCGGCGCTGGACACCCAGACCGAGCGATTGGTGCAGGAGGCCATCGAGGCGTTGATGGCGGATCGCACCACGCTGATTATCGCGCACCGGCTGTCCACCGTGCGCCGTGTCGATCGCATCGTGGTGTTCGAGGCGGGGCGCATCGTCGAGCAGGGCAGCCATACCGCGCTGATGCTCAAGCGGGAAGGCGCCTATCGCCGCCTTTACGAGATGCAGGCGCATCACGAGTCCGATCTTCTGAGTGCGTGAGGTGTCGGTGTCCGATCCACTTTATCAACGCATCGCCGCAGCCTCGCGGCTGGAAGGCTCCTTCGTGCTGCGCTCGGGGCGGCATGCGACGCATTATTTCGACAAATACCGCTTTGAGGCGAATCCGGTGTTGCTGCGGGATGTGGCGGGGCGAGGGAGCGCCCCGTATCCCGGCTTTGCCCGGGTTGCCGGTATGGGCTGCCCTGCAGGATGGCGCACTGTAATCCCTGCTCAAACAAGTTTGTTGCAAGTCACGCCAGAATCACCGAACCGCAACCACGCTGACACCCCCCCTTTCTAGCCCGAGTGTGCGGCGCCTGTGGCGCAGGCAAGTCTTTTGACACGTTCGTTCGGGCAAGGAGTTGATCATGCAGCACATCGGGGGGCGGGACGTGATGGCGTTTCCGCGCAAAAAGCATATCTGGGCAGCCAGCACCATCTTGGTTGGCCCGCTGCTCTTGGCCGCGCCGGCCGCGCAGGCCGCCGAGGAGCCGGAAGCGGATCGCGCCGCTCTGGAGCAGATCGTGGTGACCGCCGAAAAGCGGCCGGCCAGCCTGCAAAAGACGCCGATCTCGATTTCGGTGATGGGCGCGAATGATCTGACCAATCGCCATGTCCAGTCGCTGACCGATCTGATGGGCGGCACGATCCCCAGCTTGCGTGTGCTGCCCTATGCCAGCCGCCCCTTTTCGCTGATCCTGAACATTCGCGGCATCGGCGTGATGCAGGACACCAACCAGCCCGCGCTGGATTCGGGTGTGGGTGTCTATATCGACGGCGTCTATCTCGGCCGCCCGCAGGGGTTGAGTGCGGCGCTTTACGATGTCGAGAGCATCGAGGTGCTGAAGGGGCCGCAAGGCACGCTGTTCGGCCGTAACACCATTGGTGGCGCGCTCAATATTGTGACCAAGAAACCCACCGGCCGATTCGGGCTGGATTTGACCACGGGCATCGGCAATTACGGTAGCTACAAGGCTGAAGGCCATCTCAATCTGCCGGAATTCCACAATGTCAGCGTCAAGATCGACGGGATCATCACGGCGCGCGACGGTCTGGTCGACAACCCTATGCCCGGCGCGGCCGATTTCAACGCGTGGGATCGCCGTGGCCTGCATGGACAGGTACAGTGGAAGCCGAGTGGCGCTTTTACCGCCAACTATACTTTCGACATTGCGAAGGACTCCTCCACCACCATCTACCGTCAGGTGATCGAGAAAGGCACTTTCAACCGTCCTCCATTGCTGGCGCTACAGCCGGGCCGCGCGAGCGTTGCGGTGGTTGGCGTTCCCATGCAGCCCAGCATTGGCACCCAGTCCGGCCACACGCTCAACCTGAGCTGGACCGCGTCTCCGCAGCTGACGGTCAAGTCGATCACTTCCTACCGCGAACTGGCCCAGTCGCAGTTCGACAACAGCAACCTGACCTCGGTGAGCGCCAATTTCATTTCCGGCGCGGCGGCCAGCATCCCTTTCGCGCGCTATAGCCTCGCCAATTTCGACCAGTATCAGTATAGTCAGGAATTCCAGCTGATCGGCGAGAGTGGTCGGCTGCGCTATGTGGTGGGCGCGCTCGGCTATTACGAAAGCGTGCGCGATTTTGCCCAGACGGTGAACAGCATGTCGCTCAACAGCGACGGCACCGTTGCCACGGTTGTTGCCATTCCGACGACCAAGGTGGCCATTATCGACAATGCCCTGATGCCGGGTCTGCCGGTCGACCGCGCCAGCAAGGCTTCCACCGAGAGCTATGGCGCCTTTGGCCAGTTCACCTATACGCCCGCGCTGCTGGATGATGTCCTGCATCTGACCCTTGGCGGGCGCTGGACCAATGACCGCAAGAAGGGCACGCTGCTGGTGGTCAACAACGGCCTGCCAGCCGATCCGGACGATCCCACCGGCAAGGCCAAGCGTCTGCTCGATTTCCGCCGGTCATGGTCGCGGTTCGACCCGATGATCAACATTTCGGTGGATGTGACGCCCGACATCCACGCCTATGGCAAATGGAGCAGCGGCTATCGCTCGGGCGGCGCCAATTCGCGTTCGCTGACCTATGCGGCGGTCAATCCCGAAGAGGTTTCGATCTTCGAGGGGGGCATCAAGACCGAATTTCTCAACCGCCGCGCCCGCTTCAACCTGACGGGCTATTTCGGCACCTACAAGAATGTGCAGATGGAGTTCTCCGGCCCCTACTATAACCTCGATGCCAGCGGGAATCCGATTGGCGTGACAACCCGCACCACATCCGACACGGTCAATGTTCCGGGCACGGGGCGTGTGAGCGGGATCGAGGCCGAACTCAATCTGGCGCTGGCCAGGGGGCTGACGCTGTCGGCCAATTATGCCTATGTTCGCGTCGATCTGCCCGATGCCCGCAATCCCTTTCCCACCTACACACCGGGCGTGGGCATGGTGTACAATCCGCCGCTGCCCGCCAACCAGATCTACACGCCGATGCATGCGCTGGGCGGCCAGATCGACTATGAACGGCCGCTGGGCCCTGTCACGCTGCGCACCCATCTCGATGCAAGCTGGGATTCGGGTGCCTATGGCAGCCTGACCTATTCGGGCGCCTCGCAAAAGATCAAGAGCGAGTCGGCTGTCGTGTTCAATGGCCGGATTGCCATCGGTGACATTGCGGTCGGATCGTCGGGGGCGACCATGACTGTCGCCGTCTGGGCGCGTAACCTGTTCAACGCCCAGTATCTCTACAGCCGCACGCTTTCCACCACGACCGGATTGGGCGGCATTTACAATGAAGCGCGTACCTTCGGCATCGAAGGTAGAATCCGCCTTTAAACCGGCTGGTCCGGGAGGGTCCGATCCCCTCCCGGACCATATTTTGATATAGCTATGGATGAGGATGCGCGCGGGATGGCGCTGTTGCACAAAAGGCCTGTGGGCTGGGCTTCTCCCCAAGCCTTTGGATTGATGCGGCGGGTTCGAGATCGGTATTGCGAGCCTTGTGTAACGATCGAGGCAGGCGATCCTGACCCGAATTTCAGTGATCTGGCGATCTAAGTCGCGCGCAGAATATCGTTGCGCGCCGCGACGCCAGCGGGGTTTGGCTTCCAGAGCTTGGCGTTTCTACGCGTGGGTATGATGATGGCATCGTCATAGGCGCCATCGGCTGTGGCTGAAGCAACCTCCTGATCTGCAGGAAACCGGTCAAGCAGTTCGGGCAGCGTCGGGGGCAGGGGCGAAACCGATTGTGTATGCCGGATCCGTTCAACCTTCGCCGCTTATAGCTCCGGTCATCCCGTGCCATGGTCGGCCATCAGGCGATAGCCGATCCCGGGTTCGTTGCGGATGATGCTTTTATCCACCGGCACATCCTCCAGCTTTCGCCGCAGTCCCCGCGCTGCCACACGCAGATATTCGACAGACTGCTCCTGCCCCGGTCCCCACACCGCGCGCAGAATGGCGGCATGCGACAGGACGCGCCCCGGATGGCGGGCCAGCTCGGCCAGAAAACCGTACTCCTTCGGGCTGAGGTGCACGGCATCACCATCGCGATGGACGAGGCGAGCCACCAGATCGATCGTGATGGAGCCAAAATGGAATACTGGCTCGGGTGTGTCCGCCAAGGCGCGGTTGCGCAAGGCCACCCGTACGCGCGCCAGCACCTCCTCGGTGTCAAAGGGCTTGGTCACATAGTCATCGGCGCCGAGGTCAAGCGCGGCGACCTTCTCCGAGGTCGCGTCGCGCGCGGAAACAACGATCAGGGCCGCCTTGGCCGCCTTGATGGTTCCGACCAGTTCCAGCCCGTCGCGGTCGGGCAGGCCAAGATCGAGCAGGATCAGGTCGGGCTTGTCGATGGCCAGCGCGTTCAGGGCCTCGCGGGCATTCGCAGCCTCCAAAATGACAAACCCCGCCCGGGCAAGTCCGGCCTTGAGGAGCCGGCGGATCGCCATTTCATCGTCCACCACAAGGATCTTCGCCGCGTTCACAAGCCTTCCTTCCAGATCTGCGCCTCGGCCATATGCAGCGTGAAACAGGCCCCTTGGTGGTCACAGCGATTGACGGCCGATACGCTCAGCCCCATCGCCTCGGCGAACCCTTTCACGATGGCAAGGCCAAGGCCTGTTCCGCCCGTGCGGTCGGACCCCTCGAGGCGCTTGAAGGTTTCGAACACAAGCCGCTCTGCCCCGGCGGGCAAACCTGCACCTTCGTCGAGCACGCACAGGTCCAGGCCATTCGGCAATCGATGGGCTGCGAGCGTTATCGGACTGGTCGGAGGGCTGTATTGCGCGGCATTCTGGATCAGGTTGATGAGGCAATGATGCAGCAATCGCGCATCAAGGCGCACCAGCGGCAGATCGGGAGCGATGGCGATCTGCACCTTGCGTTGGCCCAACAGGCGGCGCAGGTCGTGCACTGCGCTGGTCACCGCTTCGGCCAGATCGACAGCTTCGGGGTGCAATTCTATCCCGCCAGTTTCGATCCGCACCATATCCAGCAGGTTTGACACGAAGCGCTGCAAGCGTTCGGCTTCGGCGCGGGCCAGTGTTAGCAGCTTGTCCTGTTCCCCCGATGATGGCTTCAGGTCGCCCAGCAAGCCCATCACGGCCGTCAACGGCGTGCGCAGGTCGTGGCTTACCGAAGAGAGGAGCGCCGCACGCAGCGCGTCGCGCTCCTCAAGCTGTTTGATGCTGGCGCGCTCTATCTCCAAACGCGCGCGGTCAAATGCCAGCCCCGCCTGATCGAGAAAGCTGGTGACCAAAGGCAGGAGATCGGCGCGCACAGGCCGGCCAACATCGGGATTGGCCAGCCCCAGCACCGCCAGCGCCTGCCCGCCCGCTTCGATCGGCATAAACAGCCATTCCGCCGCGCTGAGCGTGTCCGAGCCGCGTCCTGCGGGACGGCGATTATCAAGCGCCCATTGCGCCACGACATGGTCGAGTGGCTGCAAGGTGATATCGGACGGCGTGGCGGCTTGCAGCGTCAGCCCGCTCTCGGAGGGCATCAGCAGCACGGTATAGCCCCCCAGCAGCGCCGCGCTCTCCTCGCACAGGACCCGCGCAATGTCGCTGACCGAACCCAGTCCGGTAAGGCGCTTTGCAAATCCGGCCAGCGTATGGCTGCGCGCGGCGCTGGCACGCGAGACCTCCGCCGTTTCGCGCAAACGCCCCGCCATGTGGCTGACCGCAATGGCCACTGCCAGCAGGACGACGACGGTGATAATGTTCTGTGGATCGGCGATGGTGAAAGTATAAAGCGGTGGAATGAAGAAGAAATTGTAGGCCAGCGACGAGACCAGCCCTGTTGCAAGGCCTGTCCACAAACCATAGCGCGTGGCTGCCAGCATCACAGGCAACAGATAGAGCAAGGCGATGTTGGTAATGTTGCCAAGGCTGGCGATCATGGTGCCCAACAGCGTGACCGCCGCGACCAACAGGCTGGATAGTGCTAG
This sequence comes from Novosphingobium sp. UBA1948, assembly GCA_002336765.1. Lineage (GTDB taxonomy): Bacteria > Pseudomonadota > Alphaproteobacteria > Sphingomonadales > Sphingomonadaceae > Novosphingobium. The sequence goes on along the minus strand of DDES01000138.1, from coordinate 15,410 downwards.
TCCGGCAGGTGTCGGCCTTGCGCCCGCGGCGACAGACGCCTTGGTGGTTGGGGCATCTGCCGCAGTGCTTGCCGCAAGGCGCGCGCCGACCGGTATGGTATGCAACGCGAAGCCGGCATCCGCTGATCGCAGCCTCTGCTCGATGGCCTGCCCTCGCCAAACCAAGCCCCACAGGCTGCGCCGATCCGAAGCGCCCGTAACCAGAATGGTCGCGCGCAATTCACCCGCCATTTGTAGCAGCCCTTGCGCTACATCACCCGCTGGCACAGTGATGACCTGCGCGCCGAGCTGGCTGGCCAGATGCAGCGTGGCAGACAGACCGTTGGTTTGGGCCGCGCCATAGGGTGTATCGATATGCACGGCGGTCCATGGTGCCGACAGCGAATCGGCCAGCCGTTTGCCTGCCCGCACCACTGCATCGCCCGACCCATCCGCGCCCACCGCCACCAGCACCCGCTCGCCAACGGCAAAGGCACCCGCCAGAGCGTGGGCACGCAAATAATCAAGCATCTGCGCATCGACCGCTTGCGCGGCGCGACGTAACGCCAGTTCACGCAGCGCGGTAAGGTTTGCCTTCGAGAAGAAGTGGCTGAGAGCGCGGCTGGCTTCCTGAGGCACATAGACCTTGCCCGCCTTAAGCCGCGCAATCAGCTCGTCGGGCGGAATATCCACCACCTCGATCTCGGCAGCGTCCAGCAAGCGGTCGGGCAGGGTTTCACGCACCCGCACCTTGGTGAAAGAGGCCACGACATCATTAAGGCTTTCGAGATGCTGGACATTGAGCGTCGAGAACACATCGATTCCGGCATCCAGCACTTCCTCCACATCCTGCCAACGCTTGTCATGGCGGCTGGACGGGGCATTGGTGTGGGCCAGCTCGTCGATCAGCACCAGAGCGGGGCGGCGGGCGATGATTGCGTCGATGTCCATCTCGTGCAGGCTCTGCCCGCGATGGTTGATGGCGCGCCGGGGAATGATCTCGAAGCCGGCGAGACGCGCCTCTGTCTCGGCGCGGCCATGGGTTTCGATCACGCCGATCACCACATCCTCGCCAGCCTCGCGGCGCTGCGTGGCCTCGCTCAGCATTTCGCAGGTCTTGCCAACGCCGGGGGCCGCCCCAAGGAAAACCTTGAGGCGGCCCTTTTGCGCGCCTTGCCTGTGCTCGCCTTGCCGCTTGGCAAGCCTCAGGATCGCGTCAGGATCTGGCTTGGTCTCACTCACCGGGCCATCATGCTCCCGTTGTCGCGGTTGCGTCGAGGGCAAGATTGAGGCGGAGCACGTTGACGCGCGGTGCACCCAGCACACCGGCCAAAGGTTCTTCCACCGCCTTGCGCACCAGCGCTGCCACTTGTGCCTCGGGCAAGTGGCGGGCGTGGGCCACGCGCGCCACCTGAAAAAGAGCCGCCTCGGGCGTGATATGGGGATCAAGTCCCGAGGCGGAGGTGGTCACGAGATCGGCCGGAACCCTTTGGCCGGTCCCGTTTCGCAGGGTGGAGGCGTCCTTGGCGATCCTGTCGGCCAGCACCTTGGACGCTGGACCGAGATTGGAACCCGAAGAGGCACTGGCATCATAGCCGTTGGCGCCCGCTGCCGACGGACGAGGGTGGAAATAGGCGGGCGATGCAAAGCCCTGTGCCAAGAGTTCGGAACCGACAATCTGGCCGTGGCGGATCAGCAGGCTGCCATTGGCCTGTCGGGGGAGGGCCCATTGCGCAAGACCGGTGATCAGCGCCGGATAGGCCCCGCATAGCAATAGCGCAAAGCCCAGCGTCATAACCAGCGCGGGGCGCAGGGCAGAGCGGAATGTATCAACCATAGTGTGTCTCCCTCAGGCCAGATTGAGCGCGGTGACGGCCAGATCGATCACCTTGATGCCGATGAACGGCGCGATCAGCCCGCCCAGCCCGTAAATCGCCAGATTGCGCGACAACAGCGCGCCCGCCGCCATCGGGCGATAGGTGACCCCTCTCAACGCCAGCGGAACCAGCGCGGGAATGATCAGCGCGTTGAAGATGATCGCCGAGAGGATGGCGCTTTGCGGACTGGACAGGCCCATCAGGTTAAGCGCGCCGAGGCCGGGATAAAGGACGACAAACATCGCCGGAATGATCGCGAAATATTTGGCCACGTCATTGGCCACCGAAAAGGTGGTGAGCGCCCCGCGCGTCATCAGCAATTGTTTGCCCAGCCCGACGATCTCGATCAGCTTGGTCGGGTCGGAATCGAGGTCAACCATGTTGCCCGCCTCGCGCGCGGCCTGTGTGCCGGTGTTCATGGCGACACCCACATCGGCCTGCGCCAGCGCAGGCGCGTCGTTCGTGCCGTCGCCGCACATGGCGACCAGCTTGCCGCCTGTCTGCTCGCGCCGGATCAGCGCGAGCTTGTCTTCGGGCGTCGCTTCGGCAAGGAAGTCGTCCACCCCCGCCTCGGCGGCAATGGCGGCGGCGGTCAGCGGATTGTCGCCGGTGATCATCACCGTGCGGATGCCCATGGCGCGCAATTGGGAAAAGCGCTCGCGGATACCGGCCTTGATCACGTCCTTGAGCGCGATAACGCCGAGCAGGCGGCCATTTTCCGCGACACCCAGCGGGGTTTGCCCCGCGCGTGCGATCTCGTCGGCGATGCGGCGCATTTCGGTGGCGGCAGGGGTCTGCGCGCTTTCCGGATGCGCGCGTAGTAGCGAATCCACCGCGCCCTTCTGGATCAGGCGATCGCCTGCCTGCACGCCCGACAGTCTGGTTTGCGCGGTAAAGGGGATGACTTGCGCGCCGTCGGGCAGGCTGCCCTGCGCCTGATAGCCCTCGCGCGCCAGCACGACAATGGACCGGCCCTCCGGCGTCTCGTCAGCAAGGCTGGCGAGCAGCGCGGTCTGCGCGAGGCTGCCGATGGGCGTGCCCAGCAGCGGGCGGAATTCGCAAGCCGCGCGGTCGCCGACCGTGATGGTGCCGGTCTTGTCGAGCAGCAGCACATCGATGTCGCCCGCCGCTTCCACCGCGCGGCCCGATTTGGCCAGCACGTTAAAGCGCACCAGACGGTCCATACCCGCGATGCCGATGGCCGACAGCAAGGCGGCGATGGTGGTGGGGATCAGTGTGATAAGCAGTGCCGCGAGCACCGCCACCGGCACGGCACCGCCCGCATAGTGGGCAAAGGCAGGGATGGTGGAAACCGCGATCAGGAAGATGATGGTGAGGCCCACCAACAGGATCGTGAGGGCGATCTCGTTGGGTGTCTTTTGCCGCTCGGCCCCTTCGACCAGCGCGATCATGCGATCAAGGAAGCCCTGTCCCGGCTCTTGCGTCACACGCACGCGGATCTCGTCGGAAATGACCCGCGTTCCGGCGGTGACAGCGCTGCGATCGCCGCCAGCCTCGCGGATGACGGGGGCGCTCTCGCCGGTGATCGCCGCCTCGTTCACGCTGGCGACGCCCTCGATCACCTCGCCATCGGCGGGGATCAAATCGCCGGTGCGCACCACCACCACATCGCCGCGAGCCAACTGGCTGGCGGGGATGCTGCGTCCGTCTGGCAGGTGGGCAACCAGATCGCTTTTGGTGGCGCGCAAGGATGCCGCCTGAGCCCGCCCGCGGCCTTCGGCCAGTGCCTCGGCAAAAGTGCCGAACAGCACGGTGAGCCACAGCCACCCCACCAACTGCGCCTGAAAGCCAAGCGCAAGGCCGCTCCCGCCGATCAGCATGAGCAGGCTGAGCAACAGAGCCACAATGGCCGTCGTGAACAGAACGGGGTTTTTGATCAGCTCGCGCGGGGCAAGTTTCAGCACGGCATCCCGTGCGGCGGGCAGCACCAGCGCGGGTGCGAACATGGATTGGGGTGTGGGCAGGGATTGTGATGCGGACATGGGCATGTCCTCCTTAAAAGCTGTTGCCGGCGACCATCGTCACCTGATCCGCAATCGGGCCAAGCGCGAGGGACGGCAGAAAGGTGAGGCCACCAAGAATGAGGATCACCCCAACCAGCAGACCAACCCACAAGGCGCCCGTGGTGGGGAAGGAGCCGGTGGTGGCAGGCGTGTGCTTCTTGGCGCCAAGGCTGCCCGCGATGGCCAGCACAGGCACAATCACGAAGAACCGCCCCACCCACATCGCCACGCCCAGCAAGCCATTGTAAAACGGCGTGCCCGCCGAAAGCCCGGCAAAGGCCGAGCCATTGTTGGCCGTGGCCGAGGTGAAGGCATAGAGGATTTCGCTGAAGCCATGCGGCCCCTTGTTGAGCGGCCCGGCGAGGCCAGCGGGAAGCACAGCGGCAAGCGCCGTGAAACCAAGGATCGACAGTGGCAGCACGGCAATCGCCAGCACAGCCAGCTTGACCTCGCGCGCCTCGATCTTCTTGCCGACATATTCGGGCGTACGTCCCACCATCAATCCGGCGATGAACACGGCGAGAATGGCAAACAGCAGGAAGCCGTAAATGCCCGAACCCACGCCACCGATCACGATCTCGCCCAGTTGCATATTGAACAGCGGGATCATCCCGCCGATCGCGGTGAAACTGTCATGCATGGCGTTGACCGCGCCGCAACTGGCAGCCGTGGTGACCGCGGCGAACAGGGCGCTGGCCGCGATGCCAAAGCGCACTTCCTTGCCTTCCATATTACCGCCCGCAAACCCGGCATGGGTTAGGGCGCTGGCCCCCTGCGCTTCCTGCCAATAGGTGATGCCAGCGCCTGCCGTGAACAGGATCAGCATGGCTGCCAGAATGGCCCAGCCTTGCCGTGTGTTGCCCACGGCCTTGCCAAAGCACCACGTAAGCCCGCTGCCGATGGCGAAGATCGAGAGCATCTGGACGAAATTGGTGAGCGCGGTGGGGTTCTCGAAAGGATGCGCGGAATTGGCGTTGTAAAAGCCGCCACCATTGGTGCCCAGCATCTTGATCGCTTCCTGACTGGCGACGGGGCCCAGCACGATGGCCTGTTTCGCGCCTTCCAGCGTGTGGGCCTCCACCAGCGAAGCGAAGGTTTGCGGCACGCCACAGGCCACCAGAAACAATGCGTAAGCTACGCTGAGTGGCAGGAGCAGATAGAGCGTGACCCGCGTGCAATCGGCCCAGAAATTGCCGACGGTGCCGCTTTCATGGCGGGCAAAGCCCCGAAACAGCGCAAAGGCGACGGCAATGCCGGTGGCGGCCGACAGGAAATTATGGATGGTCAGGCCGACCATCTGGCTGAAATTCGACAGCACGCTTTCGCCCGCATACCACTGCCAGTTGGTGTTGGTCACAAAGGCAATCGCGGTGTTCATCGCGCCATCGGCACCGATACCCGCCAAGCCGCGCGGGTTCATGGGCAGCACATCCTGAAGGCGCAGGATGGCAAAGGTGAACAGGGTTAGTATCACCTGAAAGGCCAGCATATGCAGCGCATAGGCCAGCCAGCTTTGTTCACGCGTCGGGTCAACGCCGGATGCGCGGTAAAAGCCGCGCTCTATCGGTCCGAGTACGCGATGCAATGGAGTGGGCCGCCCCTCGTAGAGAGCGAAAAGCCATTGCCCGATGGGCTTGGCCAAGAGCGCGGTGAGCGCGGTGAAGGTGAGGATCAGGCCCCATCCAGCGATGGTCATGGGTTGGTCTCCCTAGAATTTTTCTGGCCGCAGCAAGGCGACAACCAGATAGGTCAGCAGGCCCAAGGCGGTGAGCGCGGCAAGCGTGAGGGGCAATGTCATGGGTATGTCTCCGGCTCAGGCCTTCGCCGCGAGGCGCAAAAAGGCGAAAGTGAGCAGCACGAGACCCGCCAAAACGGCGAGCCAGCCGAGGTCATTCATGCGATGTCTCCGTGGAGGTTAGGGGGACGTTTCATTGGAGCGGGCGCGGTGGACGCGGCATGGGTCGCAAAAGACTGTCGCCCGCAAAGATCAGTACCAAAGCCATCCAGAGCAAGGCCATCGCCGCAAGAGCCACGGTAAACTCAACCGGCCCGCAGACAGGCGGCCGCGTCGCGTGCATGCGCCCGTAAAGGATGGCCACCAATCCAAACACTGGCGCCAACAGGACTGCCCCCGCGGCGCGGAGGGCCAGGTCTGTGTGGCGACCGGGCTTCCAGTTTTTGACAGGGCGTTGAAACATGAGACGACTCTTCCGCGTATTTCGCAGAAGCGCAGATGCGCCAAACCGGCGTTAAGCTTCCAGACGAAGCTGGGGGCCTTGGCGTGAAGAACGTATAAAGACGCTGTGGCTGCGCTCACGATAGACATCGGGTCGCCACGATGGACGGGGCTATGGGATCCCGCCTATGCCTTGGGAAAGGTGGCTATGGCGCCTGTGTATCGCGCATGGACGCCACCGCCCGACGCGACCGGCGCGGCGTTTGCGGGGTTGCGGACGGCGGGGCGATGGCATAGCATCACGGCACGACCGGGAGTTCTCGAAATGATTCAGCGTCACCGCTAAAGCGGACCAACCCACGCCTGCGGAACGATCCGCAAAGTGAACTCTGTTTTCGGGTAAATCATGCAAAGATTAGGCAACAAGACGTGCGTCGTTACCGGCGCCGCGCGCGGCATTGGTCGCGCTATCGCATCCCGCTTCCACGCGGAAGGCGCGAGGGTCATCCTCACCGACATTGATACAGTGGAAGGCGCGGCGGCGGCTGACCGGATCGGGTGCCGGTTCGAGCCACTCGATGTGCGCGAGGAGGCGCAATGGTCGCGGCTGGCGCAGATCGTGCCGGCGGCCGATGTCGTGGTCAACAATGCGGGCGTGACCGGCTTCGAGACGGGGCCAGTGGCGCACGACCCCGAGTACGCCAGCCTCGAGGATTGGCGCGCGGTCCATCGCGTCAATCTGGATGGCACCTTTCTTGGCTGTCGCTATGCCATCGGCGCCATGAAGGCGGCGGGGACAGGCTCGATCATCAACATATCGTCGCGATCGGGGCTGGTCGGCATTCCCGGTGCCGCAGCCTATGCCTCGTCCAAGGCCGCGATCCGCAACCACAGCAAGACGGTCGCGCTCTATTGTGCGCAGCAAGGCTGGAAAATCCGCTGCAACTCGATCCATCCAGCGGCGATCCTCACGCCGATGTGGGAGCCGATGCTGGGCAGCGGTGCCGATCGGGCGGCAAGGATGCAGGCCCTCGTTGCCGATACGCCGCTCAAGCGTTTTGGAATGCCTGAAGAGGTGGCGGCGATTGCCGTGACCTTGGCCGGCGACGAGGCGACCTATATCACGGGCACCGAAGTGAACATCGATGGCGGCCTGCTGGCAGGCTCGGCGGCCTCACCGGCGTGATGCGTCTGGCGGGCGTTCTCCACGCCCGCCAGACGGACTGCCAGCACCATCAGCGATGCCGGAATTGGGGAGGGCGCTTCTCGAAAAAAGCGGTCATGCCCTCTTTCCGGTCTTCCAGTGCGAAAGTCGAATAGAGCAGGCGTCGTTCGACATACAGGCCTTCGGCAAGATGCGTTTCATAGGGCCTTGTTCACGGCTTCCTTGGCGATTTGCAGGATCGGGCGCGAGGAACGTGCCAGCCGCTCGCCAATTTTCACCGTCTCGGCCAGTTCAATTCGGTGCTGGCGCGGATCAACCGGCCACGCCGCGCACGTTCGGTGTGCGCTTCAACTAAGACTTCTAAGCCGACAGTCGGTCCTTTGCCGCCACCCACGGTAGCTTCCGGTGGCGGTAAGAGGAAAAAGGTCTAAGGGATGGGGTCTCGTGGTGTGGCTTGCGCGGTCGCCATGAGACCCCATTTCTTCGTTGTCTGCGGCCCCCGGCGACGCTTGCGCGATGCGGGCGAACGACCGGCCATGCCGCCGGACGAACCTCCATGCAGTATGAGGGGCCGACAGGCGGCTTTAAGCCTGGTCGCCCTTCCACAGGATGCGATCCAGCGAGAAGCGTCCTGCGCCGCGCAGAACCAGCGGGATCAACAGCGCGGCCCAGCCCAGATGCGTGGGCCATGCGTCGGGATAGACGAAGATCTCGATCACCGCCGTCATTCCCAGCAGACCCGCCGCCGCGATGCGTGTGCCAAGGCCCAGCACCAGCAGGGTCGAGAACAGATGCTCGGCAATCGTCGCCATCCATGCCGCCAGCACCGGCGGCAGCAGCGGCAAGGCATAATCGGTGCGGAACAGGTCGAAGGTCGCATCGGTGATGGTGAACCAGCCCTCGACCTTGGTGCGGCCCGACAGGAAGAACACCGGCGCAATGCCCAGACGGGTGAGTAGCAGGACAAGATCATCTGTTAGCGGTTGGGGCAGGGCGATGCGGAAAGTCATGGCGAGACTCCGGAAAAAGAGCGGCCCGTCCAGACGGGGGTGGCGCTGGACAGGCCGGAACAGGGCGCTTGCGGGCGCGGCTCAGTTTTTCGGGGTTAGCGAGCCGTTGCCCTTGGGGGTCTTGATGGTGGTGCAGGTTCCGGCTTTCACCAGCTTCCACGCGTCGCCCTGATAATCGACTTTCGACGTTCCCGCGCAACTCGTGCCCGCGCCGGCCTTGCAGTCATTCTTGCCAGCCTTGGCCACGCCATAGCATTTCTCGCTCTTGGGCGCCTCGGCGGCGTGGGCGGCGGTGACAAGCGAGGCGGCGGCGGTGGTCGCCAGTGCGACGGCAATGGCGGTACGGGTCATGGTCATGGCGTGTCCTTCACGATGCGGCGGGGCAGGAAGCGCCCCGACCATGACCGCTATTCGCAGCACCAATGCCGCCGGTTACATATGGCTCTTATTCCGGCGGGAATGCGGGATGGGCGGCCCGCGCCTTTGTCAGGCGGTCTGATCCACGGCCTGTCGGCCCAGCGCGGGATCATCGGTGAAGAACCCGTCCAGCCCAAGCGCCAGATAGCGCCGGATTTCGGCAAGGCTACCCGCCTCGTTGCGGACAGTTTCGCCCGCCGCATTGCGGAAATCAGCGGCAAGGAAGGCGTTCTCGGGCCGGAAGGTCCATGTGCCGACCAGCAGACCCGCAAGGCGCGCTGCCTCGACAAGACCGGTGGGCTGGCCCAAACGCCCGTCGGGGCCGAGCGGGATCAGCATACGCGTGGCGGGCGCCAGCCAATGGGCATAGGCCGCGATTTCGGCAAGGCCCGTGGGAGTCAGCAGATCGCGCCAGCGCCGCTTGTCGCCCGCCGCCGCAAGGTCGGCAGGGCTTTCATCGGGGGCGCCCACCAATTGCATCAACTGGATGTTGGGCAGGCCCGCCAGTTCGCGGCGCAGCGCCTTGAGATTGGCCAGTTCGAAACTTTGCACGATCACCGGCGCGCGCATCAGATAGGCGCTGGCCTTCACCTGCGCGAGGAAGCGGGCTTCGAGCGGCAGGCCGATTGCGCTGAAATAGGTCGAATGTTTGAGCTCGGGGATCAGGCCTATCACCCGCCCGCGCGCCGCCGCCTCGGCCGCCACGAAATCGGCGATCTCCTCCAGCGTGACAAGCTGGAACTGCCCGTCGTAGCTGTGGCTCTCGCTCCGCATGGTGGCCAGCCTTTCGCGCGCGCGCAGGGTCTTGAGCTCGGCCAGCGTGAAATCCTCTGTGAACCAGCCGGTGATGCTCTGGCCGTCGATCACTTTGGTTACGCGCCGCGCCGCGAATTCGGGGCGCGTGGCAACATCGGTGGTCTCGTGAATGGCATTCTCGTGGCGGGCCACCAGAAAGCCGTCCTTGGTGGCCACCAGATCGGGTTCGATGAAATCGGCGCCATCGGCAATCGCCTTGGCATAGGAGGCCAGCGTATGTTCGGGCCGCAGCGCCGAGCATCCGCGATGCCCCATCACCAGCGGACGCTTGCGCGGAGCGGTCGCCCCCGCAGCGCCCCCCGTCGCCATGCTGGTGGCCAGCGCGGCACTCAGGCCAGCACCCAGAACATGGCGGCGGGAAAGCGTGGTCATCGCGTCATTCCTCTCGATCAGAAGCCCAGCGCCAGCGTGGCAAACACCTGACGCGGCGCAATCGGATAGGCTGAATAGCTGGCATTCTGGTTGACCGAAACGGTGGATGTGCCCGTGCTGTCAAACAGATTGGTGACATTCACCGAGAACTCGGCCTTTTGCGCATGGATCATTGCGGATGGGATCTTGACCCCGATCCGCGCCGAGGCCAGGAAATAGGCGCCGACCTTGGCATCGTTGACATAGGTGGCCCAGCGGCTGCCGACATAGTCGCCGAACAGTTGCGCCTCGACCGGTCCGGCGTTGATGGTGATGACGGTCTTGTTCATCCATTGCGGGCTACCCGCCAGTTGTTTGCCGCCGGTTGGCACCACATTGGCGATCACCGCCGTTCCGCCGATACGCGTGCCGGTGGCGGCACCGGTGGCGGTGGAATAGTCGCTGCCATAGATCGAGCTGTTGTAGCTGACCGCATTATAGACCGAGAAATTGCGGCCAAAGCGTAGGGTCAGCGCGGCATCAACGCCGTTGGTCTTGACCGAGCCAACATTGAACAGTGAGGTCGTGCCGCCCGAGATCGAGCCGCCCGCAATGCCGCCGCTGGCCGCATTCACCGCCAGCAGACGGTTGCTGAAATCGACGTGGTAATAGTTGATCTGGCCTTCCAGACCGGTCAGCAGCCCGCCGCTGAACTGGCGGCGCGTGCGCAGACCCAGTTCATAGGTCCACGAGCTTTCCGGCTGGCCATGGGCCTTGATATAGTCGAACGCCGCCTGCGAGGAGGTCGACCACGGATCGGCGCTGCCGCCGCCGCCATAGGCCTGATACTGGCGCTGGTTCTTCTGGATGTTGAAATAGACCTGCTCGTTGCCGGTCACTTCCCATTTGGCGCCTACCGAGGGCAGGAAGCCCTGCTTGGTGTTGATGCTGCCCGAGGGCAGCGCGGTGGAGGCACCCGCCAGCGAACCGGCGGCGGGCTGCACATCGAACCAGCCCTTGGCGAATTGCGCGCTGGTCTTGAAACCGGCTTCCAGCAAGAGGCGCGGGGTGATCTTCCAGCTATCCTGAATATGCGTCTGGAAGGTGTGGACACGCATTTCCGCCGCATATTGCGTGAACAACGGGTTCGACGGGCGGATATAGGGGCTGTAGCCATCCACATTGTTGAGATCGAGCGCATACCAACGCCGCCATGCGTGGCTGGAATTGTACTGATACCACAGGCCTGCCTCGATCTGGTGCGCGCCCAGATCGGCTTTCAGCGTCGAGATCAGGCCCTTGCGCTGGATACGGTATTCGGTGGTGCGCACGATATAGCCCGAGGGATCGACCGTGGCGGCGAACTGCGCCTGCGTCAGCGTGGGATAGTAGAACTTGATCGGGCTGTTCCACACGAATTGCAGCGGGCCGGCCACCACGCCCACGCCATCGTTGTGGTGCGTATAGATCTGGTTCGACCAGATGATGTTGCTGGCCAGACGCAGGTCATATTTCAGATAGCCCAGATAGTCGGTACGCTGCGCATCGGAATAATAGTTGCGATTGTTCACCGCCTGCGTCTGGTCGATCAGATTGCCGTTGGCATCGATATAGGCGCGTGCCGCATTCCAGTCAGGGTAGAAGAACGGGCGGGTGTAGGGCTGATAGGATTGCGCCGTTGTGGTCGGGTTGACGTAGCGGGTGGTGGCATCCTCGTTCGGCTCGATCTTGTCCGAAAAGGCGAAATAGCCCGTCAGCTTGCCGATGCTGTCCTCATGCGTGAACTTGGCATTGGCCTGCCAGCCACCCTGCACGCCGCCGAAATCCCACGCGCGGGCGCGCTGGCGCAGGCCCGAGAGCGAGAGCCGGTTGCCGCCGCCGAACTCGCCGGTTTCAAGCCGACCAAAGGTGCGCGACGTGCCATAGGAGCCGACCGTCTGGTTCAGATCCAGCCCGCGCGTGGCGGCCGGATCGCGGCTGAACACTTCCACCGCGCCGCCAAGGTTGCTGGTCGAGGCAATGCCCAGTTCGCCCGCGCCGGTGGCCACCGTGGTGCGCCCGACGTTTTCGGAAATCACCGCACGCTGGGGCGACAGGCCGTTGAAATTGCCGTAATTCTGGTCGCCCAGCGGCACGCCATCCATCGTGTAACCGAGCTGGCTGGCCGAGAAGCCGTGGATGAAGACCTGCGCGTTCTGTTCGTTGTTACCCCACGGATCGGCCGTGATGTAGAGCACGCCGGGCAGGGTCGCGATGGCTTTCAGCGGTGCTACACCGGGCAGGATCTTTTGCATCTCGGCAGCGGGGATGGACGTGGCCGAGCGGGTGGTTTTGGCGGTGACGATGATCTGCTCGCCGTTATCCGCCGCAACGGCAGGGGCCACTGCCCCTTCGGCCTGCACTTGCTGCGCGAAAAGCGCCGTGCCGAGCGCGGCCAGCGACAATGACAGACGGACACCAACAAGACGCGACATGAACGACCCCTTTTCCTCGACAGAAAACTTGTGAGGGGTCGGGAGTTAGAAGTGCCGCATTGCAGCATCGTGACAGGCGTGCCGGCTGGCGGAGGTCAATTCGCGATGGGGTGCTCAGGCTTCGATAGAGGTCGCCAACCCTTGCCGGATGGCGCTGGAGTCGCGACCGGGAGGCTGGCCGAACAGGCGGCGATAGTCGCGGTTGAATTGCGAGGCGCTTTCGTAGCCCACTGCAAAGCCGGCCGAAGCGGCCTCGTTGCCCTGCGCGAGCAGCAGGCGCCGCGCGGCCTGAAGCCGCACCTGTTTCTGGAACTGGATGGGCGAGAGCGTGGTTGCCGCCTTGAAATGGCGGTGCAGGCTGGCGGGGCTCATCGCCGCCATACTGGCCAGATCCTCGATACGGATCGCTTCGGCATAATGTTCGGTGATCCAGCGCAGCACAAGGGCGATGCGCGCAATCGCGCCTCCGGCCAGCCCGATCTGGCGCAAGGTCGCGCCCTGCGGGCCGGTCAGCAACCGCCAGACGATTTCCCGCCGGACGAGTGGCGCCAGCACCGGCAGATCGCGGGGTGTATCGAGCAAATCGAACAGGCGGATGATGGAATCGAGCAAGGGGCGTTCCAACTGCCCCACCACCAGCGGACTGCGCTCGGCCGGATCGGGCGTCTTGCCCAGTTCGATGGCCAGTTCGGCCACCATCGCCGGATCGATGGCCAGACTGAAAGCCATATAGGGGCGGTCGGGCGAGGCCTCGATGATCTGGGCGGTCACCGGCAGGTCCATCGAGGCGATCAGATACTGCCCCTCGGTGTAACGCCAGCTTCTTTCGCCCAGAAGGCTGATTTTCGAGCCCTGCAACACGACGCAAAAGGATGTGCGATAGATCGAGCGCAAAATGCCGCTCGGCCCGTCTGCCACGGCAAGGAGCAGGCCGTCGAGCGGGGTTTCCCGTCCGGCGGTGTGCCATTGTCGCGCCAGCAAGTGGCGCAGGTGCTCCATCGCGTCCTGCATGGGATGATCCTAGGCCCGATGGTCGCCGCGATCCAGCCCTCCGCGACAGGATTGCGAGAATCGGGCAAGAGTTTGCGAGAATTGGCGTCGTGCCCGGCCTGCGTGGCGCCTATAGTGCGATTATCGATTTTCCAGCCAAAGGACATATCTCATGCGTTATCGCCCGCTTGGCCCCAGTGGCCTGCTTGTTTCGGAAATCTGCCTTGGCACCATGACCTTCGGTGGCAGCGAGGGTATGTGGGGCATGATCGGCCAGTTGCGGCAGGATGAGGCCGATGCGCTGGTGCGGGCGGCGGTGGATGCCGGCGTCAATTTCATCGACACCGCCAACATCTATGCCGGTGGCCAGAGCGAGCGCATTCTGGGCCAATCGATCCGCAATCTGGGCCTTTCCCGCGAGGATCTGGTGATCGCCACCAAGGTGTTCGGCCGGATGGGCTCCACGCCGAATGCGATGGGCGCCTCGCGCAAGCATATTCACGACCAGATCAAGGGCAGCCTCGAGCGCCTGCAACTCGACTATATCGACCTTTACCAGATTCACGGCTTCGACTCGATCACGCCGATCGAGGAGACGCTCGACGCGCTCGACAGTCTGGTGCGGCAGGGGCTGGTGCGGTATATCGGCCTGTCAAACTGGGCTGCGTGGCAGGTGATGAAGGCCGTGGGCCTTGCCCGTGCCCGCCAACTTGCCCCGATTCTGTCGCTTCAGGCCTATTACACGCTCGTCGGACGCGATCTGGAGCGCGAGATCGTGCCTATGCTGACCAGCGAGAATCTCGGCCTGATGGTATGGAGCCCGCTGGCCGGTGGTTTCCTGTCGGGCAAATATACGCGGGATAACGAGAACGGCACCGATGGTCGCCGCGCGCTGTTCGACTTTCCGCCGGTGGACCGCGACCGTGGCTATGCTGTGATCGACGCATTGCGCCCGATTGCCGAGGCCCATGGTGTGAGCGTGGCGCGCATCGCGCTGGCGTGGCTGTTGCATCAACCAGTGGTGACCAGCGTCATCGTGGGCGCCAAGCGCCCCGATCAACTGCTCGACAATCTGGCCGCCACCGAGATTGGCCTATCCCCCGAGGAACTGGCCGCGCTTGATACGGCGAGCCGGTTGCCTGCCGAATATCCCGGTTGGATGATGGAACGTCAGGGTGCCTATCGCATCGCCAGCGTGGAGCGGTGATGGCGGGGTGGCTGTCGCAGCCACGCCGCCGCATCACACGTCGAGGTTGGCGACGTTGAGCGCGTTTTCCTGAATGAACTCGCGGCGTGGCTCGACGACATCGCCCATCAGACGGGTGAAGATCTCGTCGGTCACGTCGGCGTCCTCCACCTTGACCTGCAACAGCGCGCGGTTGTTGGGATCAAGCGTGGTTTCCCAAAGTTGCTCGGCATTCATCTCGCCAAGGCCCTTGTAGCGCTGGATCGACAGGCCCTTGCGGCCAGCGGCCAGCACCGCATCGAGCAATTGCGACGGGCGGGTGATCGAGCCATCCTCGGGCGTCGCGGCGGCCTGTGCGGGCGTATCTTCGGTGTCGTCCAGCGTCACGTCCGGCTCGGGCTCGGCCACGGCGCTGCTGCGTGCCAGTCGGGCGGGCTGGCCGTAAACCTCGGCTTGCTCGGCAGCCAGACGGGCCAGTTTGCGGGCCTCGGCGCTGATCAGGAAGGCGGCGTCGATCTTGTGGTAGTCGGTCACACCGCGCCACACGCGCAGAGCTTCCACCGCGCCATCCTCGGTCAGTTGCGCGCTCCACTTGGCCTCGCGGTCGGCGCGTGTCAGCCAGACGGCGGCGCGGGCCAGCGCGGCGTTGCGATCCGCCACCGCCATACCATGCTCGAGCGCGCCCGACAGCGCCAGCGCCTCGATCACCGAGGGGTTGTAGCGGCGCGGAACGAAAGCCATCAGGTTGCGGAAGCGCAGCGCGTGTTCGACCAGCCCTTCCAGATCGGGGCCGGAGCGCGCGCCCTGCGCGGTTTCCAGCACGCGTCCAGCCAGACCGGCCTCGACCAGATAGCGGTCGAGCGCGGCATTGTCCTTGAGATAGACCTCGCTGCGGCCCTTGGCGACCTTGTAGAGCGGCGGCTGGGCGATGAAGAGATGGCCTGC
>DDES01000250.1 GCA_002336765.1 Novosphingobium sp. UBA1948 | reverse complement strand
CGCTGCCCCTCGGCATAGATCGTGTCGAACGCAAGGCTCGATTTGCCCGAACCCGACAGGCCGGTGATCACGATCAGACTATCCCGCGGCAGCGAGATGTCGAAGCCCTTGAGGTTATGCTCGCGAGCGCCACGGACGGTAATATGGGAGAGACTCATGGGAAGGTCGTGTTCCAGATTTGTTCGCCAGAGGCAAGGGGATTTTCCCCGCCCTAGCGCGCCTGTCCACAGCCCCGCAATCTTCCCTCAAGGGCTGCGCGTCACCTTGTTCAGCCGCGCCACGGTCAACACCGTGCCCATCGGCTCCAGCGCCGCCCCGGGATGCACGGGCAAGGCCCAGCCAAAGCGCGGTGACGCCCCCTCGCCTTCCAATGTCGGGTCAAGCCACACCACACGGCCATCCAGTTGTGCCCGCACGATCACGTGGTCAAACCCGCCGAGCGCGGGCAGACGCCGGTCCAACCCGTCACCACCGCGCGTCGCCACCAGCGCCGCCTCGGCCTTGATCCCTAACGCATCGAGCATCGCCAACAGCAGCGCGGTCTTGCCCTTGCAGTCGCCAAAGCCACGTTGCCACACCATGTCTGCCGGCATCGGGCGCAAATTGCCCTCACCCAAGCCAACATAGAGATATTTCACCTTCTCGCGCACCGTTTCTAGCGCCAGCCCCACGCGACGTGCGGGCTCGGGCGTGGCGGCGGCAATGCGCAAGGCCTCGGCGCGAATCGGGGAGCCATCGATGCTGCGCCGCGCCTCGGCAAACAGCGGCACGAACAGCGCTGCCACATCGCCCCATTGCCGGAAATCGCTGAACTCGATGCTGCGCGCCGCCTTGCTCTCTCCCAACGGCGCGTCCGTCACCAGTTGCACCCGCCCCGGCATCTGCGCCAGCGGCGCGGGCAGATTGCGCCCCGCCACGCTCATCGCCACATCGCCATCCCAACTGGCTGCCAGCATCAGCCGGTCGATCCCGCCGCGCGTGCCCGCATCCAGCGACAATTCGTGATGCCCCCCCAGCAAAGGCTCGCTGCGATCGATGGAATAGGCGATCTCGACGATATCACCCACCTGCATCCCCGCGATCGGCAGGCCAAGGCTGCGCTGGCCATCCATCCGCAAGCCGCCATAATTGATCGAACGATGCGCCAACACCTCCTGCACCGCCGACAGCAGATCATTTGCCCGCGCACCGCGCGTCAGGCGGAAGGTGTGGATCGTCAGCCGGTCGCTATCGGGCCGCCACTGCACCGACAGGCGCTGCATCGCCTGAAGCCCCTCGGGCCGGTCCACCCTCAGGATGCGGTGCTGGTATAGGCTGGTAACGCCGCCATGAAACCAGATCTGCTGGTCCTGCAACAGCACACGCAGCGGTGTATCACCGCTCTGCGAAGCCTGTTGCGGAGCGGCGGCCTGTGTCACCCATGCGGGGGCCAGCCCGACACGGGGCTGCTCCTCGGCCAAGGCAGGTACAGCCACCAGAGCGGACAGGGCGGCCAGAATCACGGATGACATTGCGATCAATCTTTTCATGGGTTTGAGGAGAGCCTGTCCCTCCACCCCAAGTCCAGCACAGGCTGAGGCCCAAAACGGGACGTTTCCAAACGGGACAGAAATGCAGACGCTAACCGGCGGTTAACCGTGAGCCGACAGGCGATCTTAGGCCGTTAAGGATTAGGCCGGTCGGGCGTGCCGCAATGAAACGGCGCGGATTCGGCAGATGCGGGGTCGGGCAAGGCGTGCTTTCTGGCAGCCATGACCCAATGTCCATCAGGCCGAGAATTCGGGATGTCCTCGCTCAGTGCCTCTGCCCGCACCCTTGCCTGTGTTGTTCTTGCCCCGCAAAGCGCCTTTGACGCGCCGCTGGATTTCCATGCCCGCCTGCACCGGAACCGGCCGATGACGCTGGCCTCGCGTCAACACCGCGCGTTGCGTCAAGCCACGCTGCAACGGGCACTGGCCGTGCTATGTGCGATCATCGCCCTGCTGGCGATTCAGGCCTATCGCGGGCAAGGTGCTGGCGCGCTGGCGCTGGCCGCCACCGTGGGCCACCATGAGGAGAGCTATGTCGAAGACACGGGCATCGTTCCCATGCCCTTCGAGCGTGCAGGCGACAGTTTCCCCGGCTCGGCCTATTATTACATCGCGCGCGAAGCCGAACCGCAGCAAGCCGCCTCGGGCTGGCGGTCTGCGCTGTCCTCGCTGACCAGCGGGCTGCATTGGGATTCCGAGGAGCCGCAGGCGCAAGCTGATGACGAACCTCTCGCCAATTCCGGCCCCGCTGCACGCGCGCTCACCGGCCTCAATTCCGCGCTGGATCGCACCCGCGCGCTTACCTGCCTCACCGCCGCCATCTATTACGAAGCCGCCAGCGAACCCGACGATGGCCAACGCGCGGTGGCACAGGTGATCCTCAACCGCATGGCCCACCCGTCCTACCCGAAAACGGTGTGCGGCGTGGTCTATCAGGGCAGCGAGCGCGCCACCGGATGCCAGTTCACCTTCACCTGCGATGGTGCGCTGGCCCGCAAGCCGAGCCGCTATTTCTGGGACCGCGCCGCAAAGGTCGCTCAGGCAGCGCTCGATGGCTTTGTCTATCGCCCTGTCGGCCTTGCCACGCATTACCACACTTTCGCGGTGCATCCCTATTGGGCTGACAGCCTCAACTTCATCGGCCAGATCGGCGCGCACCGCTTTTACCGTTTCTATGGCGGGGCTGGCCTGCCCTCGGCCTTCAACTTTGCCCACCGCGATGCCGAACCGCTGCCGCAGGCCCATGCCCGCACCGCCGTCGCCAAGGCTGATCCGGCCGACGATCCGGTGGCGCTGGCCCGCGCCTATGATGCCCAGCATCGCGCCCTGACCGGTCTGGCCACACCCCAATCGCTGGTCCAGCCCGCAGCCCATGTCACGCCCGCCTATGTCGCCCCCCGCTACACCGGCGAGGCGCTGCGCCACGGCGGCGACGCGGCCTATCGCGCCGCCAACTTGCCGGGCAATGATAATGTTCGCCCCGAATACCAGAATTCGGGCCGCTGGATCGGTTCGCCACTCTGATCCGGTAGGCGTCTTGCGGCCATTACCTTAACGCCGGATGGGCTCTTGATAACCAATCCAGCGAACCAAGGTTTAGCGGCTGCCGGACTATCCAAGACATCGTCAGAAAACATCAACAACAACGGAGAACCCGCCCGATGTCGATCCGCTTTGCCGCCGCAGGAACCGGTGAAAGCGCTGCGGTCACCCGCGTTCTTCGCGCTCCCCGCCCCGCAATGCCAGCCAATGACACCGACAATGGCATCGGCCAGGATTTCCTGCTGCGTTCGGCGCTGCGCCACTTTGCCCAACATGGTCTGGGCGCGCTTGACGCCGCCCGCAACGCCGCACTTGAAGCCCATGCGGCAGGCGCCAGCGAGGAGCGCGAGCATTGGCTGGCGGTGTGCCGCAAATTTGACCGGCGCGCGGCGCGCGCACTAACCCGCAAACTGAACGACTAGGCTCCGCGTTTATATGGCCCCAAGCGCTTTCACGCGCTGTTTGGTAATAAATGCATTAACCATTCTGTGTAACCTATGCTCCATCATTTGCGCGTTGCGGGAAGGGTGGAGCAATTTTCAGGCATCGCACATCATTCAGAAGGTTATTCCAGCCCAATATGGGCGACCAGCGCGTGCGCGCGGCTCTGGTGGCAACGCTCTACGACCAGCCTTCCAGTCTGGTCATCGGCGCGGCAGCCGGTATCGTTGCCAGCACGATCGCCAGTTTTGAAACCGCCAACCGCTGGATAGCCTTATCAGCCACGTTGCTGGTGATTGTAGCGATGGGCCGGATTATGACCGCTTTGGTCCTGCCGCGCGTGATGCCGGCTGCCACCCGTGCGCTGGAAGTGATCTATCTCGTCGGCGCCTATGCCTATTCGCTGATCGCCGGCATTATCGCGGCCCAATGCATGTTGCTGGAAGCCAGCGCGGCGGTCCGCACGCTGATGGTTGCCAATGCGATTGCCTATTCCGTCGGCATTTCGGCACGCAATGCCGCCCGCCCCGTGCTGGCCATCGGCCAACTGACGCTGGCGCTGGCGCCGGTGATTGTGGCGGGGGTTATGCAGGATGATCTGGCCAGCCATTTCCTCGCGCTCACCCTGTGCCTGCTGATCCCGGCGATGCTGTCGATCACGCTCAAGGTGTTCCGCGCGCTACGGGACTCGATCGCTTCGGCCGAAACCAGCCAGCGCCTTGCCGAGAAAATGCAGCATCTGGCCCGCACCGATATCGTCACCGGCTTGCTGAATCGCGCGGGTCTGAACCACGCGTTGATTGAACGCGCGGTGGGCATCGGCGCGGAGGCAAAGCTGGCCATCCTGTGGCTCGATCTTGATCGCTTCAAGGAGGTCAATGACACGCTGGGCCATCAGGTGGGCGACCGCCTGCTGATCGAGGTGGCCGCAAGGCTGCGGCGCAAGGCCCCCAAGGGCGCCTGTATCGCCCGCTTCGGCGGCGACGAGTTTATTGTGGCCTTCGCAACCGGCTCGGGTTCCGAAGCCGAACATGTAGCCTATGCCATTCTCTCCGAAATCCTGCGCCCCGTGCGGATCGAGGATGACCGTATCGAGATCAGTTGCTCCATCGGCGTGGCGCTGATGCCTGAAGACGGCAACGAGATCGAAACCGTGCTGCGCGCAGCCGATCTGGCGCTCAACCATGCCAAAGTCAGCGGTCGCAAACAGGTGGTGCGCTTCACCCAGTCGATGACGCATGATCTGGTGCGCCGCAAGGAAATCGAGGCCGATCTGCGTCAGGCGCTCCAGCGTGACGAACTCTCGGTCTATTTCCAGCCGGTGGTGGACCTGACAACCGGCCGTATCCGCGCCTTCGAGGCGCTGGTGCGCTGGTTCCATCCCGAAAAGGGCGAGTTGCGCCCCGATGAATTCATCCCCGTCGCCGAGGAAACCGGCGCGATCATCACGCTGGGTAACTGGATCACCGCCAAGGCCGCCCGCATCGCGGCTCGCTGGCCCGACGACATCATTCTGGCGGTCAATCTCTCGCCGGTGCAGATCCGTGCGCCGGGTGCCGCGCTAGGTATCCTCAACGCGCTGCGTGAGGCGGAATTCCCCCCGCATCGGCTCGAACTGGAAATTACCGAAACCGTCTTGCTGGACCACAATCCGCGCACCGGCGGCTTCATCGAGGAACTGACCAGGGCGGGTATCCGTTTTGCCCTCGACGATTTCGGCACCGGCT
>DDES01000019.1 GCA_002336765.1 Novosphingobium sp. UBA1948 | reverse complement strand
ACCCTGCGGCGCTGGCGGGGCATCCCGGCATGGGCGAAACGAGCGCCGCAGCCATCCGCATCGTGGCGCTGGCCGCACGCCGCTTTGCCCGCAGCGAGGCGACGCAGCGCCCCGTGCTGGCATCATGGAAGGCGCTGCTCGACTATCTGGCCATCGACATGGCGCATCTCACGGTCGAGCGGGTGCGGATCCTGTTTCTCGATACCAAAAACCGCCTGCTGCGCGACGAACATCTGGCCGATGGCAGCATCGACGAGGCCGCGATCCACCCGCGCGAGGTGATCCGCCGCGCGCTCGATCTGGGGGCGGCCTCGCTGATCATCGTGCACAACCACCCCTCGGGCAGCCCCGAGCCGAGCAAGGCCGACATTGCCATCACCCGCAAGATCGGCGAGGCGGCGCATTTGCTGGGGATCGTGCTGCATGACCATGTGGTGATCGGGCGCGAAGGGCATGTTTCCCTACGCGCGCGCGGATTGCTTTAGAGCCTGTGCGCCCCCTGCCTGCGGGCCTACGCCCTCCTGCGGCCTACGCCATTCGACGCTAGCGGCTACGTAAAAATCCTGTAACCTTATCCACAGATTTTGCGATTCGGCACCCTGCCCGCGAATCTGAAAGGTCGCATCGCGTGTTCAAGCGTTTCTCCTCCGCCCCCGCGCTGCGCGGCAGGCCCCAACCCCTGCGCGAGACGCCACTGCGCGAGGCACCCCCTCTCGAAGCACCCGCCCGCGTTCCCACCGAGGATGGCGACCATGCCTGCAAGGTGGTGCATGATATTGCCCATCGCCCCTTGCCCGATGCGCGGGTGATCGTGGTGGCCAATGAAAAGGGCGGCGTGGGCAAATCGACGCTGGCCTTTCACACGGCCGTCGCGCTGGCCGATGCGGGCTATCGCATAGCAGCGGTCGATTGCGACCCGCGCCAGCAATCGTTGGCCCGCGCTCTGGCCTTCCGCGAAGCGACCGCGCGGCGGCTGGTGGTGGATCTGCCCATGCCCACGACCACGGTGTTCCACCAGTCGAGCGGGGCGATGCTGGTGCAGGAAATCGCACGGATCGGCTGGAAAGCGGATTTTGTGGTGGTGGATCTGGCGGGATCGGATTCGCCACTGGCCCGCCGCGCCATCGCGCTGGCCGATACGCTGGTGACGCCGGTCAACGCCTCCTTTGTCGATCTCGACCTGCTGGGGCGCTTTCACCCTACCAGCCATCAGGTGCTGGCCTCGGGCTTTTTCGCCCGCCTCGTCAGCGATCTGCGGGCGGAGCGCGCGGCGCAGGGGCTGGCGGACATGGACTGGGTGGTGCTGCCCAATCGCCAGCGCGGCGGCACCAGCGCCAACCAGCAGCGTTTCGAGAGCGCACTGGCCGATCTGGCGCAGGTGGCCGGTTTCCGCATCGGCAGCGGGCTGGCCGAGCGGGTAGCTTATCGCGAGCTGTTCCTGCTGGGGCTGACCGCGCTTGATCTGCGCCATATCCCGCAACTGGGCGCGATGCGCAGCCCCGCGCGGGGCGAATTGCGCAATCTGCTGGCCGATCTGGGGTTGGATAATCCGGCGCACGGGCGCGCCACAGCGCTGGCGTGAGCCACAAACCCGCCAGATCCCCCTTGCCTTTCGCCCCTTGAGGCAATAGCGGCCAGCCGCAAGAGCGGCGCCATTGCGCGCCGGTTTATGCCGGAAGGACAGCTATGGTACCCCGTTACGCCCGCCCCGCGATGACCGCCCTCTGGGAACCCGAAGCCCGCTACAAGATCTGGTTCGAGATCGAGGCCCATGCCACGCAGAAGCTGGGCGAGCTGGGCGTGGTGCCGATGAGCGGCCCCAAGGCGCTGTGGGACTGGTGGGCCACCAACCCGTCGATCGACGTGGCTGCCATCGACGCCAAGGAAGCCATCCTCAAGCATGACGTGATCGCCTTCCTCGACTGGGTGGCCGAACAGGTCGGCCCCGAGGCGCGCTTCATGCATCAGGGCATGACCAGCTCGGACGTGCTCGACACCACGCTGGCCGTGCAACTGGCCCGCGCCGCCGACATCCTGCTGGCCGATCTTGACGCGCTGCTCGAAGCCATCAAGCGCCGCGCCTTTGAGCACAAATACACGCCGACCATCGGCCGCAGCCACGGCANNCCACCTTCGGCAAGAAGCTGGCCGAGGCCTATGCCGAGTTTACCCGCAACAAGAAGCGCCTGATCGCCGCCCGCGAGGACATTGCCACCTGCGCCATTTCGGGCGCAGTGGGCACCTTTGCCAACATCGACCCCAGCGTGGAAATCTATGTGGCCGAGCAGATGGGCCTGTCGGTGGAACCCGTCTCGACGCAGGTCATCCCGCGCGATCGCCACGCCATGTNNGCGATCGCCACGCGATGTTCTTTGCCACGCTGGGCGTGATCGCCAGCAGCATCGAGCGCCTTGCCGTCGAGGTCCGCCACCTGCAGCGCACCGAAGTTCTGGAAGCCGAGGAATATTTCTCGCCGGGCCAGAAGGGTTCGAGCGCCATGCCGCACAAGCGCAACCCCGTGCTGACCGAAAACCTGACGGGTCTGGCGCGCGTGGTGCGTTCGGCGGTGACACCGGCGCTGGAAAACGTCGCCCTGTGGCACGAGCGCGACATCTCGCACTCCTCGGTCGAGCGTTACATCGGGCCGGATGCCACGATCACGCTCGACTTCGCGCTCGCGCGCCTCACCTCGGTGATCGACAAGCTGGTGATCTATCCCGAGCGCATGCAGAAGAACCTCGACCGCATGGGCGGCCTCGTCCATTCGCAGCGCGTGCTGCTGGCGCTCACGCAAGCGGGGCTGGAGCGCGATGCCTCCTACCGCCTCGTCCAGCGCAATGCGATGAAGGTTTGGGAAAGCGACGGCCAGCTCAGCCTGCTCGAACTGCTCAAGGCAGACCCCGAAGTGGCCGCCGCACTGACTCCAGAGCAGCTCGAGGACAAGTTCAACCTCGACTACCACTTCAAGGCGATCGACACGATTTTTGATCGCGTTTTCGGCGCCTGAAGCGAGGGGATGATTCAAGGCGGGGCGCCGGCTGGCCTGCGCCCCCTTCCCTTTGCGGCCAGCCTGCCCTAGCATGGCGCCCGCATTCGCAAAGAGGGGACAAGAGGATGCAGATCATACGCACGGCGCTTTGGGTGCTGATCGCGATTTTGGTGTCGGCCTTTGTGGCGATCAACTGGAATCCGGTGGAGGTCAATATCTGGCCGCTTGAGGCGGGCTATCTGCATGTGAACTGGCCGGTGGGCTTTGTCGCTCTGGCGTTTTTCCTGATCGGGCTGCTGCCGATGTGGTTGCTGGCCAAGGCAGCGCGCTGGCGGCTGCATCGCCGCATCGCCACGCTGGAAAACACCGTGAAGGCCAGCACTCCGACCCCGCCTCTGGCCACTTCCACCCAACTCGACGCTGCGGCTGACAAGAACTGAGACCTTACCCATGACCCATAACCCCATCTATGTCGCCCTCGACCTGCCCCGTCTGGAGGCTGCCGAGGCCGTTGCCCGCAAGGTGAAGGACCATGTCGGCGGGCTGAAGCTGGGGCTGGAATTCTTCTGCGCCCACGGCCACCACGGCGTGCATGAACTGGCCAAGCTGGGCCTGCCGATCTTTCTCGACCTGAAGCTGCACGACATTCCCAACACGGTCGCCGCCGCGATGCAGGCGATCCATGTGTTGCAGCCCTCGATCGTCACCATCCACGCCGCCGGTGGCCGCGCCATGATGGAAGACGCCAAGGCCGCTGCGGGCGAGCATACCAAGGTGGTGGGCGTCACCGTGCTGACCAGCCTTGACGACGATGATCTGGCCGCTGTCGGCTTTTCCGCCAAGGCGGAGGATCAGGCGCTGCGTCTGGCGGACCTCGCGCATAGCGCGGGTCTGGATGGCATTGTCTGTTCGGGCCACGAGGTTGGCGCGATCAAGCGGCAGTGGAAGGACGGGTTCTTCGTGGTGCCCGGCCTGCGCCTACCCGATGCCAACCTGGGCGACCAGAAGCGCATCGTCACCCCGCGCGCCGCGCGCGATGCGGGGGCCAGCGTGCTGGTGATCGGTCGCCCCATCGCCCGCGCCGAAGACCCCGCCGCCGCCGCCCGCGCCATCGAGGCAACGCTCTGATCCCATTCATCTGCGAGCAAGTTTTCCACCGATAGGCTGGCGGCTCATCGGGAGGATCTATGAGCATCTCACACCATATCCTGATCGGCGGGTTGGCCCTGCTGGGCACCGCCGCCACAGCCCAGACAGCAGGCAGCCCCGCCGCCAGCGCGCTCGACGACCAGATCGCCACTTACAACGCCCATCCCGACACCGAACGTCCCTTGGCCATCGGCCGCGGCGCAGGCAATGTTTTCGTCCTGCCGCTATGGGTGCGCGATCTGCCGCTCTCCAAGCCCGAGAGCGCGGCGCTGGTGGCACTGGCGGGCGCCTATACGCCGCGCGCCGTGGGCAGTACCGCCAGCGGGCCACGCTACCCCAGCGTGCCCGAATATCTCGCCGCCGCGCTGTTGGCGGGCACCGCGATCGACAAACGTAACCGCTTGCGGGGCGCCTATCCCAACCAGACGCCGCTCGACGGCAGGCCCGACGATGCCTGCTGCACGTCGCAGAACGTGCCGCCCCGCCCAAAGCCGCCGGTCTATCGCCCGCCCGCCGAGCGCTTTGCCCGTCTGATCCCCGCGCTGGAAAGCTGCCCTGCGGCTTTCGCCTCGCTTGCGATCAAGCTGCACAGCGCCTATCCTGACAGCGATCTGGACCTGCAAGCCCGCCGCGCGCGGTCCGATAATCTGACCTTTGCTACCAAACCCGAGACATCATGCCCGAACTGACCGTAACCGCGTCGCATACCATTCGCCTTGCCTCATCCGCCGATCTGCCCGCCTTGAAGGTGCTGGTGGAAAGCGCCTATCGCGGCGATTCCGCGCGCGGGGGCTGGACGCATGAAGCCGATCTGCTGGATGACGAGCGCATCACGGCAGAGGATCTGGCCGCCATACTGGATGATCCGGCCCAGCATGTGCTGATCGCGCTCGACAGCACGGGCGCGGCCTGCGGCACGGTCACCGCCACCGACAAGGGTACTGGCATGGCCTATATGGGCATGCTGGCGGTCGATCCCGCGCGGCAGGCGGGTGGTTTGGGGCGCCGGTTGATGGCGGCGGCGGAGGATGCCGCCCGTGGCTTTGGCGCGCGTGCGATGGAAATGACGGTCATCTCCCGCCGCGCCGAGTTAATCGCCTATTACGAGCGGCGCGGCTATGCCCGCACCGGCGAGACGCGACCCTTCCCCTATGGCGGAGTGACGCATCTCGACATGGTAGTGCTCGAAAAGCAGCTGTAAACGGTTCAGCATCGCGAAAGCCGGTTGCGGGCAAATCCCGTTCAGGAATGACGGGAGTTGCCTGACATGAAATCACTTTTCCTTCTGCCGCTCGCTTTTGCCACCGCCACGCCGATGGCGGCCCATGCGCATGATCTCTCCTCCGGCCCCGTGGTCGCGACGGGCAACACGTTGCTCACCCTCTCGGCCGAGGGTCGCTCCACCCGCGCGCCCGATGTGGCGGTGTTTTCCGCAGGCGTCGCCACCAGCGGCAAGACCGCGGGCGAGGCGCTGGCCGCCAATGCCGCGCGGATGAACGCCGTGTTCGCCGCCCTGAAGCGCGCGGGGATTGCCGACAAGGATATCCAGACCAGCAACCTCTCGCTCAATCCGGTCTATGCCGACACCTCGCGCCAGCCCAAGAATCCGCTCGATCAGGTGGTTCCGCCGGTGATCGGCTATCAGGTCAACAACACTGTGACCGTGAAACAGCGCAAGCTGGGCGAGTTCGGAAAAGTCATCGACACGCTGGTCGAGGCAGGCGCCAATCAGGTGAACGGGCCGAGCTTCGAGATGGACAATGCCGATGCCGCGCTCGACGAGGCCCGCGCACAGGCCATGACCGCCGCCCGCGCCCGCGCCGCGCTCTATGCCAAGGCGGCGGGGCTGAAAGTGGTGCGCATCCTCACCATCACCGAAAGCGGCGGCTATAGCCCTCCGCGCCCCGTGATGTACGCCAAGATGGCGATGGCCGATATGGCTGCCCCCTCGCCCGTGGCCGCCGGCGAGGTCTCGCTCAGCACCAATGTCAGCGTGCTGTTCGAACTGGCGCCACAGCCCTGACCGCGAAAGCTTGATCCCGCACAGCGGCCTGTGCCAAAGGGGCTGGTCTTTCTCCATCAAGGCCAGCCCCTTTGCGCCAGACTGCCATCAAGATCTGCGGTATTTCCACGATCCCAGCGCTGGAGGCGGTGGTGGCCGCGCGGGCCGATTATGCCGGTTTCGTGTTCTTTCCCAAAAGCCCGCGCCATGTGACGCTGGAACAGGCGGCGGCGCTGGGCGCGGCGGCAGAGGCGCGGGTGAAGCGCGTCGGGCTGTTTGTCGATGCCGATGATGCGACGCTGGCCGACGCGGTCGCCGCGGCGCGCCTCGATGCGCTGCAACTCCACGGTGAGGAAAGCCCCACCCGCGCCGCGCAACTGCGCGCGCGCTTCGGCCTGCCCGTGTGGAAAGCGCTACCCGTGGCCAAGGCGGAGGATGTGGCGCGCGCGGAAAGCTATCGCGGCGCGGTCGATCTGGTGTTGTTCGACGCCAAGACGCCCAAAGGCACACTGCCGGGCGGCATGGGGCTGGTGTTCGACTGGTCGCTGGTGGCGGGCTTCAAGGCGGGTGGCTTCCCGCAAGGCTGGGGCTTGGCAGGCGGCATCTCGCCAGCCAATGTGGCCGAGGCGATCGCGCGCACCGGCGCTCCGCTGGTTGATTGCTCCTCGGGCGTGGAAAGCGCGCCCGGCGTGAAGGACGCGGAGAAAATCGCGTCCTTCTGTCGCGCGGTCAGAACCTGAAACCAAAAGTCACGGCAAAATTGTCGGTCGAGCGGATCCCGCCCTCGTTGAAGTAGCGGCGGTATTCCGCGCGGCCAAAGGTCGGGCCGAAGCCGCGCTCGTAACCCGCGCCCAGCGAGGTGGCGTTCGGCCCCTTGCCATAGTGATAGCCCGACACGGCATAGAGCGATCCCACCACCGGAATGGCCACACCCAGCCGCGCCGAAGTGCCCCAGCGCGCGTCGCCACCCGCCGTCTGCACCGTGATCGACTGGTCCACCCCGCCATAGACCGCGCCATCGGCGGCAAGGCCGGTTTCATAACCGACCACGCCGGACAGCGCGGCATTGCTCTTGCCGGAACCGGTGGTGGCCACGCCCACGCTGCCACCGGCGGTGAAGCTACCCGCATGGGCGGAGGGAGCGGCCAGCGGGGCCGAAAGCAAGGCCAGCGCGGTGCAAAGCAGGCGGAGTGAGCGCATGGAAATTCTCCGTTTAAAGCGAAAATTCCTTGCGAGAATCGCGCAAATCCCGCGCCCTGTCCAGCTTGGGGCAAGGCCCTAGGCAATTTGACTCACTTCCATTCCACGCAAAAGGCCATTCCACGCAAAAGGGCAGCCCGAGCCAAGCCGGACCGCCCTTCGCGGGTTGGAAACCTGTCAGCGTTTAGAAGCGCAGACCCACGCCCACCAGCGCGGCGTTGCTGTCGCGGGCGCCATCCTCGTTGAACGTGTGGCGATATTCCACCTTGGTGAAATACTTGCCATAGGTGTGCTCGAGGCCACCGCCGATATGCGTGCCATTGGGGCCGCTGCCATAGGTGTAACCGGCCAGGCCGTAGAGCTTGTTGTTGGGCGTCACATGCGCGCCAAAGCGGGCCGTGGTCGAGAAGCGGGTCTTGTCCTGGCTGGTCAGCACCTTGTCGACCGATTCCTCGAGGCCAACGAACGTACCGCCGCCGGTGCCGACATCATAGCCGACCGTGGCGCCCACAGTGCCTTGCACCTGACGGCCATCGGCCCAGCCAAGCCCGCCATGCACGTCGACACGCGCACCGTTGCCCGTGCCGGTCGTGTCGGTGCTCTGGGCCATGGCAGGCGCGGCAACAGCCAGCGACGCAGCGAGCGAGAAGAGAACCAGACGCATAATGAAAACTCCAATTGTTGAGCGGGCCGCCCGTTGAGCGGGCCACTTTCCGAGCGGGAAATTGCTCCCGTGAAACCCTATTGCCGGTGCCCGCCTGACAGGTGACTGAAGAGCGCGTTCATCTAAATGTCAGATTTCGTTCATCTTTGTCGCCGCAACCCGTTGCATTCCCGCTTTTCCGCCATTGCGGCAGGCAATGCCCCATTTGTCACAAAGCGTAACGCGATGAAGGCAGGCGCAGCCCCGCATCGCTTTTCCCCAAAGCATAGACTGGACTTGGCCATCCCGCCGTGGCAGGCGATTTCGCACTATGAACGCAACCACCACACCCAACTCGTTCCGCAACCAGCCCGACGATCGCGGCCATTTCGGCCAGTTCGGCGGGCGCTATGTTGCCGAAACGCTGATGCCGCTGATCCTTGATCTGGAGCGCGAATATACGGCCGCCAAGGCCGATCCCGCCTTCAAGGCCGAGTTCGACGATTTGCTGGAGCATTATGTCGGGCGGCCCAGCCCGCTCTATTTTGCCCCGCGCCTGACGGAGGAGTTGGGCGGTGCGCAAGTGTGGTTCAAGCGCGACGAACTCAATCATACCGGCGCGCACAAGATCAACAATTGCATCGGCCAGATCCTGCTGGCGATCCGCATGGGCAAGACGCGCATCATCGCGGAAACGGGCGCGGGCCAGCATGGCGTGGCTACGGCCACGGTCTGCGCGCGCTTTGGCCTGCCCTGCGTGGTCTATATGGGCGCGACCGATGTGGCCCGTCAGGCGCCCAACGTGTTCCGCATGAAGCTGCTGGGCGCGGAAGTTGTGCCCGTGACAGCGGGCGCGGCCACACTGAAGGACGCGATGAACGAGGCTCTGCGCGATTGGGTGGCCAATGTGCATGACACGTTCTACATCATCGGCACGGCGGCCGGCCCGCATCCCTATCCCGAACTGGTGCGCGATTTCCAAAGCGTGATCGGCCGCGAGGCCCGCGCGCAGTTGCTGAGCCGCACGGGCCGCCTGCCCGATCTGCTGGTGGCGGCGATTGGCGGCGGGTCGAACGCGATCGGGCTGTTCCATCCGTTCCTTGATGACCCTTCCGTCAAGATGCTGGGCGTCGAAGCGGCGGGCTATGGTCTGGACAAGCTCCATGCCGCCAGCCTCGCGGGCGGGCGTCCGGGCATCCTGCATGGCAACAAGACCTATCTGTTGCAGGACGAGGATGGCCAGATTCTCGAAGGCCACTCGATCTCGGCAGGCCTCGACTATCCCGGCATCGGGCCAGAGCACGCATGGCTCAAGGAAATCGGGCGGGTGGATTATACCTCCGTCACCGATGACGAGGCGATGGACGGCTTCCAGACGCTGTGCCGCACCGAGGGGATCATCCCTGCGCTGGAGCCTTCCCACGCCATTGCCGCAGTGAAGAAGGTCGCCCCCACGATGGGCAAGGACCAGATCATCATCGCCAACCTGTGCGGACGTGGCGACAAGGACATCTTCACCGTAGCCGAGAGGTTGGGGGTGGAGTTGTGAAGTTGAATCTGCAGCGCGGCGCCAAGGCCGGTGCCGTCAGCGGAGTCACATTCGCAGTTCTAACCCCTATAAATAACTGGTTGCAGCATCAGAACACGACTAGCGAAAAGCTCGTTGTTGGCTCGGTATTCGCATTCCTCTTTTTCGGACTTATCGGCGCATTCACCGACAAGATTGAAAGTGAAATTGGTGACTCATAATCGTCTTTCCGCCGCCTTCTCCAAAGGCCGCCCCGCCCTCGTCACCTTCATCACCGGCGGCGATCCCACGCCGGATGCCACGCCCGCCATCCTCGATGCGCTGGTGGCTGGCGGTGCGGATGTGATCGAGCTGGGCCTGCCCTTCACCGATCCGATGGCCGATGGCCCCGCGATTCAGGCGGCCAACATCCGCGCGCTGGGCGCTGGCACCAAGACCGCCGACATCTTCCGCATCGCCCGTGAATTCCGCGCGCGCCACCCCGAGGTTCCGCTGGTGCTGATGGGCTATGCCAATCCGATGGTGACGCGCGGCTCGGAATGGTTTGCGCAACAGTGCAAGGAAGCGGGCGTCGACGGCATCATCTGCGTCGATATTCCCAATGAGGAGGACCCCGAAATCGGCCCCGCCCTGCGCGCCGCCGGTATCGCCTTCATCCGCCTTGCTACGCCCACCACCGACAAGGCCCGCCTGCCCGCCGTGCTCGAAGGGTCGAGCGGCTTCCTCTATTATGTCTCGGTGGCCGGCATCACCGGCAAGCAACAGGCCGCCGTGGACACGATCAAGGAAGCCGTCGCGCATCTGAAATCGGGCACGGACCTGCCGATTGCCGTCGGCTTTGGCGTGCGCACGCCGGAACAGGCCGCCGCCTTTGCCGCCCATGCCGATGGCGTGGTGGTTGGTTCGGCGCTGGTCGATCTGGTGGCGCAACATGGCGCCCAGGCGGCGGAACCTATCCGCGCGCTCACCGCAGCCTTGGCAGAGGCTGTCCATAACGCTAAGGCGACCGCATGAGCTGGCTCAACAAAGTTCGCAATTCGCTTTCCTCGCTTTCCACGAAGAAGGACGAGACGCCCGACAACCTGTGGATCAAGTGCAAGAACTGCGACGAGATGCTGTTCGCCGCCGAGTTCGAGGCGAACCTCTGCGTCTGCCCGCGCTGTGACCACCACGGCCGCATCGGCACCGACGCGCGCCTCGCGCATCTGCTCGACGAAGGTTTCAAGATCCTCCCCGCCCCCAAGGTGAAGGAAGATCCGCTGAAATTCCGCGACACCAAGAAATATCCCGACCGCATGAAGGCCGCCCGCGCCGCCAACCCGCACCCCGATGCGCTGACCAACGCGCTGGGCACGATCGATGGCCACAAGGCTGTCGTGGGCGTGCAGGATTTCGGCTTCATGGGCGGCTCGATGGGCATGGCCGTGGGCGCGGCTTTTGTGGCCGGTGCCGAAAAGGCGCTGAAGGAAAAATGCGCCTATATCATCTGCACCGCCGCCGGTGGCGCGCGTATGCAGGAAGGCATCCTGAGCCTGATGCAAATGCCCAAATCGACCGTGGCGGTGCGCCGCCTCAACGCGGCGGGCCTGCCCTATATCGTGGTGCTGACCGATCCCACCACGGGCGGCGTAACGGCCAGCTATGCCATGCTGGGCGATGTCCATATTGCCGAACCGGGCTGCCTCATCGGCTTTGCCGGCCAGCGCGTTATTCAGGACACGATCCGCGAAAAGCTGCCCGAGGGCTTCCAGCGCGCCGAATATCTCCACGCGCATGGCATGGTGGATATGGTGGTGAAGCGGCATGACCTGAAGGCCACGCTGGCGCAGGTTCTGTCCTATCTCAACCCCGCCAAAGCCGCCTGATCCTGCCGCGCGGCTGATCTGCGTGAAGGATTTCGCCATCTCGGACCATCCGCGCGTGGCGGAGCAGCTGGCGCGGCTGGGCCAGCTCACCGTGCCGCAGGGGCGTCTGGGGCTGGAGATCATCGAGGGCCTGCTGGCGCGCCTCGGCCATCCCGAGCGCCACCTGCCGCCGGTGTTCCACGTCGCGGGCACCAATGGCAAGGGCAGCACCTGCGCCTATCTGCGCGCCATGCTGGAGGCACAGGGGCTGAGGGTGCATACCGCCACAAAGCCGCATCTGGTTCGCTATAACGAGCGGATAAGGCTGGCGGGCCGGTTGATCGAGGATGATCTGCTGGCCGATCTGCTGGCCGAGGTGATGGACGCCAACGAGGCGGGCGAGGATCTGGGACCGAGCTTTTTCGAGGTCACGACCGCCGCGATCTTCCTCGCCTTTTCCCGCGTGCCCGCCGATGCCTGTGTGATCGAGGTTGGCCTCGGCGGCAGGCTGGACGCCACCAATGTGATCCCCGCGCCCGCCGCCTGCGGCATCGCCACACTGGGGATCGACCACGAGGCCTTCCTGCTGCGCCCCGAGGAGGGCACGCCCCTCGATCCGCTGGCCCGCATCGCCTTTGAAAAGGCGGGGATCACACGCGCGGCGCCGCTGGTCACGCTGGATTATCCGGCGCGCGCCGAGGCGGAAATCGCCGCTATCGCCAGCGCGCGCGGCGCCACATGGCTGAAACGCGGGCGCGACTGGTCGGCGCAGATCGCGGACGCCATCGCCTATCAGGACGCGGCGGGCAGCCTTACCCTGCCCCTGCCCGCGCTGGCCGGTCGTCATCAGGCCGAGAATGCCGCGCTGGCCGTCGCCATGATCCGCCACCAGAGCGCCGTTACCGTCAGCCCGGAGGCGATGGCGCAGGGGATCCGCACCGCCCGTTGGCCCGCACGGCTGCAATTGCTGAACCAGGGCCCGCTGACGGCGCTGGCAGGCGCGCGCAAAGTATGGCTCGACGGCGGGCATAATGTGGACGCCGGTCTCGCCATCGCGCGCCATTTTGCCGATAGCGCACCCTTCCATCTGATCACCGGCATGCTGGCCAACAAAGACCCCAGCGCGATTGTCGCGCCCTTGGCGGATCGGCTGCTCTCGCTCTCGGTCGTACCCGCGCCGGGCCATGACGCGCATCGGCCGGAAGATTTCGCACCCTTCACCAGCCTGCCGGTGCGGGCCTGCGCCGATGTCGAGCAGGCGCTCGTCGCCCTGCCGCCGGAGGGGGACGTGCTGATCGCGGGGTCGCTCTATCTGGCGGGCGACGTGCTGGCGCGCAATCAGGAATTTCCGGACTGAGCCTTCGCGGCCCTTTCGCTGCGTGTCACCCGCGCCCATTCCATCAGCACGAAACTGACGCTGACCACGCCCGCCAGCGCGGTCCACTGGAACACCACGCCATAGCCGTACTGGTCAAACGCCTCGCCCGCCACGCCGCGGCCCAGCGTGCCGACAAGGAAGGTGAGCGAGGAGAGCAGCGCATACTGGATCGCGGTATACTGGCGCGACACGACTGACGAGACATAGGCCACAAAGGCCGTGCCCGCGATTCCGGTGGCGATGTTTTCATAGCAGATCGCCAGCAGCAGCCGGATCATCCGCGCATCCGCCCCCAGCCATGCGCCCAGCACATCCAGCCCGATGGCATGGGCAAAACCATCGATATGCCCCCCGCCATAGGCCAGATCGGCATAGAGCAGATTGCCCAGCGGGGGCAGCATCGCGCCCAGCAGCACCGTGGGGAACCGTCCGATGCGCAGGAAGAGATAGCCGCCCAGCGAGATGCCGGTCATCGTCATGATGATGCCGAAAATCTTGGAGGCAAAGGCCACCTGATCCTTGGTGTAATGCAGATAGTCCAGATAGAAGGGAAAGGCGAAGCTGCTCCAGATATTGTAGCAGAAGGCATAGGTGAGGATGAAACCCAGCACCACCAACACGCCCGCCTTCAACCGCCCCGCCAGCTCGGCCAACGGCGTCACCAGTGCGGCATAGATATGGTTGGCGGTGATGCGCAATCCATGCGCGGCATGGTCCTCTTGCGCCAAGGTTCCGATCCCGCGCGCCTTGAGCATGTTGGCCAGCGTCGCCACCACCAGCGGCACGAACACCGTGGCCACCACGATCCACGGCCCCTGTGCCTTGGTAAATTCGGCCACCGAAGGCGCCTTGCCGCCCGGCGCGACGGGG
The DNA here is from genome assembly GCA_002336765.1 of Novosphingobium sp. UBA1948. GTDB lineage: Bacteria > Pseudomonadota > Alphaproteobacteria > Sphingomonadales > Sphingomonadaceae > Novosphingobium. The sequence continues at coordinate 8,780 of DDES01000019.1, read as the reverse complement.
GCCAGCATGGTGATCATAAAGCTGGCGATGGATACCACCGCCCAAGTCCAGCTTGCCAGAACCACAAACAGCAGCCCCGCGCGGGTGGAGGGTGCCAGTTCGCCAGCCTTGGCCAGATCCTCGTGCAACCGGCCGGTGATGGTGCGCTCGGTGTCCGGCGCGCGCAAGGTGACCAGCACCATCAGCCCCATCACCACCGCCATCGCGCCAAACACCTGCGGCCACGAAATGCGCGCCGCCAGCATCAGCGCCAGCGCGCCGCCCACGATGGAGGCCGTGCGATAGCCGAACTGATAGAGCGCGGTGAGCAATTCGACGCTGGTCTGTTCATCGCCATTCTCGATTCGCCATGCGTCGAGCGCGATGTCCTGCGTGGCCGAAGCGAAGGCGGCGATGAAGGCGATGATAGCAAACAGGCCGATGGTCTGCGTCGGATCGGTCAGCGCCAACCCCGCCAACCCTGCGGCCAGCACCGCCTGACACAGCAGGATCCAGCTGCGCCGACGCCCGAAAGCCTCCAGCACCGGCAGCTTCACGCGGTCCACCACCGGCGCCCACAGGAATTTGAACGAATAGGACAGGCCGATCCACGACAGCACGCCGATGGTGGCCAGCTTGATCCCCACCTCGCCCAGCCATGCGTTGAGCGTGCCGATCAACAGCGCGAAAGGAAGCCCCGAGGAAAAGCCAAAGCCCAGCATACAGCCCGCCTTGCGGGTGGACAGCGCCACGCGCAGCAGCGCCAAGCCCTTGGGGCGCGCTGGTTTGTCGCTGCCCGTATCGGCGGTGGTGTCGCTGGCCATGATGCTCCCTTATGCTGCCCCGTGCCGTGCCAGACTAGGCGGCCAAACGCGCCAAGGCCAGCCCTGTGCCCGATTTTTTGACGCGGAGCCGCAAGCAGGGTAAGGGCCGCGCATGGCTCCTCCCCGCAATCCCAATTCCGGCCGCAATGGCCCCGCCCGTGGCCCCTCGTCTGGTGGTCCGCGCTCGACTGGCTCCCGTTTTGGTGGCCCGCGTTCCGATGGTCCGCGTTCTGGCGGCCCGCGTTCCGAAGGGCAGCGTTCCGAAGGCCCCCGCCCTACCAAGGAGCGCCGCAATGCGCCGCTGGGCAAGGCACCCATGCCGCGCGGCCCCAAGGATGCACCGCGCGCGACGATCAAGCCCCGCCAACCCCGCGAGGATGGCCGCGAGGGCGAGCGTATCGCCAAGCTGCTGGCCCGCGCCGGTGTCGCCAGCCGCCGCGAGGTGGAGCGTCTGATCGAGGCAGGCCGTGTGAAGCAGGGTGATGTGGTGATCACCACGCCCGCCACGCTGCTCACCAGCCTGCGCGGCATCACGGTGGACGACAAGCCGGTGAAGGCGCCCGACGCGGCGCAACTCTATGCTTTCCACAAGCCCAGCGGGCTGCTCACCGCCGAGCGCGATCCGGCGGGCCGCCCGACGATCTACACCGCGCTGCGTAACGCGCTGCCCGCGGGCACGCCGCGCCTGATGCCGGTGGGCAGGCTCGATCTCAACACCGAGGGCCTGCTGCTGCTCACCAACGATGGCGAGTTGAAGCGCGCGATGGAACTGCCCAGCAGCGAGATCCCGCGCACCTATCGCGCCCGCACCTTTGGCGACATTTCGCAGGATCAGTTGGAACAGTTGATGGAAGGTATCGAGGTGGATGGCATCCACTATGGCCGGATCGACGCCAATATGGAGCGCCGCACGGGCCGCAACCAATGGATCGAGCTGACGCTGACCGAGGGCAAGAACCGCGAGGTGCGCCGCGTGCTCGAAGCGCTGGGGCTTCAGGTCAGCCGTTTGATGCGCACCAAATATGGCCCGTTCGAACTGCTCGATCTGCCGCGCGGTCAGGCGGTGCAGATCCCGCAGATTACGGTTGAACGCTTCCGCAAGACACTCAAGGGCCAAGGCGGAGCGCAAGAGGCATGATCCGCATCATTGCTGGCGAATGGCGCGGGCGCAAGCTGGCCGCGCCCGAAGGTGACGCCACCCGCCCCACCGCCGACCGCACCCGCGAAACGCTGTTCTCGATGCTCAACAGCCGCCTTGGCAGTTTCGAGGAGTTGCGCGTGGCCGATCTGTTCGCCGGATCGGGCGCGCTGGGGCTGGAGGCGCTCAGCCGTGGTGCCGCGCATTGCCTGTTCGTGGAGCAGGCCCCGCCCGCCATCCGCGCCATCCGCAGCAATATCGCCAACCTGCGCGCGCAAAGCCGCACCGATGTCCGCGCCGCCAGCGTGATGACACTCGGCCCCTGCAAGCAGCCGCTCGACCTTGTGATGCTCGACCCGCCCTACCACACCGGCGCGGGGGCCGTGGCGATCGACAAGCTGCGCCGCCTCGGCTGGATCAGCGAGGGAACATGGGTGGTGCTGGAAACCGCCGAGGACGAAAATCCGCGCGTGAAGGGCTTTGAAGTGGATGTCGAGCGCAAGGTCGGCAAGGCCAGGCTGACGTTTTTCCGGATGGAAGTGGCGGCGGCCGAGGGGTAACAATGTGCCTCCGGCGGGCAAAGGGCCATCGCCCTTTGCAATCCGCTTACGTCTCCCGACGAGGGCTTAACGAAAACGCTTCTGGTCTGCGCCGTCGCAAAGCGAGCTTAAAGCCTGCAGCGCTGGAGGTCTGCGCGGGGCTACTGCCTAGACGCAACAATCACATTATGGGGATTGCAAAGGGCGATGGCCCTTTGCCCGCCGGAGGCACTTTAACCTATTCCCTAACGCTTCAACCGCCGCGTCCACGCGATGCCCGCCACTGTCACCACGCCGGCCACGGCAGGCAGGATGCCGATGAAATGCGGGTGGCCGCCATCGATAAAGCCTTGGGCCACGACGGGCGTGGCCGCGCCGCCGATGATGCCGCCCACGTTGAAGGCCATCGAGATGCCGGAATAGCGCACCTCGACAGGAAACAGGCCCGAGAGCCATCCGCCGAGCGGACCATAGGCCATGCCCATCGCGAACAGCGCCGCCGATAGGGTGATGAACACCAGCCACAGGCTGCCCGAAGAGAGGCCCAGCCAATAGACCGAGCCAACCAGCGCCCCCAGCAGCGCGCCCAACCCCAGCACGCGCCAAGCGCCAAAGCGGTCCGACCAGATCGAGGAATAGACGATGCCCAGCGCCAGAAACGTGTTGGCCGCAAGCTGGGCCACCATGAAACCGGTGCGCGGATAGTGCAGCTTGCCGGTGCCCTGCGCGAGGGCGAAGGCTGTGCACAGATAGAACAGCGCGAAACAGGAAACGACGCCTGCGCTGCCCGCGATCAGCGCCTGCCAGTGATGGCGAACCAGCACGCCGAGGGGTATGGCAGGCGGCATGTGATGCGCCTTGGCCTTCGCGAAGGCAGCGGTTTCGGTGATGCGCAGCCGCACCCACAGGCCAACACCCACCAGCACGGCGGACAGCAGGAAGGGAATGCGCCAGCCCCATGCCTTGAAATCCGCCTCCGGCAGGGTGAAGCCAAGGATCAGGAACAGGCCATTGGCAAACAGGAACCCGACCGGCGCGCCCAGTTGCGGGGCGCTGCCAAAGCGGGTTTCCCAACCGGCGGGGGCATTTTCCACCGCCAGCAGCGCCGCCCCGCCCCATTCACCGCCAAGGCCGAAACCCTGCCCGAAACGGCAGATGCAAAGCAGCACCGGCGCCAGCACGCCCGCCTGCGCATAGGTGGGCAGGAAAGCCACCGCCAGCGTCGATCCACCCATCAGCAGCAGCGAGGCCACCAGCGTCGATTTGCGCCCCACGCGATCCCCGAAATGGCCAAAGGCGATGGCGCCGACCGGCCGCGCGAAAAAGGCGATACCAAGGCTCATAAAGCCGAGCAGCATTTGCCCCACGGGCGCGTCGGCGGGAAAAAACTGTTGCGCCAGCACCAGCGCCATCGCCGTGGCGAAAATGTAGAAGTCGTAGAACTCGACCGATGTGCCCACCAGAGCGGCGGCAAGAACGCGGGCGTGTTGGCGAACAGGGTGTCGGGCATGGCTCATCGCCCTTCGGTTGCCTGTGCGCGCGGCAAGGTCAAGGCAAAATGATCTGTTGCGGTGCGAAGCGCCTCTTGCGTGGCGGGATCATGTTCTCTAGGCGTTCCACATGACTGCGCCCACCGAATCCCTTAATGCCTCGGGCCATCCCTGGCTCGCCAACCTCAACCCGCCCCAGCGCGAGGCGGTGTTGACCACGCAGGGGCCGGTGCTGATGCTGGCGGGCGCGGGCACGGGCAAGACGGCAGCGCTGACAGCGCGGCTGGCGCAAATCATCGCCGAGCGCAAGGCGTGGCCCAGCGAGATCCTCTGCGTGACCTTCACCAACAAGGCCGCGCGCGAGATGCGCGAGCGTGTGGGCCATCTGATCGGGCCTGCGGTGGAAGGCATGCCGTGGCTCGGCACATTCCACGCCATTGCCGCCAAGCTGCTACGCCGCCATGCCGAACTGGCGGGATTGCAAAGCAATTACACGATCATCGACACGGATGACCAGTTGCGCCTGTTGAAGCAGCTCATTCAGGCCGAGGGGCTGGATGACAAGCGCTGGCCGCCCAAGCTGCTGGCCTCTTGCATCGATCGCTGGAAGAACCGCGGCCTTGCCCCCGAAGATCTCGATGCGGGCGAGAGCGAGGCCTATGCCAATGGCAAGGGGCAGCATTTCTATCGCCTCTATCAAGACCGGCTACGCGCGCTCAATGCCTGCGATTTCGGGGATCTCCTGCTGCATATTCTGGCGATTTTCCGCAAGCATCGCGATGTGCTGGAACAGTATCAACAGCGCTTCAAATATATCATGGTGGACGAATATCAGGACACCAACTCGGTCCAGTATCTGTGGCTGCGGCTGTTGGCGCAGGGGCATCGCAACATCTGTGTGGTGGGCGATGATGACCAGTCGATCTATTCATGGCGCGGGGCAGAAGTCGCCAATATCCTGCGCTTTGAAAAGGATTTTCCGGGCGCGAAAGTTATCAAGCTGGAGCAGAATTACCGCTCCACCCCGCATATTCTGGGCGCGGCCTCGGGCCTGATCCACGAGAACACCGAGCGGCTGGGCAAGCAACTCTGGACCGAGGCGACCGGCGGCGACAAGGTACGCGTGATCGGCGTATGGGATGCACCGGAGGAAGCGCGCCGCGTGGGCGAGGAGATCGAGCGGCTGGAGCGTGAAGGCCTGCCTTTAACGCGCGTCGCCATCCTTGTGCGCGCGCAGTTCCAGACGCGCGAGTTCGAGGACCGCTTTATCAGCATCGGCCTTGCCTATCGCATCATCGGCGGCTTCCGCTTTTACGAGCGCGCCGAAATCCGCGATGCGCTGGCCTATCTGCGCCTGATCGCCCAGCCGAGTGACGATCTGGCCTTTGAGCGGATATACAACACGCCCAAGCGCGGCCTTGGCGACAAGACGCTGGAAAAGCTCCACCGTTATGCCCGTTCGCAGGCCATGCCGTTGGCCGCCGCCGCGCTGGACATTTGCGATACAGACGAGCTACCCGCCAAGGCGCGCGGCACGGTGCTGGCGCTGATGCGCGATGTGGCGCGCTGGCGCGATCTTTCGCACCAGACCACGCCCGCCGAACTGGCGCGCACGGTGCTCGATGAATGCGGCTACACCGCGATGCTTCAGGCCGACCGCAGCGCGGAAAGCGCGGGGCGCCTCGAAAACCTCACCGAACTCGCGCGCGCGATGGAGGAATACGAGACGCTGGGCGATTTCCTCGAACATGTCAGTCTGGTGATGGACAACGAGGCCAACGAGGATGCGGAAAAGGTCACCATCATGACCATCCATGCCGCCAAGGGGCTGGAGTTTGACCATGTGTTCCTGCCCGGCTGGGAAGAAGGCGTGTTCCCCAGCCAGCGCGCACTGGATGAAGGCGGCCTCGCCAGTCTGGAGGAGGAACGCCGCCTCGCCTATGTCGCGATCACCCGCGCGCGGCGGGCCTGCACCATCCTGCATGCCGCCAACCGCCGCATCTATGGCCAGTGGACCAGCTCGCTGCCCAGCCGCTTTATCGGTGAGCTACCCCCCGCCCATATCACCAGCGAAAGCACAATGACGGGCGGCGCCTCGCTATGGCGCGCGCAATGGAGCGAGCGGGACGATCCTTTCGCCCATGTCGCGCGCGACCGCCCACAACGCGGCGACACACGCGGCCCCGGCTGGCAACGCGCCGCCGCCAGCTATGACCCCGCCCCGCGCCGTATTCCCGAAGCGACGCGCCCCGTCACCAAAAGCGCGGCCAGCTTTGCCGCCAAGCCGCGCCTTGACATCAAGCGCGGCGACAGTGTGTTTCACGAAAAATTCGGCAATGGCACTGTCGTCGCGCAGGAAGGCAACAAGCTGGAGATCGACTTCGACAGTGGCGAGCGCAAGAAGGTGCTCGACAGTTTCGTGCGCCGAATCTGAAGCGCCGCAGGCCCTAAAGCCTGCAGCGCTATCACGGCGTTCACCCGCGTTTTGGTTAAGCCATCGCCTGAAGACGTCAGGGGGTTCTAAGGGGCCGAAGACTTTGGCTTGCCAAAGCCGTCAAAGCAAAGATGCCGCCCCTTAGCCGCCGGAGGCGCCCCCTTTTAGCGCCCCTTCCACACGGCAGCACGCTTCTCCACAAAGGCGGCCATGCCTTCAGCCTTATCCTCGGTGGCGGTGAGGATCTGGAACAGGCGGCGTTCGTAGATCAGCCCCTGATCGAGCGTGGTTTCAAAGGCGGTGTTGACCATTTCCTTGTTCACCATCGCGGCCATACGCGGCATCGAGGCAATGGTTTGGGCCGTTTTGAGCGCATCCTCCACCAGATCGGCCAGCGGCACGATGCGCGCGACAAGCCCAGCGCGCTCGGCTTCCTCGGCGCCCATCATGCGGCCGGTCAGGCACAGTTCCATCGCCTTGGCCTTGCCTACTGCGCGGGTCAGGCGCTGCGAACCGCCCATGCCCGGCGCCACGCCCAGCTTGATCTCGGGCTGGCCGAACTTCGCCGTATCGGCGGCAAGGATGAAGTCGGCCATCATCGCCAGTTCGCAGCCACCGCCCAGCGCGAAGCCATTCACCGCCGCGATCCACGGCTTGCGGGTGGGCTTGACGATGTCACTCTGCCATTGGGAGAAGAAGTCCTGCAGGAAGAAATCGGCGGCGGGCTTCTCGGCCATTTCCTTGATATCGGCACCGGCGGCAAAAGCCTTGTCGCCGCTGCCGGTCAGCACCGCGCAGCCCTGCGTATCGTCAGCCTCGAAGGCGGCAAAGGCCTGCACCAGATCGGCGCAAACCTGCGAATTGAGCGCGTTGAGCGCCTTGGGGCGGTTAAGCGTGATGAGCGTGACGGCGCCGTGCGTCTCGACGAGGATCGTTTCGTAACTCATAGCGGTTTCCATTCCTCCAGCGCCGGAAGCGGCGCGAAAATATCGTCGATCATGGCCTCGCTCACCCCTTCGGGCGTGGCGGGCGACCATTGCGGAGCATTGTCCTTATCGAGGATCACCGCCCGCACGCCCTCGGCGAAATCGGGCAGCAGCATCACCCGCCCGCCGATGCGGTACTCCATGGCCATATTGGCGGCGAAATCCGGCAGGCTCGCGCTTTCCGCCAGTTGGCGCAACGAAACCTTGCAGGTGGTCGGGCTTTTGGTGCGGATGGTGGCCAGCGTGGCGCGGGCAAAATCGCTGTCATCACCCTCCAGCGCGGCGAGAATATCCTCCAGTGTGTCACTGGCGAACAGCCGCGCAATGGCCTCGGCATGGGTGGCAATTCGGGCCTCGGGCGGCACGGTCGCCAAAGCATGGAGCACCGCTTCGGGCGCCTCGCCCGCGATCAGCCGCGCCTTGGCTTGCGCCAGACTGGCGGCGGGCAGATAGTGGCTCGCCAACCCCGCCCAAACGCATTCCGCCCCGTCAAGCCGCGCACCGGTGAGCGCCAGATATTGCCCCAACCGGCCGCTAAGCCGCGAGAGATACCAGCCCCCGCCCACATCGGGAAACAGGCCGATCCCGCTCTCGGGCATGGCCAGACGGGTGTTTTCCGTCGCCACGCGGAAGCGCGCGGGCTGGCTGATACCAACCCCGCCGCCCATCGTGATGCCGTCCATAAAACCCACCACAGGCTTGCCGTTTTCGCGGCTCTCGTAGGTGAACAGCAGGTGGTTCAGGCGGTATTCGTCGAAGAAGAACTTGCGCCCCGCAACGCCCCCGTCATGCAGCGCGCTATGGCGCAGCAGGCTGATATCGCCCCCCGAGCAGAAGCCGCGCGACAGCTTGGGATCACCAGCCGGATCGACGGCATGGTCGATCAGCACCACCCGCACCTTGTCCTCACTGCGCCATTCCAGCAGCGCCTGCGTCATCGCACGCACCATCTCCAGCGTCAGCGCATGGATCGCGCGCGGACGGTTCAAGGAAAGGATGCCTGCCACACCCTCGATGCGCGCCAGAACTTCTGGGGCCGAAATCTCGCTCACTTCAGCAACTCCCGCGCGATGATCAGGCGCATCACCTCATTGGTGCCTTCCAGAATGCGATGCACGCGCAAATCGCGCCAGAAGCGTTCGATCGGATAGTCGCGCAGATAGCCATAGCCGCCGAACATCTGCAACGCGCGGTCCGCCACGCTGCTGCCCGTGTCGGTGGCAAAACGCTTGGCCATGGCGGCAAAGCTGGTCTTGTCCGGCGCGCCCGCGGTGATCTTGCTGGCGGCGGTGTAGAGCAGCGCGCGCGCCGCCTCCAGTTCGGTGGCCATATCGGCCAGCTGGAACTGGGTGTTCTGGAACTCGGCAATCGCCTTGCCGAACTGCTTGCG
>DDES01000166.1:6529-7045 GCA_002336765.1 Novosphingobium sp. UBA1948 | reverse complement strand
GCGGCGGGCGGGCGAGGCGCATGTGCCGCTGGATCCTCCCCACGGTGTCACGCTCATCACCCGCATCGCCTATGCCAGCGTGGCGCAACCCCTGCCCGAGGCGCTGGCGCGGCTGCTGCTGGTCCATGCGCTGCCCGCGTTCATCCTGCTGCTGCATTCGGGCGAGGCGGCGCGCCATTTCATCGCCGAGACCGACCGGCTGCTGCTGTCACGCCGCCGCATCCACGCCATCACCATCGGCCCGCGCGTGACCGAAATCGCCGCGCAGGCGGGCGACTGGGCCTCGCTGCAAACCGCCAGCGCGCCCGATGATGCCGCGATGCTGGCCTTGGCGGCACAAACGTGCCAGACTGTAGCCATGACGCAAAAGGGCCGCTGACAGGCATGATCGAGGAATATCCCAACCAGCCGGGCGGAGTGCGCAAGGGTGGCTGCGCGTCGCGCATGGCGCTGCTGGTGGCAGCCTTTGTGCTGGGCGCGGGCGTGATGGGCTTTGGCGCGTGGCAGAGTGGCTGG
>DDES01000166.1:0-6508 GCA_002336765.1 Novosphingobium sp. UBA1948 | reverse complement strand
GTTTCGGGCACAAGCCCACGCCGGTGGCCGCCCCCGCTCCTGCCCCGACGCTCGATGCCACCACGCTGGCCCGCGTGGGCGAGATGGAGCAACGCCTCGCCCGCATTCAGGCCGACAGCGCCGTGGCCGCCGCGCAGGCAGGCCGCGCCGAGGCTTTGCTGGCCGCCTTTGCCACGCGCCGCGCCATCGAATCGGGCAAGCCTCTGGGCTATCTCGAGGGCCAGCTCAGGCTGCGCTTCGGCACGGCGCTGCCCAATGTGGTGAACGGCCTGATCGCCTTCGCCCGCCAGCCCGTCACGCATGACCGCCTCGCCACGCAATTCGAGGTGCTGGCCCCGCAACTGGTCGGGCCGGACGAGCAATCGAGCTGGTCCAAGATCAAGCGCGACCTGTCGGGCCTGTTTGTGCTGCATTCCTCGTCGGGCGGCAATGCGCCCAGCCCCAAGGTGCGGCTGGACCATGCCCGCCTGTGCCTGAAGGAAGGCAAGATCGAGGACGCGATTGCCGATGTGCGCCTGTTGCCCGGCGCCAAGGCCGCCGCCCAATGGATCGCCGATGCGGAGCGCTATGCCGAGGCGATGCACGGGCTGGACGCGCTGGACACCGCCGCGCTGCTCGAACCCAAATTGCTGAAAGACAGCGCGGGCCATGCCATCGAGCAAGCCAGTCCGGTGGCGCAAAATCCCGCCGCCGCTGCCAGCGCGGCAGCCAGTACCGCGCCTTAAGCCCTAGGCGGCGTGGACAAACTGGAATGACTGATTACGCCCTGGCGGACAGTCATTCCGGTAGTGGTGCTCCGTAGATGTCCAGTTCAAGATGCAAACCTCGCTCGCCAAGGCGCATCAGGGTTTCCGACCTCAGCCCTAAGCCTTCATTCGGCTCCTCAAGGAAAAGGCCGCAAAACACCCGATTGCGAAAGCAAGTGGTCAGCCTAAGCCATGAGGCGAGATCATCTGACAATCTATCCAGTAAGCTGTTGATTTGCCGGTCAAGGTCTGCAGGTTGTTGATCCTCGGCCTCAAGCCTCCACGAGCCGGTGGAAGCGATTTTCTCTCGGCCACCCGGCGTTTGATACGTGCCACCCTTCTTTACTGCTACTGTCGGTGAGCCGAGTAGCGACGTAATTTCAGAGGGGTCTAGATCGTCCCCGTAAAAACCGATTGATGCTGCTGACCGATGTATCGCGCTCATGCCGACTGATATCACGAATTGCAGCTTTCCACCAGATTTCGACAATGAGCAACCAGTTGCGGATGAAGTGACACGTGGTAGTTTGAACCATGCAAACTTACCTTCTTCTGGCAGCCGCCGTTGCGGTATTCGCAACAGCCGCTACCGCGCAGGCGGTAGGCGACCCACCTGATAATTCAGAGGACGTGATACTCAGGGCTTGGTCTGACCCGGCGAAATGCAATCGAACAAATGCCCTTCATCTTTCGTTCGACAACGTGCTGCGGCGAGCTGAAGCGCTGAACGGCACCTGTGTGGCGGTCCAAGGCTTCTGGGCGCGGCGCGCTCTCTTTAAGCGTGCGAGCCAAGCCAACGCTAATGGCTCAAACTCTGATCGGTCAGTTAGTGGCCAGCGCATTGGCATCTACGCTAGCGAGCAGGTTCTTCAGCATGCTCCTCAACGGGCTGCGCGCTACACGATGGTCGGCATCATTGGGCAATGTGAAACTGAGTGGCCGGATGCGATGATGGTGTTCGGTTATTGCCACTACACGGGCGGGCCAATCTTGAAGATCGCGGAAGTCGTGCCGCTCTCGGCGGCCAACGGCAGCTAACCACCAGTTTCGGACGCTCCCATAATCGCTGACTCTGCACACGCCGCCTAAGCGGACTGCAGCAGGCGGGGCAATTTGCCCGAGGTGCCGCGCGCCTCGTTCATAAAGAAGTTCTTGAGCGCGGGCATGCGCTGCACTGCCCCCATGCCAAGGCGCCGTACCGCGCTGGCCGTGCGCCCCGGCACGCCGAACAGGCGGACGATGCCGTCCATCACGCTCATCGTGGTGAAATTGTCGAGCGCGCGCCAGTTTTCATAGCGCTTCAAAAGCTGGGCATCGCCCGCATCCAGCCCCAGCCGCATGCCATCGGCCAGCACCTCGACCAAAGCGCCCACATCGCGCAACCCGAGGTTCAGCCCCTGCCCCGCGATGGGGTGCATCCCGTGCGCCGCATCGCCCACCAGCGCCAACCGGTCGCCCACAATGCGCGTGGCGTTCTGATAGCTGAGCGGATAGGCCATGCGCCGCGCGATCAGCTCGATCCCGCCGAACATACCGTCCATGCGCTTGGTCACTTCGGCGGTGAACATGGCGTCGGACATGGCCATCACGCCCTTGGCGTCCTTGGCGGGCACGGTCCACACCAGCGCGCTGCGATGGCGGCCATCAGGCAGATCGTTCAACGGCAGCAGCGCAAACGGCCCCGCCGCATAGAAGATTTCCCACGCCACATTGCCATGCGGCTTGTCATGCGCCAGCGCGGTGACGATGGCGTGATGGTGGTAATCCCACGCCACAAGGCCAATGCCATCCTCCTCGCGGGTCGGGCTGCGGCGCCCCTCGGCGCCCACCAGCAGGCTCCCTTCCAGCACGCGCCCGTCGTTCAGAGTCACCGCCACGCCATGCGGCCCGCGCTCGCGCTTCACGGCTTCAACGCCGGTGTGCCATGCGATATTCGGCTCGTGCCGCGCCGCCTCGAACAGGGCGAGGCGGATATCGCGGTTGGCATACATCCGGCCCAAGGCGGCCTCACCCTCATGCGGCTTGAAATCGATCCGGCCCGGCTTGTGCTGGTCGGTCACGGCGATGGCGTCGATCGGGCAACCCAGGGGGCGCAGCGCCTCGGCAAGGCCAATGTTGGTGAACAGGTTCCAGCTGGCCGAGGAAATGGCCGAGGCGCGGGCATCCACGCCATCGGCGGTCAATTCCGCCGGATCGGCCTTTTCCACCACATGCGCGGTGATCCCCTGCCGCGCGGCGGCCAGCGCCAGCGTCATGCCGACGAGGCCTCCGCCCAGAATGACCAGATCTTTGCGTTGCGCCGAGGTTGAGTCTTGCATGAGGCGGGGCATACGCCCCTGCATCACTTCCCGCAACTGTCCGCAGGGCCACCGTCAATATCGAGGCAGCGCCCGTCAAACGTGCCCTCGGGCACTTTCAGCCCGATCAGCGCGGCCAGCGTGGGGGCGATGTCCACCGTTTCCACCGGCTGGGGCTGCTCCATGCCGGTCACCCCCTTGCGCCAGAACAGCATCGGCACGCGGCGGTCATAATCCCAGATGCTGCCATGCGTGGTCACGGTGATGCTGCCCGCCTTGGGCGTGGGCACCGAGACCACCGCGCGGCGCAGCGGGGCATAGATGTCGCCCGAACGCTGCGGATCATAGGAGGCGCGGGCCTTCTGGATCTCGCTCCAATCCTGCGGATGGCCCAGCGGATAGGGCGTGGCGGCGATCTGGTCGCGGGTGAATACGGCCTCCACCTGAGGATGGGCCTTCAGCTTCTCGACCAGTTTCGCCTGCACCTGCGCGCGCTGCTCCGCGGTCAGATCGGGGCTGATCCAGTAATCCCCGCCCAGCCCGTCGGACAGCACCGGCTTGGCATTGGCCAGCCCCAGTTCACCGGCGATCACCTTGCCCAGCGTGGTGCCGCTCAAATCCACCTCGGCGCGCTGCGCCTCGGGCAGGCCCTGTTCGCGCAGACGCTCGGGCAGATCGATCCCGCCGTGGTCGGCGGTCAGCATCACCGCATAATCCACCCCGCTTGCATCCAGCGCGGCAAAGAACGTGCCCAGCTTCCGATCGAGTTCGAACTGCTGGATGCACATTTCCAGCCCTTCGGTGCCATAGCCGTGGCCGATATAATCATTGGCCGACAGGCTGACCGAGAGCACATCGGGCGCGCCGCCCTTGCCCAGCTTCAACTCCTTCACCAGCCCCGCCGCGATCTCCAGCGTGACGGCATCGGCGCGCGGGCTGGCGCGGAACTGGTCGGCCAGCTTGCGGGTCTTGTCCGCCTCGCCGAGCGTGAAACGCCCCGTGCCCACGGTCAGCGCACCGGCCTGCACCGCGCGGTCGCGCGGGGCGCACCATGCGGGCACCGCCATCGCGCCCGCGCCCTTGGCGAACAAAGCCTTCAACCGCTCGTTAGCGCTGGCGATGGCAACAGGCAGGGGCTTGCCGGTGTAGGAGGTGAAGGCCTGTCCATCGAGCCAATAGGCGCCATCGGGGTCATGCCCGCTCATCATCACCGCTGCGCGATCCTTGACCGAGACGGCGACATTGCGGCTGTCGGACCACTGTTTCTTCATCCATTCGCCAAGCGTTGGCACCTTGAGATGCGCGGCCGACACGACCATCTTGTCGCCACCCGCCTTCTCGTCCTCCGCGCAATAGACATATTTGTTGGCGCGCGGAGCGGTAAAATCCACCCATGTGTTGGCGATGATTCCGGTGCGCGCGGGATGCGCGCCGGTTAGCAGCGTGGAATGGCCGGGGCAGGTCTCGGTGGCGGCATGGCTCTGGAAACCGCTGGGGAACACCGCGCCTTTCAGCAGGCGGGCAAGGCCGCCGGTATAGCGCGCGCGATATTGCGCGAAGAGATCGGCGCTATACTGGTCAACCGCAATCGCCACGATCAGCTTGGGCGGCCCCTTGGGGGCTTCCTGAGCGGCGGGTGCCGCCGGTTTGGCCAGCGCCGGACTGGCCACAGCCGTTGCCAAAGACACGGCAAGCACGCCAGCGAAAGTCATTTTCAGGAAAGCTGAGCTATTGTGGCGCACGAAAGGGGTTCCTTGCATTCCGGCCGGTTCACCGGCATCAGGTCTGAAACGAGGTTTGAAACGGTCAGCGCCCCGACGCAAGGGGGGAAAATGTCGCTGATTGCAGGAGTTGATACCGCATGATCCCCCGCTCATGGTCTGTTTGCGTTGCGTTTTTGTGGCAGATGGTGGCTTTGGCGCTGCTGTCGCTGGCGGCCCCCGCGCGCGCCGACGCACCGCCGCTGGGCGGGCCGAACCATATCGCGGCGGAGCTGATCGCCGAACATGGCGCGGCGGCGGGCGAGACGGTAACTCTGGCCATCCATTTCAAGCCGGAGAAGGGCTATCACGGCTATTGGCTGGCGCCGGGCGACGCGGGCCTGCCCACGCAACTGACATGGAAAGGCGCGGGGCACGCGGGCACGCCACGCTATCCCGTGCCCGAAACGCTGCTGATCGCGGGGCTGATGAACCATGTGTTCCAGTCCGACTATGCGCTGCTGGTGCCCTACACGCTGCCCGCTACGGCGCGCGCGGGTGAACGCCTGCCGGTGAGCGTGCTGGCCGAATGGCTGGCCTGCACCGATACGATGTGTGTGCCCGAAAGCGGTACGCTGGCCACCACCATCGCGGTTTCCGCGGCGGGCACCGTCCATGCGCCCGACCCGCGCTTTGACGCATGGCGCGCCGCCCTGCCCGCGCCGCTGGGGGCGCAGGCGCATTACGCGATGGCCGATGGCAAGATCCGGCTGGCGATCCCCTTCCCCGCCTCGGGCGCCATCGCGGCACCGCATTTCTTTGCCGCCACTGACAAGAGCGTGGCCCATGCCGCGCCGCAAAGCTTTGCCCGCAAGGGCGACATGCTGATCGTGACGCTGACCCCCGCGCCGGACATGGGCTTTACCGACCTGTCGGGCGTTTTGCGGCTGACAAGCGCGGGCGACGGCGTGGAAATCACCGCCACGCCCGGCCCCGTGCCCGCCGGTGGCGAGCCGTTGGCGGATGCCGGTGGGGCGGCGCCGGAATTGCCCGCGCTGCCCTGGCTGGTGTTGATGGCGCTGGCGGGGGGTTTGCTGCTCAACATCATGCCCTGCGTGTTCCCGATCCTGTCGCTCAAGGCGCTGGCGCTGGCGCGCGCGGGCGAATCGGAGGCCGAGGCGCGGGTCGAGGGTCTGGCCTATTCCGCCGGTGTGGTGGTGGCCTGCGCGGCGCTGGGCGCGCTGCTACTGGCGCTGCGCGCGGGCGGCGAGCAGGTGGGCTGGGCCTTCCAGTTGCAGGAACCCTCGGTGGTGGCGGCGCTGCTGCTGCTGGCGGTGGGGATCACGGCCAATCTGCTGGGCCTGTTCGAATTTGCCGTGCCCGGTTTTGCCGCGCGTGGCGCCGGTTCGGCCCGCTCGGCCTTTGCGACCGGTCTGCTGGCGGCTTTCGTCGCCACGCCCTGCACCGGCCCCTTCATGGCTTCGGCGATGGGCGCGGCCCTGCTGCTGCCGGTCGGCGCGGCCATGCTGCTGTTTGTGGCGCTGGGGCTGGGCATCGCGCTGCCTTTTCTGGCGATTGCCTTTGTGCCGGTGCTGCGCCGTCTGTTGCCGCGCCCCGGCGCATGGATGGCATGGTTCCGCCGGTTGATGGCAGTGCCGATGGCGCTGACGGCACTGGCGCTGCTGTGGCTCGCCTCGCGGCTGGGGGGCTGGAGCTTCGCGGGCTTCTGCCTTGTGCTGGCGCTGGTGCTGCTGGGCGTGCTGGC
>DDES01000074.1 GCA_002336765.1 Novosphingobium sp. UBA1948 | reverse complement strand
CCGGATTGGTGCAACCGGCGATGGACTGGTTCTTGCGGAGCTCGCCAATTGTGGCCAGCTTGCCATCCTGCACCGGCACGAAGCATCCGGCATTGGCGACAGGTGCAGCCTGTGCGGCGGCGGCCACCGGCAGTGCCTGCGCCGCGCGGGTGGCGGGGGCCGCAGGCGTTTGCGCCGCAGCAAGGCCCGAGGCGGCCAGCACGGCAAGAAGGGTCGAAGCCATTACAATATCTCCCGATATGCCCACCCCTGAGCACACTAGTTAATAATACGTAGCAGATGTTCTTCGCAGGCGCAGCTAAAAAATGCGCGGCCACCTACGTTTCTCTACGTATTTCAGCGAGAGGCGTGCGCCGGCTGGCAGCCTGTCGTTCAGGCGATGGGGCGCGGGGTTCCGGGGGGCAGCAGGCGGCGGAACAGGCGGCCTTTTTCGCTGAACAGCACCAGCGCGAGGCAGCCGCAGCCCGCCGCCAGCAGCGCGCTGGCCAGCGGGCGGGCGGTGCCGTCGAAGGACTGGCCGATGAAAGCGCCCAGCGCGGCAGCGGTCACCATGCGGATAAACGCCTGCGAACTGGCCGCAGCCCCTGCCTTGCGGGCAAAGGGTTGCAGCGCGATCGAGGCGAAATTGGCGCCGATAAAGCTCATCAGACACATGTTGAGAGTCATGATCGGCACGAATTGCCACAAGGTTTCGTGCGGCTGGCTGGCCATATAGAGTTGCAGGGCGGAGGTCGCGATAAAGGCCAGCACCGCGCTATGGCTGACCCGCCGCGCGCCGAAGCGTTCAACGATGCGCGAATTGACGAAATTGGTGGTGGCCATACAGGCCGCCATCCCCGCGAAAATCACCGGAAAGCGCGGACCGGCGCCGAAATGTTCGGCCACCAGTTGCTGGCTGGAATTGATATAGCCGAACATCGCCGACTGGATCAGCGCCATGCCGAAAGTATAGCCCACCGCCACGCGGGTGGTGGTGATCTCCACCATCGAGCGGGCGACGCGCAACAGGCTGACCGGCTGGCGATATTCGGGGCGCAGCGTTTCGGGCAGGCGCAGGAAGGTCCACAGACCGATCACACAGCCCAGCATCGCCATCAGGCTGAAGATCCAGCGCCAACTGGCGATGCCCAGCACCATTTGGCCCAGCGTGGGGGCGATCATCGGCACGATCATGAACACGATCGACACGGTGGATTGCAGGCGGGCCATGCGGTCGCCCTCGAAACGGTCGCGGATGATCGCCGAGGGCAGCACCAGCAGCCCCGCACAGGCCAGACCCATCATCGCCCGCGCCGCCAGCAATTGCGTGAAGGAGGTAACCAGCGCGCAGCCCAGCGAACAGGCGACATAGGCGCCAAGGCAGGCCATCAGCACGCGTCGCCGCCCGAAACGGTCCGCCAGCGCGCCGGGCACGAGGCAGGCGAGGCCATTGCACAGCAGGAAGACGCCGATGATATATTGGCGACGGTTGGGATCGTGCTCGCCCAGATCGGCGGCGATCGCCCCCAGCGCGGGCAGCATCGAATCGACCCCCAGCGCCATCAGGGCCGGTATCAGCCCCATCAGCAGCACAAATTCCTTGCCATCGATCTGGCTGGGCGTGGAGCCGGGTGGGGGAGCGGGGGGATTCATGGAATTCTTCATGGCGGTGGAGGCGGGGAAAGGGAAGTCTTTTGGCGGATGGAAGGTGGGATTTATGATGTGGTGTATTTTGCGCGCATAGTTAGCAAAATTTACAAACAAATGCCGATTGCAGGGAGTGCGGAAGCTCGCGTCAATTCCGGGAATGGCGGAAATCCGGCATTTTTCAAAACTGGCACGCCTCATGCTGATGGTCTGGTGTCCGGCAATCCCCCGTTTCGCCGGTGAACCATTTCGAAGAGGAACCGACCATGACTTTCATCCGTACCGCCGCCGCCAGCCTTGCCACCACTTTCGCGCTGGGCTTTGCCACGTTCACTTTCGTGATGCCTGCCCATGCCGCCACCATGCCCGCTCCTGCCGCGCGCCATGCCGATGCGGTCGAGGCGGTGCAGCTCGTGCATTATGGCGATCTCGACCTTGCCTCGGACGAAGGCCGCGCCGTGCTGCGCAAGCGGGTGAATGCCGCGGTGCGCGATGTGTGCAACACCATCGCCGACCAGTCCGACCCGATGAAGAGCAACATCGCCTTCGAGCGTTGCCGCGAGGAAGTCGGCTCGGTGGCCGCGATGCGCGTGGCGGGCGTGCTGGGCCATGCCCGTCTGGCCCAGCGCTGATCTCCCATACTTATCCCCGTTTTGTTCTCACCTGCCCCGATGCGCGCCGCGCGTCGGGGCGCTACTATGCGCGGCATGGAATCGCCGGTGGATCAGGACGAGGAAGCGCGGGACGACGAGGCGCAAGGCCTGCGCAAGGTGATCCATATCGATATGGACGCCTTCTTCGCCAGCGTGGAGCAGCGCGACGATCCGGCCTTGAAGGGTTTGCCGGTGGCGGTGGGCGGCAGCCGCGAACGCGGCGTGGTGGCGGCGGCCAGCTATGAGGCGCGCAAATTCGGTGTGCGTTCGGCCATGTCCAGTGTGGTGGCGGCGCGCCAGTGTCCGCAGCTCATCTTCAAGCCGCCGCGTTTCGAGGTTTACAAGAGCGTCTCGCGCCAGATCCGCGCGATCTTTCTGGACTACACGCCGCTGGTCGAGCCGCTCTCGCTCGACGAGGCCTATCTCGATGTCACCCGCGATCTGCGCGGCATCGGCAGCGCCACGCGCATTGCCGAACTGATCCGCGCCCGCATCAAGGCCGACACCGGCCTTACCGCCAGCGCGGGGGTGAGCTACAACAAGTTCCTCGCCAAACTGGCCAGCGACCAGAACAAGCCCGACGGGTTGTGCGTGATCCGGCCGGGGGAGGGGGCGCAGTTCGTGGCCGGTCTGCCGGTGCGGCGGTTCCACGGCGTGGGGCCCAAGGCGGCGGAGAAAATGGCGGCGCTGGGGATTGCCACCGGTGCCGATCTGCGCGCCCGCGACATTGCCTTTCTGCGCGAGCATTTCGGATCGCAGGCCGATTACCTCTATCGCGCGGTGCGCGGCATCGACCTGCGCCCTGTGCGCGCCAACCGCCCGCGCAAATCGCTGGGGGGAGAGCGCACCTTTGATCGCGACATTTCCACCGGCCCCTTTCTGCGCGAGGCGCTGGAAGGGATCATCGATCTGGTGTGGCGCGATATCGACAAGGCGCAGGCACGCGGGCGCACGGTAACGCTCAAGCTGCGCCTGTCGGATTTCTCGATCCGCACCCATGCCCGAACGCTCGACCGTCTGGTGGCGGGGCGCGAGGAGTTTGCCGCCATGGGGCGTGAGTTGCTCGACGATGTTCTGCCCTTGCCGCTGCCGGTGCGGCTGATGGGGCTGACGCTGTCAGGCTTTGATGGCGGGGCGGACAAGGCCGAAGCCCCACCGCCCGCTCAGCATGGCCAGATGGCGTTGTTCTAGCGGCGGACGCTCAGGCCGCCCATGATGCGGGTGCGCGCGTCTCGCGGCCTGCCCGTGCGCCCAGATCGAATTTCTCCACCTCGGCGCGCAGCACCATCGCATTGCGCGCCAGGCTGACGCAGGCGGCGGTGGCTTCCTCGGCCATGGCGGCATTATGCTGGGTGGTCAGTTCCATGCCCTGCATCGCCACATTGACCTGATCGACGCTGGTGGCCTGTCGCTGTGCGCTCTCGGAAATGGTGATGACCAGCGTGCCCAGTTCCTCGACCTGACCCACGATGCGGCCCAGCCGGTTCTCGACATCCTCCACCAGCCCGACGCCGGACTGGACCTGTGTGACCGAGGCCATGATCTGGCTTTCGACATCCTTGGCAGCCTGCGCGCTGCGCAGCGCCAGCGCGCGCACTTCCTCGGCCACCACGGCAAAGCCGCGACCGGCCTCGCCCGCGCGGGCCGCCTCGACACCGGCGTTGAGCGCCAGCAGGTNNCCAGCAGGTTGGTCTGGAAGGCAATGCCGTCGATCAGCGCGATGATCTGGCGGATATTTTCCGACGATTGCGCGATGGTGCGCATGGCGCCCACGGCCTGTTCCATCACCTCGCCCGACTGGCGCACGGCCTTGACCGTGCTGTCCACCACATGTCCGGCATGGCTGGCGCTGTCGGCGGCGGCGCGCACCTCGCGGGTCACATCGGCCAAATCATGCGCGGTGCGTTCGAGCGCTGCGGCTTCCTGTTCGGTGCGGCGGGCCAGATCGGCCGATCCGTCGCGGATGCCATTGGCGGCGTCGGTGATCGAGGCGGTGTTGTCATGCACCGCCCGCAGCGCCGTGCTGAGTTTCTCGACCGCGCTGTTGTAATGTTCGAGCAGGGCGGCATAGGCGGGCGGAATGTCGCGCATCCGGTCGTCCAGATTGCCTTGTGCCAATTCGCCCAGATGCTCGCCCACTTTGGCGATGGCGGTATGCTGGTCCTGCTCGGCGGCCTTTTGCGCGATGGCGGCGTGGCGGAACACTTCGAGTGCCTGCGACATGCCGCCGATCTCGTCCTGCCGGTCGAGATTGGGCACCGCACTTTGCGTGTCGCCGCTGGCCAGTCCGGTCATGCGTGCCGTCAGCGCCTCGATGGGCGTGGCCACGGCATGGGCGATGCGCCGCGACACCATCAGCACGCCGCCCACGATCATCACCGCCAGCACCGCCAGCAGCCCCGCCTGACGCAGCAGCGCGGCGCGGATGTCATCCTTGTAAACGCCGGTGCCGATCAGCCAGCCCCAGGGGCCAAAACCCTGCACATAGCTGATCTTGGGCACGCCCTTGCTGCCATCGGGCTTGTCCCAGTGGTATTCGACGAAACCGGCGCCCTTGTCTTTCACCTGCGCGATCATCGTGGCGAACATGTTCTCGCCAAAGGCGTCGGTCATGCCCAGCACATTGCGGCCTTCGAGTTCGGGCTTGGTGGCGTGCATCTTCATGCCGCCCTGCATGTCGTTGACCCAGAAATAGTCACTGCCATTGTAGCGCAAGGCGCGCAGCGTCTCGAGCGCCTGCCGCTGGGCTTCCTCGCGGGTCAGCGCGCCCTGCTGTTCGAGCTTGTGGTAATGGCCCAGCACACCATGCGCGGTTTCGACCGTGCGGCGGGTGGAATCGGCAATATCGCGCTGCATCGCCCCGCTCAGGGTCCAGATGCTGACAATCGAGATGATAAACAGGCTGAGCGCGGCCAGCAGGGTCAGGCGGTTCATGGTGCTGCGGATGCTCATGGCAATGTCCGTTCTTCAAGTATGTTCCTGCAAAATAGGACGTGTGTGTGAAAACAGCGCGTTTTGCCTTCTAGAACAAAGCCCCTAGGGCTAAAGTCGTAGATCACAACGGGCGGCGCGGGACGCGATTGGAGGATTGTCGAGCGGTTGCAAATGTTTGGCAATTCGGCGGCCAGACCGCTATGCAGGATGCCATGCTCATCCGCCCCGCTTCCCCTGCCGACTGGCCCTTGCTGTGGCCGATCATCGAGCCGGTGATCCGCGCGGGCGAAACCTATGCGCTCGACCGCGACATGGGCGAGGCGGCGGCGCGGGACTATTGGCTGGGGACAGGCAAACAGACTTTTGTGGCCGTGGCGGAAGATCAGGTGTTGGGCAGTTACTACCTGCGCGCCAATCAGGCGGGCGGTGGTGCGCATGTTGCCAATTGCGGCTATATGGTGGGCGAGGCGGCGCGCGGGCGCGGTGTGGCCCGCGCCCTGTGCGCCCATTCGATCGAGGCGGCGCGCGCGGCGGGTTTTGCCGCGATCCAGTTTAATTGCGTGGTCAGCAGCAATGCGGCGGCGGTGCACCTGTGGCAGGCGATGGGCTTTGC
>DDES01000234.1 GCA_002336765.1 Novosphingobium sp. UBA1948 | reverse complement strand
TTTACGGGCCGGGCCGCTCGGCGCTCGAGCGCCTTGCCGAGGGCCGCGCCCACCGCATCGACCTGCCCGACCAGATTTTCAGCCGCGTGCATGTGGAGGACATAGCCAGCGGGGTGATCGCGGGGCTGGCGGCTCCGGCCGGCGCCTACAATCTGGCCGACGACCTGCCCGCGCCGCAGAACGCCGTGATCGAGGAAGCCTGCCGTCTGTCAGGCCTGCCGCTGCCGCCCTTGCAGACGCTGGAGCAGGCGGGCCTGACACCGATGGCCCGCGCCTTCTATGCCGAGAACCGCCGCGTGGCGAATGGCAAGGCCAAGCGCGTGCTGGGCTGGCGCCCTGCCTATCCCACTTTCCGCGAAGGGCTGAGCGCGATCATCATACCCACCATCGCCAGCGCCGAGCCAGCCGCCGCCAGAGTGGTCCAGCGGTAATCCTCGAACAGGGTGGACAGCGCCATCGCCACCACCGGAATGGCAACGCCGGTAAAGGCGGCGCGGCCCGCCCCCATGCTGCGGATCAGCATGAAATAGAGCGGGAAGGTCAGCACCGTGCCCGCCAACCCCAGATAGGCCACCCCGCCCCAATAGTGCCACGAAGGCTCGATCACCGGCGGCCCGCGCAGGGCAAAGGCGATGGCGCAATCGAGCAGCGCCCCCACCGCCATCGACCAGCCCGCCAGCACCAGCACCGGCTGGCTCCGCGCCGCCTCGCTGGCCTGCGCCACATTGGCCACCGAGGCGCAGATCAGCCCGCACAGGGTCAGCCCCACGCCCAGCAGCGCCTTGGCCCCGCCGCCGGTATATTCCTGCACCATCAGCAGCGCCACGCCGACCATCGCGATCCCCGATCCCGCCATGAAACGCGGGCGCAGCGGCGTGCCCAGCACCAGCCGCGAGAACAGCGCATTGGGCACCATCAGCAGCGCATAGATCACCGCCGACAGGCCCGAGGGGATGAATTGCTCGCCATGATAGACGAACATATAGTTGAGACAGAACTGGCTGGTGCCGCCCAGCAGCGCCATCCAGCGCCCCTCGCGCGGCAGCCACAGCGATTGCCCGCGCAGCCCCAGCCATGCCAGCAGCACCCCGCCCGACAGCAGGAAGCGCCATGCGATGCCCCATTCGGGCGGGGTCTGGATACTGGCGCCGACCTGCCCCTTGATCACCAGCCAGGTCGAACCCCAGATCAGCGTGACAAAGGCGAACAGGATCAGGGTGCGCCCCCTGCTCATCGGGGCACTCATAGCGCGGCCAAAGCTTTAGCCAGCGCCTGCACATGGTCGTCGCGCGCGTTCCATGCCGTCACGAAACGGGCGGCATCATCGCCCCAGTCATAGAAGCCGAAGCCTTGCGCGCGCAGGGCGGCTTTGTCTGCAGGCGGGAGCATGACGAACACCTCGTTCGCCTCGCAGGGGTAGAGCAGGCGCTCCGCCACCGCCCCAGCGATCGCCGCCGCCGCCGCATTGGCATGGCGCGCATTGGCCAGCCACAGATCACCCTCCAGCATGGCCAGCAGTTGCGCCGCCATGAAGCGCCCCTTGGATTGCAGATGCCCCGCACGCTTGCGGCCATAGCGCACCGTGTCGGCCAGCGCGGGGTCGAAGAACACCAGCGCCTCGGCGCTCATCCCGCCGTTTTTCACGAAGCCGAAGGACAGCACATCGACGCCACCCGCCACGCTCGCCTGCCCCCCAATGGCCTGCCCCCCAACGGCCTGCGCCGCCGAACAGCCCAGATGCGCCACCGCATTGGCAAAACGCGCGCCATCCATATGCAGCCGCAACCCGTGTCGCCGCGCGCAAGCGCCCAGCGCCGCCAGTTGGGCCGGCGTATAGACGCAACCTGCCTCGGTGGCCTGTGTGATCGACAGGGCGGTGGGCCATGCGCGATGCACATCGCGGCGGATCGGGGCGATGACGGCATCCACGGCCCCGGGCGTGATCCTGCCATGCTCGCCCTCCACCAGCATCAGCTTGGCGCCATGGGTGAACAGCGCGGGGGCGCCGCATTCGTCCTGCTCGATATGCGCCTCGCGGTGACAGATCACCGCGCCATGCGGCGGCGTGATGGCGGCCAGCGCCAGCCCGTTGGCCGCCGTGCCCGTGGCCACCCACAGCGCCACCACATCCTGCCCGAACAGCGCGGAAAAAGCAGCGTCCAGGCGCTGGCTCAGGGCATCATTGTCATAGGGTGGTTGCGGACCATCGGCGGCGCGCATCGCATCCCACACGGCGGGATGCACCGCGGCGGCATTGTCGGACAGAAATTGCATGCCGCTTTGTGCGGCTGCGAAACCGCCGCGTCAACCCGTGGCCGACGCGGCGCGCTACGCTTATCCCGCGCGGCTTACTGGACCAGACGCGCGGTCTGCACGGTCATCGCGAAAAGACGGTTGAGCGCCACCGAAATATCCTCGTTCACACTCACCTCGTACATCAGCGCACCGCCGCCCTGCGTGGGCGAGGCGCAGGAGCGCAGCGCAGGCGCGATACTGGGCGTCACGGCCGCATAGCCGGGATATTCGGGCAGGATCGTATTGGGATCATAGGTGGTGTACAGAATGGCAATGCGGATGCCGCGGTTCTTGATCGCGGTGCATTTGGCCAGCGCGTCGGAATCCCACTGGTTGCGGCGCTGCCAGCCGCGCAGCTCGTCCTGATAGCCATCGGTCACGATCAGCAATACTTGCTGGGGCGTCGAGCCATTAAGGCCAGTGCCCGGCGTGGCGAGGACCGAGTTGATCGTGCCAAGCCCCTGGATCGGCGAACTGTCCGAATAGTTGGTGCTGATCGCATTGCTGGGATTGCTGTTGTCGGGGAAATAGCCGCCGCCCCACAAAATGTAGGGCGCGATCGTGCCATTGCTGGGGGTCAGCATCGCCGTGTTCAGACTGTGCACATTGGTCATGCTGGGCGTGAAGGCATAGACGTCATAGTTGAACGTGTAGAACTGCATCTTGTAGATAACAGTGTTGTTGCTGGTGCTGAGCGCCGTGGCGGTGGATTGCGCCGTGGTAATCAGACCCTGTGCCGCAGCCAGTTCGGCATCGATGCGCATGGGGATCGATGCGGGAGAACCATAGAGCTTGCCATAATTCTCCGCCAGAAAGAACGGATCGGCAGGATAGGTGTTGACGGTGGTCGTCGAGAACGATCCATTGGGCTTGTAGCTCAAGGTCGTGCGCGCGCCATTGACACTTCCGTTGGTGCCGATCTGCACATTGTTGCCGTCGTAAACCTTACGGCTACCGCCATTGTAGCGATAGATACCGGCGACCTGCTGGATGCCGACATTGTAGTAGTTGCGGTCGAGCAGAATGATATTGTTGCTGCTGTCGCGGATGTCATTGTAGACGATCTGGTTGATATGACACGAAAATGCGCAATCATTGTTGACGCTCTTGAGCCGTGTCAGGCCATCGCTGGTGGTCGGCAACAGCATCGAGGGCGAATTGTCGAGCAGCACGGTGAAATTGATATCCGGCGCCTGCGAGGCATTGGCCACCACCGTGCCCGAAATCGGCAGCGTGTTGGCGCCCAGAATGGTCGAGAACAGGTTGCGCGAGGTGGCGCGGAACGACACCGTCGCCACGCGCGTGCCGGCCAGCGCGCCCGAATTGGTGGTGGGCGCGGTGATCGTGACATTGGTGACGGTCACGCCCGACAGGTTCGAGGCCTGCGCGTTGAAATAGGCGGTGGCCGCCGAAACCGCCTCGGTATCGCTCTGCCCCATCATGTTGGGCGACACCGCCACCAGCGCGGCAGCGTCGGCAATCGCGGCCAGCTTGGTCTGCATGCGCATGGCGCGCCCGTAATCCAGCCCGAACCCGACCGCGAAGATCATCGGCACCAGCATAAAGCCCATGATCATCATCACATTGCCGTCGCGCGCGCGCAGCAGGCGGCACAACAGGTTTTGCAGGATCTTGGCAGGGGTGTTGGAGGGGGTCATAGGCGGAACTCTAGCAGGTGCCGGTGAGCGGAATGCTGGTGGACACGCGGGGCACAAGGAAGATGCGGTCGGCAAAGGTCATCGTGCCCGCGCCGTTGTAGGCAAAGATCGGCGTGTAATTGTAGGTCACCTCGCCCATGATGATATAGGCGCCGGTGATCGGCGGCGTGGCCGAGGCATTGGGGATCATGGTGGTGGTGACCATGCCGGTGGGCAGCGTGACCAGCGCATTGGCGGCCAGCGGACTGCCCGGGCCCGATTCACAGCTCCAGATCACCTTGGCCTGCGTGGCGCTGGTCACCTGCACCTGGCTGATGCGCAGGCTGGCGCGGTTCGATCCCGAACTGTAGGGCGCCAGCACCTTGTCCGCCGCGCCCAGCACATTGGTGACATCGCTGCCGTTCACACTGATGAAGCGGCTGGTGACATCGGTCAGCGCGCGGGTCGCCACCGTCACCTTGCGGTTGGCCGAAATGGCGTCCGACACGATAAAGGCCATCAGATAGAGCGAGAGCATCACCGGCGCGGCAATGGCAAATTCCACCAGCGCCGCGCCGCGGCTGTGGTGCCGCAGCCCGAGCAGCAGGCGATGGAGGGCGCGCATGCCCATCAGAAATTCTCCGTGAGCAGCACCGAGGACGCGGTGATCATGCGGTTGCCATTGCCCTGATCGGCCAGATTGAAGCCGAGCGGGCCGGTCGGCACCGGCCACATATACATCAGCTTGAGCACCACGATCTGCGACTGCGCCGATGTGCCGTTCGATGCGCCGGGGTTGTAGTTGAACGTGTTGGTCACATTGCCGTTGCTATAGGTCATCGAAGGCGCGCTGGTGACCGCGGCGGAAAAGGCATTGACCGTGGTGACATCGACATAGAGCCGGTTGCAGGTCAGGAATTTGGGCAGGCTGTTGCAGGCGGCGGTCTTGAAATCGGCCTGGGTCATGCCGGTATAGGCGTGGCCCTGCGCATCGGTGCCGGCATAGGTCTGGGCCTGCCCCGTCATCAGCAGGCGCGCGGAACTCTCGGCGGCGGTTTCCAGCCCTTGCTGCGCGACAAAGATCAGCGCGACATGCAGGATCGCCAGCAACAGCGCGATGAAGGCAGGCGCCACCACCGCGAACTCGATGGTGGGCGAGCCGCTCTCGCAGCGCCGCAACCGGCGGATGTGCCGGTCAGCAGATCTGGCAATGGCGCGCAAGGCCGCAAGGCACTGCATGGACCGACTCCTCCTCAATCATCGCGCAAAGTCGTATCAAGAGTTAAAGAACCCGTTAACAATGCCGCGAAACCCTGCGTTTCCCGTCATTTCTCGCCATTGTTTGGACGAAGCAGGGCGATTTGCGGATTTGCAGGGGCCAAACGCTTTGTTAGTCCCTTGCCGGTTAAAGCTCTGCCAAAGGCGCCCCACGGGTTGAAGGTATGGGACGGGCGGAAAGGGTTATGTTCATGAAAGTTCTGGTGACGGGCGCGGCGGGTTTCATCGGCTACAGCCTGGCGGTGCGGCTGCTGGCGCGGGGCGACAGCGTGATCGGCCTCGATGTGGTCAACGACTATTACGATGTCCGCCTGAAAGAGGCCCGTCTGGCGCGTCTGGCCGAACTGGGCGGTGATCGCTTCACACTGGTGCGTCAGGATTTCGCGCAATACGAACCGCTGGTCGAGGCGCTCAAGGGCCACGATTTCGAGCGCATCGTGCATCTGGGCGCGCAGGCGGGCGTGCGCTATTCGATCACCCATCCCCATGCCTATCTGCATTCCAACCTTGCGGGCCATCTCAACATGCTCGAGATCGGCCGCCATCGCGGGGTGGAGAATATGGTCTATGCCTCGTCCAGCTCGGTCTATGGCGGCAACACCAAGATGCCCTTTGCCGTGGAAGATCGCGTGGACCAGCCGATCAGCCTCTATGCCGCGACCAAGAAGGCCGACGAGCTGATGAGCGAGACCTACGCCCATCTCTACCGCCTGCCACTCACCGGCCTGCGCTTCTTCACCGTCTATGGCCCGTGGGGCCGGCCCGACATGATGATGTGGCTGTTCACCAAGGCGATCCTCGCCGACCAGCCGATCGCTGTGTTCAACCACGGCGACATGTACCGCGACTTCACCTATATCGATGACATCATCACCGGCGTGATGGCCAGCCTCGACAACCCCGCCCCCGACGACGGCGAAGTGAAAGCGGGCGGCAGCACCAAGCCGCACCGGCTCTACAACATCGGCAACCACAAGAGCGAACACCTGATGAAGGTGGTGGAGATCCTCGAGGCCGAATGCGGCAAAAAGGCGATCATCGACTTCCAGCCGATGCAGGCAGGCGACGTGCGCCAGTCCTTCGCCGACATCGAAGCCATCCGCCGCGACCACAACTACCAACCCACCACCAGCATCGACGTGGGCGTGCCCAAATTCGTGGAGTGGTATAAGCAATACCACGGGATTTGACGGGACGGCGGGCTGCGGGCTGCGGCTGCGCTAACCCGCAATATCGCTGCCGCGATGGCCTTTCCGCAGGGGGCTAGCCCCCTGCACCCCGATTAAATCGGCCCGCCAAAGCGGCGGGCGTTGGGACAATGCCGCCTCCCCTTCTGGTGAAGATTGGCAGCAATCGCCCTCATGGCGATGGCGCTTGCACTTCCCGTTCAACGCGCGCAGGATTTTGGGAAAGGGGAATACAGATATGAAGCTTCCCGAGACTTGGCTGGCAAGGATCGTCACTCTTGCGCTCCTTGGTGCTGCAGTTCCCGTTTATGCCGCGCCGGGCGCCCTGCAAGAGGCCAAAGAGCAACTTGGTTCGGGCAACTCCGAAAAGGCCTTGGCATTGGTGGACCCGATCATCGCGGC
Source organism: Novosphingobium sp. UBA1948 (assembly GCA_002336765.1). Lineage (GTDB taxonomy): Bacteria > Pseudomonadota > Alphaproteobacteria > Sphingomonadales > Sphingomonadaceae > Novosphingobium. The sequence goes on along the minus strand of DDES01000234.1, from coordinate 1,951 downwards.
TGCGATGGAGAAGGATGCCAAAGATCCCGCCGCCCTATGCCCGGGTGCGGCCATCGCCTTTCTGATGAGTTTCATGAAAGACAAGAACATCGTTGTCGAAGTCGAAAACGACTGGTGCGAGGCCATGTTGGTCAAGGGCTATGCCCTCAACGAGTTGAACCGTCCGGCCGCAGCGGCGCAGGTTTTGAAGGATCTGGTCGGCCATGCCCCTGACAACCCCAATTATTTGAGCGAATATGCCCATACGCTGGCGAAAATCGGCAATGTTGACAGCTCGCTTGATCTTTACAGGCAGGCCGAACAAGTTGCCGTCAAGATAAAGGACAAGAAAACAGCCCGACATTGGCAGGCGATTGCCCTGCGTGGCCAAGGCTATGTCCTGATCGAAATGAAGCGCTGGGACGAAGCGCGCAAAGCCTATCAGCAAAGCCTCAAATTCGAGCCTGACAACACCATCGCCCGCTCCGAATTGCAATATATCGTCGAGCAGAGCCAGCAACCCTAGGCTGCGTGGGAAAATTGGAATGGCTGATTACGCCCAGTTGCGGACATAAGACTTGCCTCGCGCAGACCGGAGGCTAAGTTCCGCATCGTATGACCATGGCATTGCTGACCTCAATTGAATGGCACGATCTTCCAGTCGCTAAGCTGGCCATAACTGAGCGCGGGATCGAACTGGTTGTTACGCCATGGATCGAATGCGATGGTGCATATGCTCGATATACGTTGCGGATCGACAAACCAGAAAGTCTCCAATTGAATTTGAATGGAGCGTTGTCCGCCGAAGATTTCGGGGATCTTGAAATTAGCAAATTTGACTATTCGGGCAGCCAGACCGAGCGGCTGAGCGGCGAAATTGGCATTTTCCCCGGCGAGGCGGGATTCTGGACGATTTCGTTCGTCAACGCCACATGGTCATTCGAAACGGTTTGACCGCTAACCACCAAATTTCGACGAAAAGCGCCGTTCCGGACACGGTGCTATTGTGGACGTTCAAGTCAGATATATCGCAAGCGGAACGGCTATGAGTAGCAACGGGAGGATGATTGCGATTCCAGCCCATACAAAGCCAAAGCGCTTGTATATCCGATAGATATACTCATCCCATACCTGATCCATTACCATTTCGATGAGCCAGCCCATGGAGTATTGGTAGCACATCCACCAATGGTAGGAACCCCTAACTTTCCTACCGCAGCGACCGTTACGCGGGAGGTCCGATAGCCGTCCTTTGTTCAGGGGGCGAGGCAGCTGGAATGGCCGATGTTGGCGAAACCAGACACTCGAACTCATCCACCCGACCTTGTTTCCGCATCATGGCTGTGGACAGCAAGACGACCAGCAACTTTTCAGCGCCCCATCGGTAAACCCCCTTTCCTACGCAAACCAAATGGGTTATAAACCCGCCCCATCCGATCCACCCCATGCGCATGGGGCGGGAGAGGTGTTTCAGGCCGGCGCTGGCGGGTCGAGGCAAGGCGGATGAGACCAGTCGTGCTCGCAACCAAAGCGCCCGAAGGAACCGGATGAGGTATGGAGCGATCCATCACGGAAGGTGTAACTTGCGATCCCGCATGCCTTCCCGCCTGTGTCCGTAGGGACGAGCTGGGCTGAGAAGCAAGCCACTACCCAGCCATTCGCAAGGGCAGAGCGGCCATTCGCCCCTGATCGGGCGCCCACAGCGTCGGCCTGATGTCCACGCTTGCGGCCCAAACCATCCGCACTGGCCAGCGGAGGCACCCTCTTGCCCAATCGGCGCCCATCGGCCATGAAGCGGCCATGTCTATTCTTTCCGACAAGTGGATCCGCAGCGCCGCCCTCGAACAGGGCATGATCGAGCCTTTTGTGGAGCGCCAGACGCGCAATGATGCCGGTGGCGGCGTTATCTCCTATGGCCTGTCCTCCTATGGCTATGACGCGCGCGTGGCCGACGAGTTCAAGATCTTCACCA
>DDES01000196.1 GCA_002336765.1 Novosphingobium sp. UBA1948 | reverse complement strand
AGCCTTGCGCCTGCGCACAGATCGCGTGCAGCCGACGCACCGCCTGCGCCACGCGCGCGGCGGGCATCTGGCGCAACAGACGCTCCACATTCGGTATGGCGCAGCGCGCGATGCGGGCGGGCGCATCGGTGGGGGCCTCGATGCAGATGGCGGGCTGGGTCATTCATGCCTTGTCCGTCATTTCCGCCGCGCCGCCAAGCCGGAACAACGCGCGACGGCTGACCGGCACCGCTCTTTTTTCCGGTGCGGGTGCGGAGGCAGGTTCCGGTTCGGCCATGATCTCTTCGAGCGCGGCATCGGCGGTGGCCATGGCCGCCTCCATGCTGTCGAATTCAAACATGGGGGAAAACAGCGAGACGGTCCAATAGCCGCCCACGGCCTCCTCATAGGCCCAGATTGCCTCATAGGCACCCGAGGGCAGCGCGAGATGTGCCTTGTCGCCCACGCGGGTGCCGCGCGGCGCCTCGCCCAGCGGAAAGGCGACCAGATTCATGAACCACGGCGTCACCAGCATCCCCAGCGCATAGGGGCCGAAGTCCCGCCAGCCGCGCAAGGCCACACCCAGCGCGTCGTTCACCACCGGCACGCCCGCCATACGGGTCTGCGCGATATGCTCGAACAGCGCCACAAGCCGCGCGTCAAGCGGCGCCGGATCGGCGTCGAGGCGCGCGGGCGCACTCATTCCACCACCATGAACCCGTGCTTGGGCGCATCGCATTCGGGGCAGGTCCAGTGCTCGGGCAGATCGGCAAAGGGCGTTCCGGCGGGCACCTGCCAATAGGCACAGCCTTCCACCGGATCATAGATATGCCAGCAGATCTTGCATTCCAGCCGGGTTTGCGCGTCGATCTTGCCGGTATCCCCGCCGAACGATCCGTCGAAGAAATGGCCTTCGTCACCTTGGGGCGCCGGGCCGCTCACCGATAGGTGTCCATGATCTCGGCCAGCCGCTCGGCGCTGTCGGCCAGATCCTCGGGCGCGGCCTGCGCCACTTCGGGCAGCGGGCTGATCTCGATCGCGTTGAGGATCAGCGTATCCTGCGAGTTGAAATAGCGCACCCACCAGCAATGGCGCGTGCCGGTGCTGCGAATGCGGCAATTGCCATAGCCGCGCGACAGGATGATCAAATCGCCCTGTCCCAACGCGCTTTCCAGAAAGGTCAGATCGCCCTCGGTATGCGGCAGCAGCGAGAGGTTGATGACATGCGGCCCGTCGCGCAGGGCGGTGCCGGGGATATGGTCGTTGATCTCGGCGATCAGCGCGGGGGCGTTGAACACGCCCTCGATGGCCTGTTCGGGCAGGGTGGCCTCGGGCTTGGCGCGCGCCAGTGTCGCGCCCAGAAAGCCCGCCGGAAAGGCCCCGATGTCCACGCGATCGGACAGGCGCGTGCCATCGCTCGAGGTTTGCCGCACGCGCCATACGCCCGCCAGCACCGATTCCTGCGCCTGATACTCCGCCCCCAGCACCACTGAAACCTCGCCCTCGCCCAGCAACTGGTCGACAAAACCCAGATCGCCGGCGCCCAGACCGGAAAGATCGACGCTCTCCTCCTTGCCACCGGCGGCCACCCGCGTCAGCGCGGACAGGATCGCCTCGCCCGCCGCCATGCCCCCCTCGTGGCCGCTGGCATCCGAAGGGATGCTGGCCATCGAGAAGACGCGCATCTCCTCGGGCATCACCATATAGTCGAGCTTGGCATCATCGGGGCCTTCGGGCTGGCTGCCCGGTCCCGTGAGAGCGCCCAACAGGGCTTCAAGTTCAGCGCGGTGCGGTCCGGCCATCAGGCATCTCCTTGCGGGGTGGCGCAGCCCGAGGGCATGCGGAACGGGGGGGGATCGGATGGCTCGCGCGCCAGCATATCGGGCAATTGCGCCAGATAGTCCGACCAGTCGAGAATGCCCTCCATCGCGCCCAGATAGGCACCCTCGCGCAGGAAGATCAGCGCGGGGAAGCTGGCGAAGCGAAAGCGGCGCTGCATCGCGCGTTCGGCATCGCGCGCGGCCACCAGCACGCCGACATGGCCGCCCAGCGCCTTGTCGAGTTCCGGCACCACCACGGCCAGATCATCGCTCTCGGCCAACCGCCACCAGTCGCCCGCCACCAGCAGCATAGCCAGCGGATGCTGCGCGGCAACGGCGTCGAGCGTCTCCTCGCCCACCACGGCATAGGCGTGGCGCGCGATGATGGAGGACAACAGTGGAGAATGGGCGTTGCGGTCGATCTCGGGGGATAAGGCGTTCATGGCTGGCTTTCGTGCAGGAGATGGTCAGGAAGGCTGGGTTCGCGGGCCAGCAGATCGGCAAAGGCGGCGTCGAGATCGACCTCCTCGCCCCGCATCAGCGCGGCCAGCGCATCGGTGGCCGCCAGCGCCTGACGCGCCGAGGCCTCGTCCATCCGCTCGCGGGCTGCGCCGAGGAAGGTCATCAGCCACTCGCCCGCCGCGACCTCGCCCACCAGCGCGGTGTCGATGCGGTGGAGCGCGCCATTATGGTCGCACAGGGCATAACCAAACCCCGCCTCGACCACCTGCATGGGGATGCCCACACACATCAGAGCGCAACCTTGAGATTGGGGCCGCCGAGAATAGCCTGAATTTCCGCCTCGTGATCATCGGGCGAGGCAGGACCAGCCCAGCCATCGGCCAACACGCGGGCATCACCATGGCGCGGCGCTTCCTCGGGCGCGGGGCGCTCTTCCTCGTAACGCTCGATCAGCATTTCGAGGCTGCCGATGCCCTGTTCGGGGCTAAGCGGGGTGGCGCGGCGGGTGGCGTGAATGCCGCGCGCCGCCAGCCAGTCGAGCGCCACGGCAATCGCGGGCTCCATCTGCGCCTTCACGCTTTCGCGCAGCGAGCCGCCGAAATCCTCCAGTTCCTCGGGCTGGACACCCACCAACAGCAGTTCGGCCGGCGGATCGCCCATCATCTCGGCCATCGCCAACACTTCCTGAAAGCCGGTCTGGTGCAGCGAGACTTTCTTGGCGCCGAGGAAGCTGGGCACCTCGTCGCCCTCGACCACTTTCATCGTGGCGGGCGGCAAGCCGTAGTCCACCGCGTCGAACACCACCAGCAGATCGGCCTCGCGGATGTCCTGCACCAGATAGATGCCCTGCGTGCCGCCATCCATCAGCCGCACGTGGTCAGGAAATTGCCAGTGGCGGTGCAAATGCTCGACCGCGCGCACGCCGAAACCCTCATCCGCCCAGAGCAGATTGCCAATACCCAGAATCAGTGTGTTGGGGGTTTCGCCCGACATCCAGCCTGTCCTCCCGTGCCTCCACTCCTGACGGGCGGATGGCCATGTTTCGATACGGAAGGGTTATGAGCAAGCAGTGTGCCAGTTGTTGCCAAAGCGTTAAGTTCGGGAGGCTTGCCGACGAGGCGTGCGGGCAAGATCAGGATTATATGGATAGTTTATTTCCATATTGGAAGATTTATGCGGAATGCAACTAACCACCCAGACGCCAGAAAGGGAGGTTGCCCCCAACCTCCCTTTCCCCTGCGGATGCTGCGACCCGAGGTTAACCGCGTGATATTCAGGTATCGTGATCGATCGGCTTGGCATCGCGGAAATTGCGCCAGCCCGAAATCATCGAGGAAATGATCGACTGACGCGACATGATATCCTCGCGCACCGCAGCATAGATATGCACGATCACAAAGCTGACCATCGCCCACATCACCAGATGGTGCCATGTATGCACCGTCTGCGAATTGCCGCCGAACAGCCACAGCACCGGTCCGGTAAAGACCGTGTGGATCCAGCCCGGCCCCTCGCCCTCGCCATAGAGCGCAAGGCCGGTGACGATCATGAACAGGCCCACCCACACGAACAGGAAATGCATCGAGACCATCGCCAGCGGATTATGGCCGACATATTTGCGCGGCGCGTGTTCGATCATGGCATACCAGCGGATCTCGTGGACCACGCCTTTCCAGAAGCCCTTGTGCGCCAGCGGCGGGCGGAAAATCTCGCGCGCATGATGGTTGCCAACAAAGCTCCAGTAGAAGCGCAGCACAAAGCCCACCGCCATGATCTGCCCCGCGCTGAAATGCAGGAAGCGGATCCAGCCAAAGAAATAATGGTTCGACGGCTCGCCCATCAGCGTGAAAGGCGGTGATCCGATGAGATAGCCGGTGATGAACAGCACCGTCACCGCCAAAGCGTTGATCCAGTGCCAGATGCGCACTGGCACCTCGTAAACATAAACCGCCGGTTCGCTCGACAGCGGCGGATCAATCGGGGTCGTGGCCATACAGCCCTCCTCTGGTCATGCCGCAAGGAGCGCAAGGCCGGTGGCGCCGAGCGCGAGGCCCGCCACCAGCCGACCCTGCGACCGTGAGAAGAGGATGCGCCCCACTTGCCAGCCCGCCGCATGCAGCAGCGCCGAGGAAGCGAGGAAGCCCGCGAAATAGGCGGCCAGATTGCCCGAAGCCTCCGCGCCATGCGCCAGCCCGTGCAGCGCGCCGGTAGCCGCGATCATCCCGAGTGCCAGGCCCGAAGACAGCCGCGTGGCCAGCACCAGCAGCGCGCCCAGCACCATCACCGAGGCCGCCACCA
>DDES01000032.1 GCA_002336765.1 Novosphingobium sp. UBA1948 | reverse complement strand
CGATGCGGTCGCCGCGCTGGATGCGCAGGCTGAAGTCGCGGATGATGGTGCGATCGCCGAATTTCTTCGACACGCCTTCGGCCACGATCACCGACTTGGTTTTCACATCGTCGCTGGCGAGCTTCATCTTGGCCCCGCCCTGCGGGCTGAGCATCGACGCGCGTTGGGCGCGCAACTCATAGAGCTTTTCGAGCCGCCCCTGATTGCGCTTGCGCCGCGCCGTTACCCCGCGCGAAAGCCAGTGGTTCTCCAGCTTCAGCTTGGCATCCAGCCGGTCCGCCGCGCGGGCCTCTTCGGCATAAACCTGTTCTTCCCACGCCTCATAGCCGCCAAAGCCCACCTCGCGCCGCCGCAGCGATCCGCGATCCAGCCACAGCGTGGCTCGCGTCAGGCGCGTCAGGAAGGTACGGTCGTGCGAGATGACCACAAAGGCACCATTGTAGCGTTGCAGCCAGCTTTCCATCCAGTCGATGGCGGCCAGATCCATATGGTTGGTCGGCTCGTCCAGCAGCAGCAGATCCGGCTCGCTGGCGAAGGCGCGGCACACAGCGGCGCGGCGGCGTTCACCTCCGCTGGCGCTAGCGGCGTTGCGCGAAAGGTCGATACCCAACTGGCTGGCGATGGCCTCCGCCTCGTGGCGCGGCGGGGCATCCTTGCCCTGCATGCAATAGTCGAGCAGCGTCTCGCAGCCCGCGAAATCGGGGTCCTGCTCCAGCACCACCACCCGCGTTCCGGGCTGGATCGAGCGGTTGCCCTTGTCTCCCTCGATCTGCCCCGCGATCAGGCGCAGCAGCGTGGTCTTGCCCGCGCCATTGCGGCCGATCAGGGCCAGACGGTCCTTGGGCCCAATGAAAATGTCGAGATCGCGGAAAAGCCAGCCTGATCCCTGAATCAGGCCAAGTCCTTCCCAACTGAGGATCGGTGCTGCTGCCATAGCGGGCGCTCTTGGCCCGCCCCTTGGGCAATAGCAAGGGGGATAAAGGCGGGGGAGGAGGCGTGCGAAAGCTTGACGGCGGCTGGCCGGAACATTCACACCGCGTTCAAATCCTGTGGGCTAGACGGATCGCCATGAACAGAACTCTTCTCATCAGCCTGTTGGCCGCGCCCGCGATGATCGCTGCCGTGCCGCCGCTGGCCCATGCCGGCCCCGGCGAGGCGCAAGGCGAAGTGCGCAAGGATCTGCGCGCGGGCGCGGTGCGTTCGCTGCGCGATATTGAAAAGCGTGTTCTGCCGATGATGGCGGGCGCGCAATATCTTGGCCCCGAATATGATCCGCTGGCGATGGCCTATCGCCTCAAATTCATCAGGGAAGGCCATGTTGTCTTTGTCGATGTAGACGCCCGCAGCGGTGACATTATCGGCCAGCGGCGCTAGGCCTGCTTTCGCCCTCTTACCGACCCAACAGAAGGAATTCCCGCCATGCGTATCCTGATCGTCGAGGATGAACCGACGCTGGGCCGCCAGCTCAAGACCACGCTGGAGCAGAACGGCTATGCGGTGGACCTGTCCACCGATGGCGAGGATGGCCATTTCATGGGCTCCACCGAGGATTACGATGCGGTAATTCTCGACCTTGGCCTGCCCGAGATCGACGGGCTGACCGTGCTGGGCATGTGGCGCAAGGAGGGGCGCAAGTTCCCCGTGCTGGTGCTGACGGCGCGCGATTCGTGGTCCGACAAGGTGGCGGGGCTGGATAGCGGCGCGGATGATTACCTCGCCAAGCCCTTCCAGACCGAGGAACTGATCGCCCGCCTGCGCGCCCTGATCCGCCGCGCTTCGGGTAATAGCTCGTCCGAACTGATCGCGGGCGATGTGCGGCTCGATACGCGCTCGGGCCGCGTCACGCTGGCGGGTGAGCCAGTTAAGCTGACCGCGCAGGAATACAAGCTGCTCTCCTATCTGCTGCACCACAAGGGCAAGGTGGTGAGCCGCACCGAGTTGATCGAGCATATTTACGATCAGGATTTCGACCGCGATTCGAACACGATCGAGGTGTTTGTCACCCGCATCCGCAAGAAGCTGGGCCCCGATGTGATCACCACCATTCGCGGGCTGGGCTATAGTCTGGACGAGCCTGCCGCGTCGCGGGGCTGATCGCGCATGACGATTGCGGGCGGGGCGGATGATGCAGAGGAAAGCGCGGCTGGCGTAAAGCGCGCCCGCGCGCATACCGGCTCGCTCGCCCGCCGCATGATGATGATTGCGGTGGGCTGGATTCTGGTGCTGCTGCTGGCTGGCGGCATCGCGCTTGACCGCACCATGACCGCGCTGGTCACGCGCAGTTTCGACGAACAGCTCGGCTATATGCTGACCGGTATGATCGGCAGCGCCGAGATCGGCCCCGATGGCGAGGTGTTCTTCAACCGCCCCTTGGGTGACCAGCGCTTTCTGGAGCCCAACAGCGGGCTCTACTGGCAGATTTCGGGCGGCGGGCACGAGGATTTTCCCAGCCGCTCGCTATGGGATCGCAGTCTCAAGATCCCGATGGATCATCACGACGACCAGCCGCATATCTTCAATTCCGGCCAGTTCGAGGGCGAGCCGCTGCGCATGATGGAACGCTCCATCGTGCTGCCCGGCAGCAATACGGTATGGTGGTTCGTGGTGGCGGAAAGCCGCGCGGAGCTTGACGCGCAAATCCGCCGCATCCGCATCATCCTTGTCGAGAGCTTTGTCGTTCTGGGGCTGGGCCTGATGCTGATGGCCGCCTTGCAGAGCTGGTATGGCCTGTCGCCCTTGCGCCGCGTGCGGCTGGCGATCGCGCGGATGCGCTCGGATGGGTTCAATCAGGTCAGCGAGCCGCTGCCGCTCGAAGTGCAGCCGCTGGTGGACGAGTTGAACGCGCTGCTCGCGCATAACGAGAAACAGGCCGAAGAAGCGCGCACCCATGCCGGCAATCTGGCCCATGCGCTCAAAACGCCGCTGACGGTGGTGCTCAATGCGGCCAATGCCAAGGCGCCCGATCTGGCCGAGACGGTCGCGCGCGAGACACAGGTGATGCGGCGGCAGGTGGATCACCACCTTGCGCGCGCCCGCGCCGTGGGCCGCCGTGGCGCGGGGCAGGCGCGCACCCCTGCGTGGGATGCCAGCCAATCGGTGATCCGCGCGGTGGAGCGGCTCTACGAGAACACCCGCTTTGATCTTGACGGACGCCACGAGGCGCAGGTTGCCATCGAGCGGCAGGATCTCGACGAGTTGCTGGGCAATCTGATCGAGAATGCGGCCAAATATGGCGGGGGCAGCGTGTTCGTGACGGTGGATGCGCGGCCCGAACAACTCGATCTGGTCGACATATGGGTGGAGGATGACGGCAGCGGCATCCCCGAAAAGGACCGCGCCCGCATTTTCGACCGCGGCGCGCGGCTCGACACCGGCAAGCCGGGTACAGGGTTGGGCCTTGCCATCGTGCGCGATGTGGCCGAAATCTATGGCGGCAAGGTGGAACTGGACGAGAGCGAGGATCTGGGTGGCTTGCTGGTGCGCCTGCGCCTGCCGCGCGCCAAGGGCTAATAGGTGACGCGGTAGCTCTGCAATTCGGCCTTGTGGCTCTCGAGCAGAGCGCCATTGGCATCGTAATAGATCTCGACCTGCCGCACCCAACGCTTGGCTTCGGGCGCGTACCACAGTGTGCGGGTTAGCTGGCCATAGAGTGGCAATGGCGCATCCCATAGAGTTTTTGGCGATAAGGTGTCGGGCTGCGGCTGGCTATCCTTGGGGCCTGGCCCCACGCTGCCAGCGGGCGGTGCGGCCTGCCAGCGCCCTTCCACCTCGATCCGCGCGGCAAAGAATCGCCCCGCCGGTGTGGTGATGTCCTCCCATCCTGCCACGGTGCAATGCTGGTGCACGCCTTCGCGTTCATAGCCCATCGTGTCGGGATCGGGCAGCCAGCGCTCCACATCCCATGTCTTGCCCGGCCAGAGCGGGAAATGCAGGGGCCGGTCAACATCCTGCCGCGCGCGACCCGTACCGGTCCAGCGGCTCCAGTCTTGCCCGATGCCCCATGTCTCGCTCTTGCCGCTATCGCTCTCGCTCTCGCGCCGCGTGGCAAACCAGCCGCGCGCCGGATCGAGCGCTACGCTGATCTCGGTACGCTGTGGGCGGGGGACGGTGTGGCTGCCCTCCCAGACATGGGCGTAGGTCCATTGGTCGCCCGTTTTGAGCGATGGCGCGGCGGCGGTGTCCGAAGAAAAGCGCGCCCTGGGCCGATAGACTTCGCGCGCGGCGGCGGGCGCGCAGGCCACGCCGCCCAGCAGAAGGGCCAAGGCACGGCGGCGGGAAAGGGTGTGGGGCAAGCGGGTTTCCTGAAGGACAGCGTTTCTTGCTATCGTCTTACAGGAAAATGCTTAACTCTGGCTTGTCACGCCCCTTGTTTGGCCTTTTCGTGGTGACGGATCACTTCCTCGATGATGAAGCGCAGGAATTTCTNNGCGATCTGGCGCTCCTCGCGGCCCGGATCGCTGGCGGGCAGTGTCTTGGTCGCCTTGTATTCGCCCACGGCCTTGGTGATACGGAACCTCTCGGCCAGCATGTGAATCAGCGCCGCGTCGATATTGTCGATGCTGGCGCGGAAACCGGCCAGAACCGGATCACTGGTGGCAAGATTTTCGGACAAGGGTGCGTTTTCAACCATAATCGCGCCGCTAGCACGATTGGGCAGGTGATTCCAAGCTTGCCTTCGCGCGCGATGCGGCGCAAGGCGGGCGCGATGACTGCCCAATCGCTCTCCCCGCGCAGCCAGAGCGCTAGCCTTCTGGCACACGAGCCTTCGATCGAACCCCTGCTGGCGCAAACCGCCGCGGGGATGGACCGCGTGAATGCGGTGATTCTCGACCGGATGCGCAGCGAAATCCCGCTGATTCCGCAACTGGCGGGGCATCTGATTTCGAGCGGCGGCAAGCGTCTTCGTCCGATGCTGACCGTGGCGGCAGCCGAACTGGTGGGCTATGCGGGCGATGCGCAATATGCGCTGGCGGCGGCGGTCGAGTTTATTCACACCGCCACGCTGCTGCACGACGATGTGGTGGATGGGTCGGATCTGCGCCGTGGCAAGGCGGCGGCCAATATCATTTATGGCAATCCGGCCACGGTGCTGGTGGGCGATTATCTGTTCAGCCGCAGCTTTGAACTGATGGTGGAAGCCGGATCGCTGCGCGTGCTCGATATCCTCAGCCGCGCCAGCTCGATCATCGCCGAGGGCGAGGTGGACCAACTCACCGCCCAGCGCAAGGTGGAGACCAGCGAGGAGCATTACCTCCAGATCATCACCGCCAAGACTGCCGCGCTGTTTGCCGCTGCCTGCCGCATTTCCGCTGTGGTGGCGGGGCGTAGCGCTGACGAGGAGCAGGCGCTCGACGATTATGGGCGCTACCTTGGCGTGGCGTTCCAGTTGGTGGACGATGCCATCGACTACGACTCCGAAGCCGCCGAAATGGGCAAGGGCAAGGGCGACGATTTTCGCGATGGCAAGATGACCCTGCCGGTGATCCTCGCCTTTGCGGCTGGCACGGCGGAAGAGCAGCAATTCTGGCGCGATGCCATCGCCGGTTTTCGCACAGAGGACGAGGATCTGGCCGAAGCCATCGCCATCATCGCCCGCCACGGCACTGTCGAAGCCACTCGCGCGCGCGCTGCGGATTACGCGCAGAAGGCGATCGACGCGCTGGCGATCTTCCCAGACAGCCCGATGCGGCAGGCGCTCGAAGAGGCCGCACTGTTTTCGGTGGCGCGGCGGTATTGATTTCTAAGGTTTAGAGAGCCTCCGGCGGGTTAAGGGCTATTGCCCTTAACAATCCCCATTATGTCTTTGTTGCGGTTGGCACGCGCCGTAGCGCGGCATAGCAGCGCCGCCGGCTCTTAAGGTCGCTTCGCGACGTCGCAGAACAGAAACGTTTTCGTTAAGCCCTCGTCGGGAGACGTAACGGGATTGCAAAGGGCGATGGCCCTTTGCCCGCCGGAGGCACCTTAAACTTCCCGCCGGAGGCCCTTTTCTTTCGTCCCCAAACCCCTAAGACGCAAACCGTGTCAAACCTGCCCATTCATATTGTCCCCGCCGATCTGCTGGCCGCCCTGCGCGCGGGGCCGAGCGCTGTGCTGATCGCGCCGCCCGGCGCTGGCAAGACGACGGCGGTGGCGCCAGCCTTGATCGGCGAGCCGTGGTGCAGCGGCAAGGTTATCGTGCTCAGCCCCCGCCGTGTGGCGGCGCGCGCTGCGGCGGAGCGTATGGCCGAAATGTTGGGCGAGCGGGCGGGCGAGACGGTGGGCTATCTAACGCGGCTCGACAGCAAGCAATCGGACAAGACGCGCATTCTGGTGGTGACCGAGGCGATTTTTGTGGCGACGATTCTGGGCGATCCGGAATTGCGCGGCGTCTCGGCGGTGCTGTTTGACGAGGCGCATGAGCGGCATCTGGACAGCGATCTGGGGCTGGCGCTGGCGNNAGCAGGTTCTGCGCGAGGATCTGCGCATCGTGCCCATGTCGGCGACGATTGACGGGCAGCGCTTTGCGGGTCTGCTGGGCGGCGCGCCGGTGATCGAGAGCGCGGGGCGCGCGTGGCCGCTGGAAATCCGCTGGCTGGGCGCGCGGGTCGAACAGCGGGTGGACGAGCAGATGTCGGGCGCGGTGCTGACCGCGTGGCGCGAGACAGATGGTGATATTCTCGCCTTCCTGCCCGGTGTGGGTGAGATCG
>DDES01000049.1 GCA_002336765.1 Novosphingobium sp. UBA1948 | reverse complement strand
GGCAGGTGATCGGCTATGTCGGCTCCACCGGCCTCTCCACCGGCCCGCATCTGCATTACGAGGTGTTCCGCGATGGCCAGTCGATCGACCCGATGAGCGTGCATTTCACGGTGCGTGCGGGGGTCGACAAAAAGGAACTGGCCGCGTTCAAGGCCAAGCTGGCGGGGCTGATGCTGGTGAAGGCTGGCGCGGCCCTTGGTCCTATCGTGCCCTAGCGACAATTCGCGCCCTTTTCGCGGGCGCGTTTGGGGGCTAGAGAATCGCCCATGACCCAGACTATCCATGCGCCCTTTCCGGCGCTTCGCCTGCGCCGCACCCGTGCCACCTCATGGTCGCGCTCCATGCATCGCGAAACGGTGCTGACGCCCGCCGATCTCATCTGGCCCCTGTTCGTCACCGAGGGGCAGGGCGTGGAAGAACCTGTCGCCAGCCTGCCCGGTGTGTCGCGCTGGTCGGTCGATGGCATTGTCGCGCGCGCGAAGGAAGCGGTGAGCCTTGGCATTCCCTGCCTCGCGCTGTTCCCCAATACCCAGCCCGAGCGCCGCAGCGAGGACGGGCGCGAGGCGCTCAACCCCGACAATCTGATGTGCCGCGCCATCCGCGCGGTGAAGGATGCTTGCGGCGACGATATCGGCCTGCTGACCGATGTGGCGCTCGATCCCTACACCAGCCACGGGCAGGACGGGCTGATCGATGCCGAGGGCTATGTGCTCAACGATGCCACGGTCGAGATGCTGGTGGGCCAGTCGCTCAATCAGGCGGCGGCGGGGGCCGACATTATCGCGCCCAGCGACATGATGGACGGCCGCATCGGCCAGATCCGCGCCGCGCTGGAACAGGACGGGCATATCAATGTCCAGATCATGTCCTATGCCGCCAAATATGCCAGCGCCTTCTATGGCCCGTTCCGCGATGNNACAAGAAGACCTACCAGATGGACCCCGCCAATGCCGAGGAGGCCCTGCGCGAGGTGGCGGTGGATCTGGCCGAGGGCGCGGACAGCGTGATGGTCAAACCCGGCCTGCCCTATCTGGATATTGCCATCAAGGTGAAGGAGCATTTCGCGGTGCCGGTCTTCGCCTATCAGGTGAGCGGCGAATATGCGATGATCGAGGCGCTGGTGGCCGCCGGTGCGGGCGATCGCGACGCGCTGGTGCTGGAAACCCTGCTGGCGTTCAAGCGCGCGGGCTGCAGCGGGGTGCTCACCTACCATGCGGCTCATGCGGCGCGGTTGATGGGATGATCGAAACCAGCCGCCTGATCCTGCGCCCATGGGAGGATCGCGACCGCGATGCCGCCTATGCCATGACGCAGGACGCGGCGGTGATGGCCTATCTGCCGGCGCTGGACCGCGCAGGCTCCGACGCGATGGTCGACCGGATCATGGCGATGCAGGCCGAGCATGGCCATACATTCTGGGTGATGGAGCGGCGTCAGGATGGCGCCATGCTCGGCATGTGCGGCTTTTGCCCGCCGCGCCCGCCTCTGGCTGAATACGAGATTGGCTGGCGCCTTGCCAGCGCGGCATGGGGGCAGGGCTATGGCGCCGAGGCCGCCCGCGCCACGCTCGATTGGGCATGGGCGCATCGCGACATGGCCAGCATCGTTGCCATCACCTTTCGCGGCAATGCCAAGAGCCGCCGTTTGATGGAGCGCATCGGCATGACACACGCGCCCGCCGAGGATTTCGACCACCCCGCGCTGCCGCCGGACGATCCGTTGCGCCCCCATGTGCTGTATCGCATTCACCGCCCGATGTAAGGACCAGACCCATGCGCCCCGATTTTCTCCTGTCGAGAAACGACATCACCATCGCCCCGTTCAACGGCATCTGGCCCAAAATCCACGAATCGGCCTTCATCGCGTCCGGTTGCCGCATCATCGGTGATGTGGAGATCGGGGCGGAAAGCTCGATCTGGTACAATTGCGTGATCCGCGGCGATGCCAATTCGATCCGCATCGGCGCACGCACCAATATTCAGGATGGCTCCGTCGTCCATTGCGACAGCCCGAAGGAAGGCCGACCGCAGGGCTTCCCCACCGTGATCGGCGATGATGTGCTGATCGGCCATATGGCGATGATCCACGGCTGCACACTGGAGGATCGCGCCTTCGTCGGGCTGGGTGCGGTGGTCATGGATGGCTGCACCGTGTCGAGCGATGCGATGCTGGCGGCGGGCGCCTTGCTTTCGCCGGGCAAGACCATCCCGCCGCGCGAGATGTGGATCGGCCGACCCGCGGTGATGGCGCGTGCGCTCAACGATGCGCAACTGGCCGAGATGCAGCGCGGCGTGGCCGCCTATGTCCGCAACGGGCAGGCGCACAAGGCGAATCTGGCTGATGGCGCGGCCTAAGCTGGCGCTGCCCTCGCCTGAAGCCATCCGCGCGCTGGTGGATGGCGAGGGGCGACTGGCGGTGAAAGTGACGCCGGGGGCGCGGGTGGAGGCGCTCGAACTGGCCGAGGGGCGGCTGGTGGCCAAGGTGCGCGCCAAGCCGGAGGACGGCAAAGCCAATGCCGCCGTGATCGATCTGGTGGCACAGGCATTGGGCGTGGGTAGCAGCCGCGTCAGCCTGCTGCGCGGCGCCACCTCGCGGGAAAAGCTGTTCGCGGTGGCGGATTAGGCCTGCTCGGCTTTGTCCTTGGCCACTTCGAGTGGCAGCATCGACAGTGCGATTTCCTCCAGAACGCCCGACATGGCCTTGGCCATCTCGGCATCATCCTTCACCACATCATGGATGGCGATGCGCATGGCGTCGATCCATTGCTGCGTGGTCTTTTGGGTGATGGCCAGCGGGCGGTGCAGGCTGAACATGCATTTGCCCTGCGCGAACCAGTCGCGCGGGCCGCCGCTCCAGCCGATCAGGAATCCGGCCAGACCATCGCGCATCGGTTGCAGATCCTTGGCATGCATCGCGCGCAACGCGGCATAGGCGGGATCGCTTTCCATCAGATCATAGAAGCGGTTGGCAATGGCGATCAACGTCTCGCTGCCGCCCAGCCGGTCATAGGGCGTGGGGCGCTTGGGCTCTTCAACGGCGCGGGCCTCATCTGTGGCCTCGGCGGTTTGATCTTGGTCGGCCACGCTGTCTCTCCCTTGCGGCGCTACTTCTGCTTTGTGGTGGCTAACAGCCGCAGGATCAATGGGGATTGATCATCATCAATTAACCCATTTCACGTAATTTCCCCTATCATGAGCAAGGCAAACTTTCTTCGTCTGGCTGGCGCCTGTGCGCTGATCGCCGCCCTTCCGCAAACGACGCAGGCCGCAACGGCGCAGAAAACCGCCGCCACTGCGGTGGCGGCCAGTCTGCCCATCGGCCATTGTATCAACATGGGCGGGATGCTCGATTCGGATGACTGGGGTGGCAAGAAGCTGGATGCCAGCGATTTCCAGCGCATCCGCGCCGCCGGATTCGACACGGTGCGCCTCACCACCAATTGGGTGAACCATGCCAGCGACACGCCCCCCTACACCATCGATCCGGCATGGATGGCGCGGGTGAGCGATATGGTGGATGCGGCGCTCGGCAACAATCTCAACGTGATCCTCAACAGCCACTATTTCCCCGCGCTGGATCAGGATCCCGTGGGCAATGCGCCGCGGCTGGCCGGCCTGTGGAAGCAGATCGGCGCGCGCTTCGCCAACCGTCCCAACAACCGCCTGTTCTTCGAGCTGTTCAACGAGCCGCATGATGCCTTCACCCCCGAGGTACAGGCGCAGGTGGTGAATCCCGCGCTGGCTGCCGTGCGCCAGACCAACCCCAGGCGGCCGGTGATCGTGAGCGGCGGGCCCTGGGCCACGGTGGATACGCTGGCCACGCTTAACCTGCCCAATGATCCCAATGTCTGGCCCACGTTCCATTATTACGATCCGATGGACTTCACCCATCAGGGCGCGAACTGGGTGGACCCCGCCTTCCCGCTGGGGCGGGTTTACGGCACCTATTGGGACAGACAGGCGCTGATCAACGATCCGCCCAAGGTGACCGCCTTTGCCAAGCGCACCGGCAAGATGCCCTTCATCGGCGAGAGTGGCGCCTATGACGTGATCCCCGATCCGCAGCGGGCCGAATACCACAAGGCGGTCTATCAGGCCTTTACCAAGGTGGGCGCCAAGGTTTGTGCCTGGGCCTATAGCAACACGTTCCCTTTTTGGGATTACGATACCGGCAAGTGGCATCCCGGGTTGCTGTCGGCGATTGGCCTCAAAGAACAGCCTTGAGCGCGGTATGAAAAAGGGGGGCTGAATGGCCCCCCTTTCCTTTACTCTTCCTCGGTGTTGCCCGAGCCCGTGTCCTGCTGGGCCTTGGGCTTTTTCTTGCCACCCTTGGCCGCCTTGCGATCCAGCTTGGGCGCGGCAGGCGTCAGGATAAAGGCCAGTTCCTTGGCTCCGTTCTCGCCGTCCTTCACCGTCACCTGCACTTCGCCGCCATGGGCCAGTTTGCCGAACAACAGCTCCTCGGCCAGCGGTTGCTTGACCTTTTCCTGAATAACGCGGGCCATCGGGCGCGCGCCATAGAGCCGGTCGTAGCCGCGATCACCCAGCCATTCGCGGGCCTCGTGGTCGAATTGCAGATGGACGTTCTGGTCGGCCAGTTGCAGTTCGAGTTGCAGGATGAACTTGTCCACCACGCGGCTGACCACTTCCTTGCCCAGATAGGCGAAGGGTACGATGGCATCGAGGCGGTTGCGGAATTCCGGCGTGAACAGGTTCTTGACCGCCTCGTCGCCCGCATCCGCCTTGGACACATCGCCAAAGCCGATACCGCTGCGCGCCATGTCGGACGCGCCCGCGTTGGTGGTCATGATCAGGATCACGTTGCGGAAATCGACCGTCTTGCCGTGGTGATCGGTCAGGCGGCCATTGTCCATCACCTGCAGCAGGATGTTGAACAGGTCGGGGTGGGCCTTCTCTATCTCGTCGAGCAACAGCACACAATGGGGCTGCTGGTCGATGGCATCGGTGAGCAACCCGCCCTGATCATAGCCGACATAGCCCGGAGGCGCGCCGATCAGGCGCGACACCGAATGGCGCTCCATATATTCCGACATGTCGAAACGCTGGAGCGGGATGCCCATGCTTTCCGACAGGCGTTTGGCGACTTCGGTCTTGCCGACGCCGGTGGGGCCGGAGAACAGGAAGCAGCCGATGGGCTTGTCGGGATCGCGCAGGCCCGCGCGGCTCAGCTTCATCGCGGCGGAGAGCACCTCAATCGCCTTGTCCTGTCCGAACACCTGACGCTTGAGATCGCGTTCCAGCGTTTCGAGCACCGCGCGGTCGTCCTTGCTGACCGATTTGGGCGGGATGCGCGCCATCGTGGCGATCACCGCCTCGATCTCGCGCTCGGTGATGGTCTTCTTGCGCTTGCTGGGCGGCACCAGCATCTGCATCGCGCCCACTTCGTCGATCACGTCGATCGCCTTGTCGGACAGCTTGCGGTCGTTGATGTAGCGCGCCGACAGCTCGACCGCCGACTTGATCGCATCCGGCGTGTATTTCACGCTATGATGATTCTCGAAGGCGGAGCGCAGCCCGGCGAGGATCTTGATCGTATCCTCGATCGTCGGCTCGTTGACGTCGATCTTCTGGAACCGGCGCAGCAGCGCG
>DDES01000061.1 GCA_002336765.1 Novosphingobium sp. UBA1948 | reverse complement strand
GGTCCGATTTCGGCATTCGATACCGCTTGAAGGCAAGGCAGCGCTCGAAAGCTGATGCCTGCAGAATACCCCGAGCAGCTCGCCCTTGTTATATTTCAATTCCGTAATATAATGAATGTGGTCACACAGAAAGAGCGCGCATGTCAGACCTCGCCCTTGCCCAAGCCCGTACCATCATCAACAGCGCCACGCGCGCGCAGGTCGTCACCTTTTTCGATGAAGCGACCTTCACGGCCACGCATGTCGTTTCCGATCCGGCCACAGCCAAGGCCGCCATCATTGACAGTGTGCTGGATTTCGACCCCGCATCAGGCCGCACCAGCACCACCCATGCCGATGCGGTGATCGCCCATGTGCGGGCGTCGGGCCTGACCGTCGAGTGGCTGCT
The DNA here is from genome assembly GCA_002336765.1 of Novosphingobium sp. UBA1948. Taxonomy (GTDB): domain Bacteria; phylum Pseudomonadota; class Alphaproteobacteria; order Sphingomonadales; family Sphingomonadaceae; genus Novosphingobium. Next base: position 19,231 of record DDES01000061.1, on the reverse strand, counting down.
GGAAACCCATGCCCATGCCGATCACCTCTCGGCGGCGCCGTATCTACAGGCCGAATTGGGCGGCCGGATCGCTATCGGGCGCCATATCCTGACGGTTCAGGAAACCTTCGGGCGATTGTTCAACGAAGGGCCGCAATTTGCCCGCGACGGGTCGCAGTTCGACCATCTGTTCGACGATGGCGAGCAGTTCTCCATCGGCTCTCTGCCGGCCATCGCGCTGCACATGCCAGGTCATACGCCCGCCGATCTGGTCTATGTGGTGGGCGATGCAGCCTTCATCGGCGACACGCTGTTCATGCCCGATTACGGCACAGCGCGCTGTGACTTCCCCGGCGGCGATGCGGGCGTCCTCTACCGTTCGATCCGCCGCCTGCTCAGCCTGCCTGACATGACCCGCCTGTTCCTGTGCCACGACTATAAGGCGCCCGGTCGCGATTCCTTTGTCTGGGAAACCACCGTGGCTGCCCAGCGCGCCGCGAACATCCATGCCCATGATGGCGTTGATGAGGCGGGTTTTGTCACCATGCGGCAGGCGCGCGACGCCACGCTCGCCGTGCCGCGCCTGATCCTGCCCTCGGTTCAGGTCAACATGCGCGGCGGGCGGATGCCCGAGGCGGAAGACAACGGGGTGAGCTATCTGAAGCTGCCGTTGAACCTGCTGTGAGCATGGACCTGCTTCATGCCGCCCTGTCGGTCGGCAGCGGCGTGCTGGTTGGCTTCACGCTGGGGCTGGTGGGCGGCGGCGGATCGGTGATGGCCGTGCCGCTGATGGTTTATGTGGTAGGAGTAAGACAGCCACACCTTGCCATCGGCACGAGCGCGCTGGCGGTCGCCGCCAATGCCTTTGCCGGACTGATGGGCCATGCGCGATCCGGCAATGTCAACTGGCGCTGCGGCGCGGCCTTTGCCTCGGCCGGTGTGATCGGCGCGCTTGGCGGCTCCAGTCTTGGCAAGATCGTGGATGGCCATCGGTTGCTGGCGCTGTTTGCCGTGCTGATGCTGGTGGTGGCGGGCGCGATGTTTCGCGGGCGCGGCGAGGATGGCGTGGAAGGCGTGACATGCCACCGCGATAATTTGCCGCGTGTACTGGGTTTCGGGCTGGGTACAGGGGCCTTGTCGGGATTTTTCGGGATTGGCGGGGGGTTCCTGATCGTGCCTGCGCTGGTGGCGGCTACTTCTATGCCGATCTATCGCGCGATCGGCACCTCGCTGATCGCCGTCACCGCATTCGGGGTGACCACCGCCACCAATTATGCGTTGTCGGGCATGCTGGATTGGGAGCTGGCAGGCACGTTCATTCTGGGCGGCATCGGCGGCACCATGCTGGGAACCTGGGCATCGCGGCGGCTGTCGGCGGCCAAGGGCAGGCTCAACACCATCTTCGCCTCTGGTATTGTGGTGGTTGCGCTCTACATGTTGTGGCGCAGTTGGACCGCGCTATCGGGAGGACAGGCATGAGCGAGATCGTGATTTGCCCGCATTGCGGCGGTGCCAACCGCGTGGCGCGCGAAAGGCTGGGCGATGGGCCCAATTGCGGCAAGTGCCATGCGGCGCTGTTCACGCGCCATCCCCTGCCGGTCAATGCTGTCAGTTTTAGCGCGCATGTGGGCAAGGGAACATTGCCCGTGCTGGTTGATTTCTGGGCGCCGTGGTGCGGCCCGTGCCGCATGATGGCCCCGGCGTTCGAGCAAGCCGCAGGGATGCTGGAGCCTTATATGCGGTTGCTCAAGGTCGATACCGAAGCCGAGCAAGCCTTGGGCGCTGCGCACCGCATCCAGTCGATCCCGACGCTGATGGTGCTGTCAGGCGGGCGCGAAGTGAAACGGATTTCCGGCGCGATGGATGCGCGCCGCATTGTGGAATGGGCCAAAGGATGATCGATCACGCAAGCCAATGAAACGCCCGCTTTGCTGGGGAAGAGCATGTGTTCGGCACGGCGCCCAACGTATTCCTGACGCAACGGGCCAACTGTCTGCCCGCACAGGCCACGGTGCTGTGCGTAGCCGATGGCGAGGGGCGCAATGGTGTGTGGCTGGCCGCCCAAGGTCACCATGTCACCAGCATCGACATCGCCGAGGCCGGTTTGGCCAAGGCACGCAAACTGGCGCAGGAACAGGGCGTTTCGCTTGACCTGCAACAGGCCGATCTTGCCGCATAGGACTGGCCCGAGGAACGATTTGACGCCGTGGCGGCCATCTTTATCCAGTTTGCCGACCCTGCCTTACGCGCCCGTATCTTTGCTGGAATGCAGCGCGCGACGCGCCCCGGTGGCCTGATCCTGCTGCAAGGCTATCGGCCCGAACAGATCGCCTATGGCACCGGTGGCCCCAGCATGCCCAACAATCTCTATACCGAGAACATGCTGCGCGATGCCTTCGCCGGTTGGGACATCGAGCACCTCCTTGCCCATGACAGCATCATCGAGGAAGGCTGTGGGCATAGCGGCCAGTCGGCACTCATCGATCTGGTGGCTCGCAAACCGGCCTAGATGAGCCGCGGAAAAAAGCGTGGTGTGATCGCGCGATAACGGCGATAGGCTTCGCCATATCGCGTCAACAGGCAACGTTCCTCATAGTGGCTGCCTATGGCAAGATAGAGGCTGCCCCAGACCGCGGTGGCCAGAGCCAGCTCACTATCAACCCTGCCCCACAGCAGCAGCAAGGCGGCGGAATAGAGCGGGTGGCGCATATGGCGATGCAGGCCGTCCACCACCAGAGGCTGCGCGGCATCTTCCTCACCGCGCAATTGCGCCCAACCGGCAAACGGCCCCAGACGATAGGCCCGCAGGCCAAGCACCCCCAGCGCAAACCCGAAGGCAATCATCGCCCACCGCAGACCCGTCAGCACCAACGGCATGGCATAAGGCCTGTCGCCCTGCGCCACCCACGCGCCCACGCCCAGCACCAGCGCGATCTGCACGGTGGCCAGCGCATTGTAGCCAAGCCGATGCCCCCGCCCGAACAGGCGGCCCAACCCGCGTTGGGGCCCCGCCCCAGCCGTCAGACTGTGGCATAGGGCAAAGGCCAGCCATGCCCCGCCATAGAGGAGATGGTCGCCAAGGGTCATGGCAGCGGCACTTCAGGGATGGAGATAGACATAGCCCATGCCCTGCAGCCGCGCGATCTCGGCTACGCCACTGGGCACGATATCCGCGTCCTGAACGCCGTAAAGATCGGTCGGAGCCAGTTTCATGCGCTCGATGGTGTTCTTGCAAATCAAGAAGCGTACGCCCTTGGCGCGCAGATCATCCACCACCTTGGCAAGCTCGGCATCCTGCTTGGCGATCAGAAACAGATTGATGCCCGAAGCGAAATTGACAACGCGGATCTCCACCTTGCCATCGGTGGCGGCAATATGGGCGCCGATATTGCGCAACAGGCGGTTGAAATAGGCCTTGTCATCCGGCCAGCCGCCGTTGTTCTGGTAAACCACGCGCTGGAACGTGTAGTAGGGCTTGGCAACCGGTGCCTTACGGGCCGTTTTGCCATGCGCGATTGCCACCTGCTCCATGCTGGCCAGCGCCAACAGGCCAGCCGCGATTCGCCCAAATCGGTTCAAGCTCGACATAGATTGCCCTTCACATTGTGTGATCGCGGCTTGTCTAACACCTCTCGTCATATTAGTCATGGATAATATAAATCCTTTCACCGGAGTGCGGGATTCTTGAGTAGAGCCGTCAATCGTTCGACGAGGAAAGGGCAAGCCACGCTGGTCGCAGTGCTCTTGACGCTGGGCTTGTCCACTGTGGCAGCGGGCGGGAGCGATGCCCAGCCATCGGCGCCGCAGGTTTGGATGGTCCCTGCCCTTGATGCCCTGCCCGACAATGCATGGGGGCGCACAGTGCGGCGCGGGCATGCGCTGGTGGCGAACACGTCCTCCTTGATTGGACCAGAGGTACGCAATCCCGCGCGACGTTTTGCCGGCAACAATCTCGATTGCCAAAGCTGTCATATAGAGGCTGGCACCAAGCGTTTCGGCCTGCCCTTCATCGGCACCTTTGCGGATTATCCGCAATATCGCGCGCGATCGGGCGCTGTGGGCACCATCGAGGAACGCGTCAATGGCTGTATGACGCGCAGCATGAATGGCAAGCCCCTGCCCTTGGGCGGGCCGGATATGGTGGCGATTGTGGCCTATCTCAAATTCCTGAGCACGGGCCGTCCGGTGGGTGGCGCCACATCGGGGCGCGGAACAGCCCCTTTGGCAGACCTGCCTCGTGCGGCAAACCCGTTGCGCGGTGTGGCGATCTACCGCGCCTCTTGCGCAGCCTGTCATGGCGCCGATGGTCAAGGTCTGCGCGCCGGTTTCAAAGGCGATGCCAAGGGCTACGCCATCCCCCCGCTATGGGGTGCGAACAGTTTCAACACCGGCGCGGGCATGAACCGGCTGGCCACGGCCGCAAGCTTCATCCGCAGCAATATGCCACATGGCACAAGCTGGGATGCCCCTGTTCTGGACGAGGAGGATGCGTGGGATGTGGCGGCCTATGTGCTGGCCCATAATCGGCCGCAGCGCCAAGGCCTGGCCAAAGACTATCCCGACCTGCGCGAAAAGCCGGTGGACGCACCCTATGGCCCCTATGCTGACAGGTTTTCGCCGCTCCAGCACCGGCTCGGCCCGTTCCCCCCGATCCGTGCCGCGATCAAGGCGATGCAGCCTTGAGGGCAACTACCGGAAGCTCCTAAAATCCAATTCACTTGCGACGGGCCTTGCTGATGACGATCGATGGCGGGAAGGAGTCCTCTCGCCATGTCGTTGCACCTTGCCGTCATATCCACGCTCACGCTGTTGGCGACGGCAACACAATGTCACGCGGCCGATCTGGATTTCCGGACGCTTGAAGCCGCCATGCCCCGTAATCCGCCCCTATGGTCTGCCGATGCAACATGGCATGCCCATGCCACCGATAGCACGGACCTTGCCCCCGCGGTCGAGGCAGTTCGGCAGGCCATTCCCCCTGCGTCTCCAGCCGACTTTGCCTACACCGTGCTGAAGACAGCAGGTGCCCGCTGCATCGAAGGCAGCGACAGGATCGCGTGCACCTACCAAGCCATCGAGACACGCGATGAATGGATGGATATGGTAGACTGGACCATTACGGTCAACCTGCAGGACGGACGCGTGGCACAGGTCGATCTGAAACGGGAGTGGAGCCGCCGCTGATCGCGCTTGGCAGCTCCGGATAACGGGTTTAGGTGGAAGTCATGAGCCATGTTCTGGTGGTCGAGGATGATGCGCCTGTCGCGGCGCTGATTGTGGATCGTCTGCGCGCTGATCGGCATGCGGTCACCTGCGTCGGCTCAGGGCGCGAGGCTTTGGCCTTGCTCCATAGTACGCGGTTCGACGTGATTACACTCGACCGGATGCTGCCTGACATGGATGGCATGGCGCTGGCCGCCCGATTGCGTGCGGAACAGGTTATGACGCCGGTGCTGATGGTATCCTCGCTGGGCGATGTGGACCAACGGATAGCGGGCCTTCGCGCGGGTGGAGACGACTATCTGGTCAAACCCTTCTCGCCCGACGAGATGGCCATGCGCGTGGAAGTTCTGGCGCGGCGTGGGCTTGATTATCCTACCGAAGGTTTCCTGCGGGTGGGAACAATCGAAATGGACCTCATCAAGCGCAAGGTGTGGCTGGCGGGCGAGCCGGTGGCCTTGTTGCAGAAGGAATTTCGGCTGCTCGAGCTTTTCATGCGCCACCCTGGCCGCGTTCTGAGCCGGCAGATGATTTTCGAGCAGGTCTGGGGCTACTTCTTCGATCCCGCCGACAATCTTATCAACGTTCACATAGGCAAATTGCGTCGCAAACTGGAACGCGACGGACAGGAACCTCCTATCGAAACGATCAAGGGCGAAGGTTATCGCCTCAATCCGGCCTGAACGGGTGCTGCCACGCCCTCCCGCCTTGCGTCTCGCCGACATGCGGCACAGTTCGAGCTTCCGACTGGTGCTGGCTTTGGGCGCGGTGTTTGTGGGCGCCGTCGCCGCTATCCTGTATTGGACATACACCCTCACCCAACGGGAGTTGCTGCTCCGCAGCGACAAGGTTCTCGCAACCGAGGTTGCACGCCTGAGCACTGTGCCAACGGCCACGCGGGCCAGCCATCTGCGGGAGGCGCTGACCCAAAGCGCATCCGGCTTGAACTATTTTGCCCTGCTGGCCCCCGATGGCCATCGAATTGCAGGAAATCTGGGCTGGCATGGCCGCCTGCCCATCGGTCAACCGGTCGAACTGCCTGCGGGATTGGACAGTCCTGTCACCCTGCGCGTGCTGGTGAAGCGCCTGCCGGACGGGCAAACCATCGCGGTTGCCAGAGATATGGGCCAGCTAGCCGATATCCGCGCACGCATTCTGCTGCTGTGGCTGGTTACGGGCAGTGTAGTCATCGTTGCAGCCTTGGCCGCGGCCATCATGCTGAGCCTGCCCACATTGCGCCGGATCAGCATGATCCGCCTTGGCGCGAAACGCATCGCTGCGGGCGATTTTGCGCACCGTATGCCGGAAACCGGGCATGGCGACGAACTGGACGTAGTGTCTCAAACGATCAACGGCATGGTGGAGGATATCGAGCGGCTGATGGGGCAAGTCAAAGGCGCCACAGACGCAATCGCCCATGACCTGCGCGCGCCGTTGGCCCGCTTGCGCTTCGGCCTCACGCTGATCGAGGACCGGTCCGAGGCGGTGGAACGGGCGGTGGAAGAAATCGACATGGTGCTGACAAGGTTTGACGCGTTGTTACGCATCGCAGAATTGGAAGCTGCCGGTCGCCGCGCCGGCTTTGCAATGCTCGATCCAATGGTGCTGCTGACAACAACTGCCGAGCTTTACGAGCCTCTGGCGGAAGAGCGCGAATGCCAAATCACCCTGAGCGGGCTTTACGGACTGTTGATCGAAGGCGACGAGGCTTTGCTGGTGGAAGCCATCGGAAATCTCGTCGACAACGCGATCAAATTCGGACCGCGAGGCGGCAAGATCCGGCTCGATCTCGAGCGCGGGAGTCAACACCTGGTGATCGCTGTAAGCGACAGAGGGCCGGGCATACCGCCCGTCGAGCGCGACGCAGTGCTGCGCAGTTTCTATCGGGGCGCCTCCGGCCGTCAGACGCCCGGCTCGGGGCTAGGCCTCAGTCTGGTCGCAACCATTGCCCATCTTCATGGCTTCGGGCTGGAACTGGATGATGCACGGCCCGGCCTTGTGGTGAGGTTGCAGGTGCCGATCCCGCCTGCTCCGCCAACCTAAAATTCTATTCATTTGAAAGCAGGCCGCGCCCCGTCGAAAGGCACCTGACATCTTGACGCCAGCACCAGCGAACAGCGTCGAAACGTCAGAAACACCAGGATCGGCACTGCATGCTTCACCTTGTCAAAATTGCCTTGGGCAAGCCTTACACGTTCATGGTGATGGCCATCTTGATTGTTTTGGGTGGCTCGATTGCATGGCTGCGCTCACCTACCGACATCTTTCCCGACATTCGCATGCCGGTGATTGCGGCGGTATGGACCTACCGTGGGCTGCCGCCCGAAGACATGTCGGGCCGCGTGGTGTATTATTATGAGCGCCAGCTTTCCTCAACTGTGGGTGACATCGACCATATCGAGAGCCAGTCGCTGGCTGGTATCGGCATTGTCAAAATCTTCTTTCACCCCGGCGTCGATATCCGCACCGCTACGGCGCAGGTCACATCCATGTCACAGACCGTGCTCAAGCAGATGCCACCGGGCATCACGCCCCCGCTCATCCTCAATTATAACGCCTCGACTGTACCGATCCTGCAATTGGCTCTCTCATCGCCGAGCCTGGGTGAGCAGAAAATCTTCGACCTGGGCCAGAACGCCATCCGCCCCGCACTGGCGCAAGTGCAAGGCTCGGCGGTGCCCTCGCCCTATGGCGGGCGCGAGCGACAGATCCAGATCGACCTCGATCCCGCTGCCTTGCAGGCGCATCATCTGTCCGCCGCCGATGTGGGGCTGGCGCTGGCCGCGCAAAACCAGATCGTGCCAGCAGGCACAGCCCGCATCGGCAGTTTCGAATATAATGTGCGTCTGAACAACAGCCCTTCGGCGATCGACGACCTCAACAAGCTGCCCATCAAAACGGTGGCCGGCACAACCATTACCATTGGCGACGTTGCCCATGTGCATGACGGTTCGCCGCCCCAGCGCAATGTGGTGCGGGTCGACGGACGGCGCGCGGTGCTGATGACGATCCTCAAGTCAGGTTCGGCAAGCACGATCGCGATTGTCGATGGCGTCAAGGCTCTACTGCCCCGACTGGCCGCCGCGCTGCCCTCCGATCTCAAGATCAGTCCGCTGGCCGACCAGTCCTTGTTTGTCAAAGCCGCCGTGTCGGGCGTGGTGCGCGAAGGTGTGATCGCAGCGGTTCTGACCAGCCTGATGATCCTGCTGTTTCTGGGGTCATGGCGATCAACCGTGATCATCGCGGCGTCAATTCCGCTAGCGGTTCTGGCTGCCGTTGCAGGGCTGGCGATCAGCGGGGAAACGCTCAACATCATGACGTTGGGGGGGCTCAGCCTTGCCGTGGGCATTCTGGTCGATGATGCCACGGTTACCATCGAGAACATCAACTGGCATCTCGAGCAGGGCAAGAGCGTGCAGGATGCGATCCTTGATGGCGCACAACAGATTGTGCAGCCCGCACTGGTCAGCCTTTTGTGCATCTGCATCGCCTTTGTGCCGATGTTTTTCCTGCCAGGCGTCGCAGGCTTCCTGTTCGCACCGATGGCCAAGGCGGTGGTGTTCGCCATGATCGCCTCTTTCGTGCTCAGCCGCACGCTGGTGCCAACCATGGGCAACTATCTTTTGCGGGCCCACGCGCCGGAATATCTCGCCGAGCAGATGCGCGAGCACGATGCGGTGATCGGTCATCAGGGGACCCACAACCCGCTGCGCCGTTTCCAGCACGGGTTTGAGCAGCGCTTCGAAGCGGCGCGTGGCTGGTATGTTGATGTACTGGCCTTCGCATTGGCGCATCGCCGTCAGGTTCTGCTCGGCTTTGCCGCGGTTGTTGCACTCTCGATGGGGTTGGTGCCTTTTCTGGGGCGCAATTTCTTCCCCACCGTCGATACCGGCCAGATCGGCATTCATGTGCGCGCGCCCGTTGGCACCCGCATCGAGGAAACAGCAGCTGAGTTCGACCATATCGAGGCACGCATTCACGCCGCCTTGCCTCCTGGCGAAATCGTCTCGATCACCGACAATATCGGCCTGCCGGTATCAGGCATCAATCGCGCCTATTCCAACACGGGTGGCATCGGCCCGCAGGACGGTGACATCCTCGTGGTGCTGAAAGAAGGCCATCGCCCCACTGCGGAACATCTGCGACGCCTGCGGGCAGAGCTTCCCGCCGCCTTTCCCGGCACCAGCTTTTCCTTTTTGCCGGTCGACATTGTCAGCCAGATCCTGAACTTCGGCGCGCCCGCTCCGATCGATGTGATGGTCACGGGCCCCGATATCAGGGCCAACGAGGCCTACGCCCGCAAGCTGGTGGCACGGATGACCGGCCTGCGCGGTGTGGTGGACGTGCGGCTTCAGCAAGCCTCCAACTATCCGCAGATCGGCATAGACATCGACCGCGCGCAAGCCGACCGGCTGGGGATCACCGAAAACGATGTGACCCGCTCGCTTTCGGTGGATCTGTCGGGATCAAGCCAGATTGCCCCCACGTTCTGGCTCAACCCGAAGAATGGCGTATCCTATCCCATCGTGGTGCAAGCACCTTTGTGGCAGACTGACAGCTTCTCGGCGCTGCAGAACACGCCGGTGAGCGGGGCTGGCGGTTCGTTCCAGACATTGGGGGCGTTGGGCAATCTCCAACGCGGCCCAAGCGCGGGTGTTATCTCGCATTATGCCGTGCAACCCGCCTTTGACATCTATGCCGCCACACAGGCGCGCGATCTTGGGGCCGTCGCCGTCGACATCCAGCACGTGATCGACCAGACACGGGCCGAGCTGCCCAAGGGCGCCAGCGTGACGCTTCGCGGACAGGTGCAGACGATGGATTCGGCTTTCACCGGCCTGATCCTTGGATTGGCAGGTGCCATCGTGCTGATCTATCTGCTCATCGTCGTAAATTTCCAGAGCTGGGCCGATCCGGCAGCGATTGTCTCGGCCTTGCCTGCCGCTTTAGCTGGCATCGCATGGATGCTCTTTGCCACCGGCACCACGCTGTCGGTGCCCGCATTGACTGGCGCAATCCTGTGTATGGGCGTGGCGACCGCCAATTCGGTGCTGGTAGTCAGTTTCGCCCGCGAACAGCTGGCCGCCTGTGGCGATGCATTTCAGGCCGCGCTCGAGGCAGGATCAACCCGATTTCGACCGGTACTGATGACGGCGCTGGCGATGATCATCGGCATGGCGCCGATGGCCCTCGGGCTGGGCGAAGGCGGCGAACAGAACGCGCCGCTCGGACGTGCAGTCATCGGCGGACTGGTTTTCGCAACTCTTGCCACGCTGATCTTCGTGCCCGTGGTGTTTAGCCTGATCCATCGCGGGGACCACAAGGAGCTCTCCCATGCATGACATTTCCCCTTCGCAGGCCACCGCCCCCCGGGGCCTGCGGTCGGCGGGCATTGCGGCCGGTCTGGTCGCGATCACCGTAGTGCTCGCCGGCACCCTCTCCCGCGCTCGTGAAAGCTCGCAAGCTAGCCAGTGGAGCGTGGCACAAGCCATACCCACGGTGCGACTGATCAGCCCCAAGCCCCTGCAAGGCCATGAGGAACTCGTGCAGCCCGGCACCATCGAGGCCTGGACCTCGGCCCGTCTGTTCGCCCGCGTTTCCGGCTATGTAAGGGCGTGGCATGCCGACATAGGCGCCCGCGTCCGCGCTGGCGAGGCGCTGGGCAGCATCGACACACCCGAGCTTGACCAGCAGATCATTCAGGCCAGCGCCACGCTAGCCCGTATGCGCGCCGAGGCCATGCTGGCCCGCACGACCGCCGCGCGCTGGAACGACCTGCTCATCAGCCATTCTGTTTCGCAGCAGGAAGTAGACGAAAAAAACGCCAATGCCGCCACCCATTTGGCCGCTGTGCGTGAAGCGGAGGCCAGTCTCGGACGTTTGCAGGCCATGAAGAGCTTGGCCACACTGCGCGCGCCTTTCAGCGGGGTGGTAACACTGCGCAATGCCGATATCGGCGATCTGGTTGGACCGGGCGCCTCCAACCAGACCCCGATGTTCGCGCTGGCCGATGATCACAAGTTGCGCATTTACGTCAGCCTGCCCCAGCAATATGCCCCCGAGATCCACAAGGGCATGACCGCAACGCTAACAGTGCCAGCTTGGCCGGGGCGCCACTTCACCGCGCAGCTGACCGACCAATCGGGAGCCGTCAATCCCCAGACCGGCGCATTGCAGGTCCAGCTCTCCGCCGACAATGCCGATGGAAGTCTGAGGCCCGGTGGCTTTGTTCAGGTCGCCTTCGACCTGCCGACGGTCGCAGGCAGCATGAGCCTGCCAGCCAGTGCCCTCATCCTGCGAACCGGCGGCACCAAAGTCGCCACCGTGGACGGCAACGGGCATGTGCATTTCGTGCCGGTTCGTATCGCACGCGATCAGGGCAGTAGCGTGGAAATCAGCGCTGGCCTTGCGGCGGGAACGAGGGTGATCGACAGCCCGCCCGACTCATTGCAGGAAGGCGAGGCGGTTCGCGTTCTGGAGGGCCCACATGGGTAAGCGCAGGATCAGATCCTTACCGATGCTGCTGCCATGTATTCTGGCAGCTTGCAGTCAGGCCCCTGCCTACCGCCCGCCGGATATGGCCCTGCCCGCGTCCTATCACGACGGAGATGCGGTGTGGGGCAAGGCACGGCCGTCCACTCCACCTTTGGCCAATAGCTGGTGGACCGCGCTGGACGATCCAATGCTCGACCGGCTGGAAGAACATCTCGAGAGCGACAGTCCGGAACTGGCCGTCGCGCTGGCACGACACGGGCTGGCGCTGTCGGCACTCCGGGAAAGTTCGGCTGCGCGCTTGCCCGAGAGCAGACTTGGCGCCACGATCAGCCGCAATCGCCAGTCTGACACCCGCCCCTTGCGCGGCGCGAACCAACCCGACACCTATGATGCCGATACGGCAGGAGCGGGCTTGAGTTATGAGGTCGACCTGTGGGCGCGCGTCGGTGACGGGATACGGGCTGCGCGCGCCCGCGCCGAAGCCAGCGCCGACGGCACGCGATCAGTTCGCCTTGCCTTGCAGTGTGATTTGGCCAGCACGTGGGTTGCCCTGCGCGGTGCTGACAAGGATCTGGCCATTCTGGCCGATGCGGTGGCCGTGTTTCAACGCGCGGCATCGGTCACCCGCCATCGCTTTGACGGGGGCATTGCCAACGGGATCGACTTGGGGCGGGCCGATGCCCAACTCGCCGATGCACAGGCCCAGTATGCCAGCGCCCAGGCCAAGCGGGCCCGCCTGCTGCATGCGGTTGAAGCGCTGGCCGGAATCCCTGCTGGCACCACGGTTATCCCGCCAAGCCTTGTACCGCTACATGATCTGCCGATCGCGCCCAGCCTGCCCTCAACCTTGCTTCAGCAACGTCCAGACATTGCCTCTGCCGAACGGGCGATGTTTGCCGCCAACCGCGCCATCGGCGTCGCGCAAGCGGCACGTTTCCCCATGATCCAGTTGGGTGGCTCCGGCGGTTTTCAAAGCACGGCGATTGCAGGATTGCTGAGCGCGCCCAATGCCTTTTGGGCGCTTGGCCCACAGGTGGTACTACCCCTATTCGACGGTGGCCGCCGACGCGCGCGCGTGGCAGCATCCAGAGCCGAGTGGGACATCGCGACAGGGCGGTATCGCGCCACCGTATTGCTGGCCATGCGCGAGACGGAAGATGCGCTATCCAACCTCGCGGAACTGAGGCAGGAGGAGGACGCACAGGCACGAGCCGCCGCAGCTGCCACCCAAGCCTCGCGCCTTGCCTATGAGCGGTATATCAAGGGTGCCAACACACTGCTGGATGTGGTGACCGCGCAAACCAGTGAATTGGCCGCCCGCCGCGCCTCGGCCCAGGTCGCCACGCGCAGAGTGCAAGCCAGCATCGCACTTTTGCGCGCTTTGGGCGGTGCAACGGAGAAAACGTGAATGCGGCCTGCCTCTAGGCGGCCTGCACGGCAAACCGCACCACAGCCACCGCCAGAAGCCCCAGCATGGCCAGCGACAAGGTAACCGCCAGCGCCACACGCGGCCCAGCCCGCCGCAATTGCCGTAAATCCACGCTAAGCCCCAGCCCTGCCATCGCCAGAACCGACAGGTTATCGGCCAATTGGTGCGCTAGGTGGATAGCAACCTGCGGCAGAAGGCCTAGCGTTCGGAGCAGTGCCAGCGCCAGAAAGGCCAGAATGAAACCGGGGACCAAAGATATGGTGCGGTCGCGTCTCGCAGCGATACCGCCTCGCCTCAGCAGCAGCGAGAGGCAGGCCACCACCGGCCCGAGCATCAGCACGCGCAGCAGCTTGACCAGTGTTCCCATCTGCACCGCCATAGGTCCCATCGGCGCCGCCGCCGCCAACACCTGCGGTACGGCATAGACCACCATGCCCGCAAACGCCCCACCAGCCCGCGGCTCCAGATGCAGGCCTGCCGCAAGCAGAGGTACGCCAAGAATAACGGCAACCCCCATCACGGCGGTGAAGGCAATCGCGGTGACAGTGTCATCACTTTCGGCGCCTATCACCGGCGCGATGGCGGCAATGGCCGAATTGCCACAAATAGCGTTGCCGCAGGCCACCAACAGCGCCATGCGCGGCCCCAAACCCAAAGCCCGCGCCAGCAAAAATCCGCCAACAACCGCCAAGGCCACCAGAACGGCTATGCCCGATAGTAGCCGGATGCCGGAGCTTGCAATGGCATGGTAGCTCATCGAGGCGCCCATGATCATCACCGCACCTTCCAGCACCTCCTTAGCCGCGAAGCCGACCCCCACAGCAAAGAGCGGCGTGGGCTGCCACAACGTACGGAGAACCGCACCGATCAGGATTGCAAGGACCAGCGCCTCTATCCATGACTTGCCTGTGAACAGACGCACAGCATGTTCAAATGCCGCCGCCGACACCGCTATACAGGCGCAGAGGGCAAGGCCCGGCAGACGGGTCGCAAGGCATGAGTATTGGTGGGCAAGATCAGACTTTATCATGCGCGTGGCATCGCCCCATTCAATATATAAATCCAATGGATTGAAATTATTTTTTCAATAAGATATTTCTATTGAATGACTCTGGAGCAGCTCCGAATTTTTGTCGCCGTTGCCGAACACCTCAACATGCGCGCCGCCGGTGAGGTACTGCATCTGAGCCAGCCTGCCGTCAGCAGCGCCATCGCAGCATTCGAACAGCGCCACGCCACCCGGCTGCTTGACCGTGTCGGACGCGGCCTTGCGCTAACGTCTGCAGGAGAGAGCTTCCTGCCAGAAGCCCGCGCCGTGCTGGATCGAGCGGAGGCTGCTTCACGCCATTTGCGGGATCTAGCCGGATTGTCACGAGGCAGGTTGCGCATCGCAGCCAGCCAAACGGTCGCGACCTATTGGCTGCCCGCCCGAATGGCGCGTTTTGCGCAGGATTATCCCGGCATCGAAGCCACGCTGGCAGGAGGCAATACGCGGCAGGCCGTTGATGGAGTCCTGAACGGCGAGGTTGACTGTGCGGTGGTGGAGGGGGCGGTAGACAACGCGCATCTGGTGGTAAGGTACGTGGGCGGCGATCGTCTTGGCCTCTATGCCGCGCCCGATCATCCTTTGGCGTCGGGGCCAGTCTCATGGACTGCGTTGCGCGACCTTGTCTGGGTCTTGCGAGAGGAAGGGTCTGGTACGCGGGAGCATTTTGCCGCCATGCTGGCAACCTATGGCCTCGGGATAGACGATCTGGACCTACGCCTGACGCTGCCCTCGAACGGAGCTGTGCTCGAGGCTGTAGCGGGTAGCCACATGGTCACGGTCGTGTCGGATCTGGCAGCGGCTTCGCGCGTCGCCGCCGGAGAGGTGATACGACTGGACTACCCCATCCCACCGCGCGATTTCAGCCTCATCACCCATCGTTCACGCCAACCCGGCGCTGGTGCCTGCAAGTTTATCGCTGGCATTCCTTAGAGAACTTGGCCGATCAGCCAGCGGGCGATCGCGCCCAAAGCCCCTCAGGCCTGACCGCGGCCAAACTCCCTTTGGCGTCCAATCAGAGTCGGCGATACTCTTGTGGCGTCATCCCTGTTTCGGCCTTAAAGGCCCTGTTAAATGGGCCGATCGAACCAAATCCACAGTCCAGCGCAATCGTCAGGATGGGCAAGCGAGCGAGCTTTGGATCTGTCAGGCGGCGCTTGGCCTCTTCGATGCGGTAGCGGTTCTTCATCTGGTTGAAGTTGCGAAACCCGAGCGTGCCGGTGATACATTGGGTGACCTTGTATTCCGGAAAGCCGGCGAGCCGCGCCAAATCCGCCACGCGCATATCTGCTTCCACATAGAGCCGCTTGTCACGCATGAGCGAGACCAATTGCTCGCCCAGCTCGGGATTTGCGGCAATTGGCTTGCGCTCTGATCGCGCCCGTGACGGTTCGAGAGGATGGCGCTGGCGGTAGCCGAAGGCCAAAACATATCCACACGCTGCAGCGATGCTACAACCCGTCTTGATCGGGATGCTCAGTCGGAAAGCAACCGACCCCTGCGGGGCCCCGTCCACCGCCAGAACCGCCATTGCCAGAATGGCAACGTAGCATGCCGCATAGACCATCCGGAATTGCCGCTCACGGTTGTCCTCTTGTGCGGCAAGATCCCGTAAAGGTTCAGCCACGGCCAACAACAACATGGTAGAGCTGCCCAATCCTGCCAGATTGACCAGAACCCGCAGAAGCATGCCCTCAACCAGTGCTCCGGACGCTGTGGCAGACGAGGCCATAACAGCCAGCACCAAACAGGCAGGCCACAGGCGGTGCCCCTTGGTGTCACGCGGGAACAGCGATCGGGTTGCCAGCCACGACCAGCCACAGGTCGCGTTTCCGAGGATGGCGAGAACTCCTGTGGTTGCTCCCAGTCGGTTAGCGAACAGCGACTTCGCGCAAAACGCCAGCGACGCACAGAAAAACGCTGCGCCATAGACAAGGGCCGGATCGATCCTTGTGAAGTCCGGTCCCCGCCGGTCTGCACCTGATTGTGAAATCGTCCCCATGACGAGGCTGCTCCGCAATTTCAGACTATGAAACTATAGCCGGTTTGGAAATCGGCCAGACCGAGCCTGTTCTCACTGCCATCATTCATGGCCGTGAGCAAACCGACAGGACGTTCCATGCCAACAACCACCCATACCGCTCGACACGTACGCGTGCCTGTCACCTCATCCACCTGCACCGGCTTGGCAACCCGCACGGAGCCCAAACCATGAACCCGCTTCAGGATCACCCGGTTCCGACGCGCTTCAAGCTGTCGGCGCTCTGGACCGCAACCATGTTTTGCTACGTTTATGGCGACTATTTCGGCCTATACCTCCCGAACAAGCTGGCTTCGCTTGCGCAAGGGCGAATGGGGCCGCTGGGCCAGGCCTCCCCGGGGGTTCTCGTCGCCGTTTCCGTAATGATGGCGATCCCGAGTCTGCTGATCGCGGCCACACTGGTTCTTCCGCCCGCTGTTTGCCGCTGGAGCAACATCGTGCTGGGCCTGATGTACACGGCCATCATGGCGATCAGCCTGCCCGGAGCGGCGCCATTCTACGTCACTCTGGCCGCCTTCGAAATGATGCTGACCGGTCTGGTTGCGCTTGTGGCCTGGACATGGCCGACCACCACAAAAAAGGGGAAATGAGCATGAAAATCAAATCCGACCGCCTCGCAGGGGGGATGTACATAATAACCATTGCTTGCGGCGTTTACGCCGAAGCGTTCGCGCGCGGCGATACCACCTTCCGGCTGGGGCTGATCGCCGACCTCGCCATGCTTGCCAGCTACACCGTGGTCACCATCCTGTTCTGCCAGTTGTTCCGCAGCGTTTCGCAACAGGTGTCATCACTGGCGGCAGCCTTTAGCCTTGTCGGAATCGCCGTGCTTGCATGCGATACCATCATTCTGACGATGATTTTGCGGCTGCGGGATTCCGTGCAGTTTGCATCAACCGGCCCCGATCTTACCCGCCTGCTGCTTCGCATCCACGGCGATGGGTACAAGATCAGCCTTGTTTTCTTCGGCCTGTATTGTTTGCTGCTGGGTTGGCTGATCTGGCGCGGTGGATGGATGCCGCGGCTTGTAGGTTTCATGGTAGCGGTTGCGGGAGCCTGCAACCTCGTCAACAGCCTCGGATGGCTGGGCGCGCCGCAATTGGCCCACCGTCTGCCGCAATATTTTACACTGCCAACCCTGCTTGGCGAACTAACACTGGCTCTCTGGCTGCTGATCTTCGGAATGCGCAGGCGTCATCAAGTATGACTGCGAGTAGGGCATCGCTGGCGAGGAAAGTATGGGTCAATGAGCAATTTAAAGACCCCGTAGCATCAAAGCCGCCGTTCCAATTCATCCTGAACGCCAGCCATTCCCACTTATGACATTTTGTATATTTTGTCATAGGTCGACTGGCAGTGAGGACGGACCGGAAGGTCTCCTTCGGGTAGGATGACGGCTCGTAGTTGTCCTTCATTCATCGGACCAAATCTGAGTGTGAAGCGGCGACCTAAGATCGCAAGCTTGTCCGTCGTCGAAACATTTGGTGCAAAATTGGCGGCGCGGTCACGGAGAGCGGGCCTCATCAGTGGCTATCTTTTAAGCGGCGAGCTTGCAATGCTGCAAGCGGCGATGTTCGATGGCCTGCTTCTTGATGGCGGCGCGCCGCGCGTGGATCTGGCTGTCGCAGCCAAAGTAAGCGTCGGCGGGTACCACATTGCCCAGGCTCTCGTGATAGCGCTGATGGTTGTAGTGCTCGATGAACGCCTCGATCTGGGCTTCGGGATCGCTGGGCAGGTAGTAATTTTCAGCAGGATGCGGCTTTTCAACGTCTGGTACAAGCGTTCAATCTTGCACTGCCTCTGCAGGTGGAAAGGCGGGCCGCGCACATGGCTCATGGCTTCCGCTGTGGCTTCCTGAGGCAGTGAGTGCCAGATCCAGCGTGTCGGTCACATCGCCCTCCGTCATGGTGGTGCACAGCTTCCACGAGATGATGTAACGTGAGCAGTCATCGAGCACAGTCGAGAAGTAAAACGGGGCCCATCCGATCAGCTTGAAGTAGGTAAAATCGGTTTGTAGCATGCGTCTCCCGAGCGTACGTAGCGCATCCTTCCATTCCTGCATGGATAATGCACCATCAAATGCTGGGATCAAACACCTAGCGGCTAGATATGGAGCGGTTGCATTCGGGGCTTGTAGGTTGCTACTGACTTCCGCGCCGTCGCGCCAGCTCTGGGACGATGCCAGACAGATGTAAAAAGAAGGAACCCGGCCTTGAACGAGATCGTCACATTGGCTGTTCACGATCTAGCTCGAAAGGAAGGCCGCTACGAGGCTCAGCTTGCCGAGCGCACGTTAGCAATCACCGATACAACGCAGCGGGTCATTGACGAGATCTACGACCTCTACAATCGGCGGGCGTCGAAGNNCATGCGGGCGTCGAAGACGCACGGCAAGTTCACTACGCAGGAAGGCTATCCCACGCAGGACCAAGTCCGCGACTATGTCGTCGCCCCGAAGAAAGACTTTCTGGCGCTGACCTCCCGTATGATGGAGACGCTGAAGACGCAGGCGCAGGCCCGGTCGGCCTCGACGGGCGGGCACGTTCTGTTCGCGCATTTCAAACGCGAGGATCGCGACTACCTGTTGGTCGCCATCGTCAACGACCGGCTGAGCGCCGCCCTGACGTCGGAGCGTGACATGCACGACGTGAAGCACCTTGACCTCGACGGCTTCAGGTTCGCAGGCCGCATCAATCTAACCGCCTGGGTGAACGGCGATGATCGCTACATCAGCTTCCTCAAGGGTAAGGGCGACGTATCGGAATACTTCCGCCATTTCCTCGGCTGCGATTCCGTCGTGCAGGACCGTGTCGACACGTCCAACTTGGTAAGTGCTCTCAAAGACTTCGTCGTGGCGACGAAGATGCCGGAGCGCGAAGGGAACGAGTTCTTGGGACGCGCAAAGGCGATTTGCGAGCGCGCGTCGCGGGCGCGGGAGGAGCTCGAGTTCGAGGCTCTCGCTAACGAGCTAATGCCAAAGGATCCCAAAAAGCTTATCGTGTTGAGTTGCACTGAGAATTGA
>DDES01000230.1 GCA_002336765.1 Novosphingobium sp. UBA1948 | reverse complement strand
GAAGCGGGGGGTGGGGCAGGCGGCGCAGCCTGTGGATGGCCGCTGCCGTGCCCAGCAGAAAACCCGCGATCAGCAGGCAGAAAGGCATCGTGGTGTAGTTGTAGAGCAGCCCCGCCAGCCACGCGGCGAGCGCGCCCGCGGCAAAACTGGCCGTGCCGAACAGCGCCGCCGCCGATCCGGCGCGCAGCGGATTGACCCCCATGCCGCCCGCCATCGTGTTGGCCTGCACCGGCGAGATCCCGCCGACCAGACAGAACAGCAGCACCAGCAAGGCGGGCAACCCGCCCCATCCGGTGAGGCCATGCAGCGCGAAGCCTGCAGCCAGCACAAGCGCGTTGCGCCCCGACAGGCGCAGCACCTTGAGCGCGGAACGCCGCCTGAGTAGCCGCCGGTTGATCTGGGTGGCCGCGACAAGGGCGGCGGAATTGACGGCAAACAGCAGGCCATAGCCTTCCGGCGAAAAGCCGAACAACTCGCGGAAAATGCTGGAGGAAGCGCCGATATAGGTGAAAAATCCGGCGCTGTTGGCGGCGCTGGCGGCCAGATAGAGGCGGAATGCTTGCGCACGCAACAGGATCGCATAGGCGCGGAACGGACTTTCCCGCCGTGCGGTAAGTGAGGCTTCCCGCGACCGGCTTTCCGGCACAAAGACAGTGGCAGCCACCAGCATGGCGCCTCCCAAAGCAGCCATCACCCAGAAATTGAGGCGCCAGCCACCCAGCAACACCAGCCACGCCCCCGCCAGCGGCGCGAGGATCGGCGCCAGTCCGCCGATCAGCGCCATTTGCGAGAAAAGCGCTGCGGCCCGGTCGGGATCGAGGCGGTCACTGACCATCGCGCGGCTTGAACTGAGGGCCGCGCAGGCGCCCAACGCCTGCCCCAGGCGGGCCAGCAGCATCACGTCTAGCCCCTGCGCCATACTGGCCAGCCACGAGGTCAGCGTGAACAGCACCAGTCCGCCCAGAATCATCCAGCGCCGGCCCACGCGGTCGGACAGCGGGCCGGCGACCAACTGGCCACCGGCAATGCCGAACAGGAAGATCGACACCGTGGTCGATGCCGCCCCCGTCGATACGCCGAAATCGCGCGCCAGCTCCACCAATGCGGGCAGATACATATCGAGCGCGATCGGCGCCAGCGCGGTGACCGCCGCCAGCGTTGCCACCTGACGCAGGTTCAGCATCGCGCGGCGCTCCGGATGATGGCCTGCTCCATCAATCGCCGCGCACCGCGCCGCCATCGATATGCAGATGCTGGCCGGTCATGAAACTGGCTTCCTGGCGGCAGAGGAAGGCGACGACACCGGCCACATCACGCGGTTCCATCACCTTGTTGACCGGTTGTGTCGCGGCGATCATGTGGAACATCTCTTCCGTGACCGAGCCATCCGCGCCGGGAGTGCGCACCGGATTGGGCGCGATCGCGTTGCAGGTCACACCGTCGGCACCCGCCTCGGTGGCCACCGCGCGGGTGAGGCCCACCACGCCACCCTTGCTGGCGATATAGGGCGCGCCATTGGGCGGCGCGGCATTATAGGCGGCGGAGGAGACATTGATGATGCGCCCCCAGCCTGATGCGCGCATGGCGGGTAAAAAGGCCTTGGTCATCAGGAACACCGAATCCAGATTGACCGCCATCGTCTTGCGCCAATAGTCGAAGGTGAGGTCGGCAAAGGCGGTGGGATGCGGGTGCAACGCGGCATTGTTGACCAGCACCGAGGGGACACCAAGGCGTGCGGTCAGCTCTTCGCGCAGCCGTTCGACCGCAGCCGGATCGGACACATCGACATGGAAGGCTGCGCAATCCACGCCCGCGTCGCGAATATCGGCCAGACTCTGGCTGGCGTCGGCAATGTCGATGATGGCGATGGCGGCGCCTTCACGCGCCAGCCGAAAGGCGATGGCCGCGCCGATACCCCGTGCGGCACCGGTGATGACGGCGGTTTTGCCTTCGAGAAATCCCATGATTGCAGTCTCCTGTTGTATGAAGGATCAAGCGATGCGCGCGGCTGGCCGCCGGGGCCTTGACCGCGCGCATCGCCCCACCTTGCCGCACCGCGAGAGGGCACGAATGCGGCAAGGCGAAAGTCGTCAGAAGCTGGCGCGCAGGCGCAAGCCATAGGTCCGTGGATCGTTGATGATGCCCACCCCCGCATCGGTCAGCGACGGCGAGAAGACCGCCCCCGAGTAATAGGCCTTGTTGCCGATATTCTTGACATAGGCCGTCACCCCGTAGCGCTTGCCGGCGCTCTGCCAGCCCAGCCAGGCGTCGTAGATCTGGTAGGCAGGTTGCTTGCCCAGCGAGAGATAGTCATTGCTCAGCCAGTAGCTGGCGCTGAAGCGCATCGCGGCCTCGAACAGCAATTGCCCCTTGTCGCCCAACGGCTGGGTGTGGCGATAGTTCATCCGCCCCGACCATTCGGGCGCGCGCACCAGCGACTGGCCGGTGTTGTTGACCACCCCCAGCAGCGTGTTGACCACATAGGAGCCATAGCGCGTGTGGTTGTATTCCACATCGCCCGACAGCGTATCCTTCGCGGTCAGGCTAGCGCTGACCGTCAGATCAAAGCCATAGAGTTCGGCTGTAGAGGCGTTCTGGGTCAGCAGGATCGGGGAGACGCCGAACGAGGGCAGGCCGAGGAAGGTCTCCTGCTTGTTCTTGTAATCCCAGTAGAACCCTTCCAGATTGACCTGAAGACGGTTGTTGAAGAAGCGGTTCTTGGTGCCGATCTGATAGGCGGTGAGCTTTTCCGGTGCGTAGGAATTGCTGGGTGCGGCATCGTTGTAGAAGCCGCCAGCCTTGAAGCCGGTAGCTACGGTGGCGTAGACCATCGAGGCGGGCGTCAGGTCATATTCCAGCCCCGCGCGGAAATTGGTCGCCCGGTCGGTGCGTTCCCCACCAATATTAAGAGCACCGGCGGCGCCCACCACCTTACCGCGAATATCGACCGGCAGCGCCCCGTTGAACGGCGCGGGCAGCCCGCCCAGCGGTCCCACCACCGACAGGGTGGCGCCGCTCACGATCTTCTTTTCCCACGTGTAGCGCCCACCCAGAATGAAGCGGAGCTTGTCGGAAAGCGCGAAATTGGCCTCGCCGAAGGCGGCGGCGGTGCGATCATCGCGACGCGGGGATTCGGCGGGAAGGAACAGCATGGTGGTGCCGAACAGCGGGATGCCGCTCTGGTAATAGTCCTTCACGTCCTCGCCCATGCCAATGGCGCCCACTACCCACTTGTGACGCGAACCACCGGGAGAGGAGAGGCGCGTTTCCAGCCCGTATTGGTGGCTGCTGGTGTCTTGATAGGTGGGCACCATCAGGGCCGCCGCGCTGTAGTTGCGGAAGCGCGAGCCGACATAGCTGGGGATCATGGTCAGCGTGGCATGCTCGAAGCGATGTTCGAATGTGGCCGCCAGCGTGTAGACATCGAGATTCTGGAAACCGTTGCGGAAGGTGAACAGTTCCGCGCCGGCATTGGTGTTGGCCAGCCGCGCTATGGTGGCGGGATCGGTCGGACCGGCCCAGCGGTTGGCGGGATTGGGCACCGTGGCCACCGGCGCGCTGCCGCCAAAGCGCTGCATGATGACACCGGCATCGCCTTTGCCGCCCATATGGGCATAGGACCCAGTCAGCAGCAGCGAGGTGTCGGCCTCGGGCTGGATCAGCAAGCTGCCGCGCAGCGCCTGACTTTGGGCATCGTTGTAACCGTCGCTCAGATAGCCATCGTGACTGATGATCTGCCCCGCCACGCGCAGGGCGACTGCCTCGCTGATCGGGACATTGAGCGCGGCGGTGGCGCGGATATTGTTGTAATTGCCATATTCAGCCTCGCCAAAACCCCCGAGCGTGAACTTGGGCCTTGCCGAGATCACATTGAGCGCACCAGCCGAGGCGTTGCGGCCATAGAGCGTGCCCTGTGGCCCTTTGAGCACCTCGATCCGCTCGAGGTCGAAGAAGGCCGCGCTGCCTTCGTAGGATTTGGGATAATAAATCCCGTCGACATTGATCGCGACAGCAGGGTCGGTGGCGGCGTTGATGGTCTTGTCGCCCACGCCGCGAATGAAAACCTGCAACTGCTGGCCATTGCGCGCGATGGTGAGGCCGGGCACCAGATTTTGCACCGCATTGGGATCGACGATCGCGGCGCGGCGGATGTCATCGCCGCTGACCACGGCCACCGCGCGCGATTCCTTTTGCAGGTTGGTCTCGCGCCGCGAGGCGGTGACGATGATCTCCTCCAGCGTTGCCTTTTTCGCGCCAGTGTCTTGTGCCTTGGCGCTCACCGGCATCAGGCCGGTGGTTACCAGCAGGGCGAGCAGGGACCCGCCCTGACGGGCGCATGCGAACGAACCTTTCATAACTCCCTCCATGCATCGCTGATTTGTTCAGCGTATTGATTCTATTTTGGGAAATTTGGGAATGTGGTGTGTCTCGGGCGCCGGATCAGGCGTTGCCTTGGGCCGCCGTGGCGCGCGGGTTTCGGCTTTTGGCGAACAGGATGGCGGCAAAGCCGACGAAGGCGATCACGCTGGCGGCACGGAAGGCAAGGTCGCAGGCTTCGATGGGGCTGTCGCCCAGTTCGGTGATGGTGAGCAGTGCGGTCGAACCCAGCGCGATGCCAACCTGCTGGCACACGAAGATCAGCGCCGAGGCGACGCCTTGCTCGCGCTCCGACTGCATCGAGCTGATCAGTGCGGACAGCATGATGACCGAAAAGATGCTGCCCGCCGCGCCGATCACCATCGGGACCAGCACATTGCCCAGATAGCCGAATTCGGGCTGCATCCAGCCATTGGCCAACAGGCCGAGGCCGAGCACGCCCATGCCCAGCAACCCGTTGGCGGGCAGCGGGAGCCGCGCCATGAACCAGCCAACCATATGGCCGGTGAGCGTGGCCGCCAGCGCGTGGGGCAACATGCCCATGCCCGCATCGGCAGGCGCCATGCCCAGCACGCGCTGCATCACCATGCCGGGCAGCAGGAACAGGCCCGAACTGGCCGCCATTGTCGCCCCCATCGCCACAAACAGCGCCTTGGCGCCGGGCTGGGCGGTGACACTGGGCGGCAGCAAGGGGTTGCCATGGGTCCGCTGGCTGCGCGCGAAGACCGCCAGCAACGCTATGCTCGTGAACCCGAGGGCAAGGCGGGTCAACCATCCGGTGATCGCCCCCGCGCCGCCGGAAATCGAGAGTACGCCCATCGCTACGGCGGGCACAAACAGACAGGCGCCCAACCAGTCGAACGGGCGCTTGATCGGCGTGCTGCGCGGCATGGAGCGGGCGCAGAGCACGATCAGCACCATGATGAAGATCACATTGGCCCCGAAAAAGGCCCGCCAGCCCAGCGTTCCGGCCAGATAGCCGCCGCCCGCCGGTCCGACAAATTGCGCGATCCCCTGTAGCGCGGCAAAGATGCTGTAGGCCTTTTGGCGCGGCGTGCCTTCGGGTATGGCGGTGTTGAGCAGGGCAAAATTGGCGGGCATGATCATGGCGAGCCCGAAGCCATAGATCGCCCGCGCCACCAGCAGCATGGAAAAGCTCGGCGCCAGACTGGCCATTGCCGCGCCGACCAGCACGGTGGCCAGACCGCCGGTGATGCACAGGCGCGGGCCGTATTGATCGGTCAACTTGCCACCGACCAGCATGAAGCAGGCAAAGACCAGCGCGCCATAACCCAGAATGCCGCTCAACTGGTATTTGCTAACATGGAAATCATCGCCGATGGAGGGCAGCAGAATGCCCAACGTGGTGATGTCCATCGTCACGATCATCTGCACCCCGCCGATCAGGACGGAAACCAGCGCCACATTGATCGGCTTGTTGTGAGCCGTGCCGTTCATGCCGTTCTCCCGTCTCCGCTGTTTGTTATGCGGAGTTTGTTATACATTTCGTCGTGCCGCAGCCTTTTGGATGAGGGCCATTGGCTCGCCATGGCCTGCGGATCAAAAGCCCCATTGCCCGGTATTGCATGATTGTATGGGCCGGGCCGTCATCGGCTTCGGTGGCGTCTTTCTGCAATCTGACTAACAATCTAGACTATGTTGTCTCTTGGGAAAAAGGTGCTAGTTTGGAATAGATTGTTGCCTGTGGGGGATAGTTTGGCGCGCTGGGAAGGTCTGGAAGAAGCGGTGGTGGTGGCCGATGCGGGGTCTTTTGTCGGCGGCGCGCGCATTCTGCATGTGTCCACCTCGCATATCAGCCGCGCCGTGGCGGCGCTGGAGGAGCGCGTCGGCGCGCAGATTTTCAACCGCACCACCCGCCGCGTTACCTTGACGGCGACCGGCCATGTCCTGATCCAGCAGGCACGCCAGATCATCGAGGCGCGCGAGAATCTGCTGACCTCGTTGCGTGGCGCGGGCGAGGTGATAGGCGAGTTGCGCATCACCTGCTCCACCGCGCTGGGCGAGCGCTTTGTAGCGCCCGAGGCGCGCGGCTTCGCGCTGGACCATCCGGGCCTGACGGTGACGCTCGAACTCAACAACCGGTTGATCGACATTATCGCCGAGGGCTATGATCTGGCCATCCGCACGGGCCATGTTTCCGATCCGCGGCTGGTTGGCAAGCAACTGGCCCTGCGGCCATACGAGACCTGCGCCTCACCCGCCTATCTGGCCCAGCATGGTACACCAGCGGCGCCCGGCGATCTGGACCGGCACGAATGTCTGGTCGGCACCGCCAGCACATGGCACTTTCTGGTGGAGCATACGCCGCGCCCCGTCTCGCCCAAGGGGCGCTGGCATTGCAACAGCGGTGCGGCGGTGGTCGATGCGGCGATTGCCGGCATCGGGATTTGCCAATTGCCGCGCTATTATGTGCGCGACCACATTCTGGCGGGGCGGCTGGTGCCGATCCTGACCGCATTTCGACGCCAGCCCGAGCCGGTGCTGGCGGTCTATCCCCAGCGTGGCCATCTGGCGCCCAAGGTGCGGCAATTTGTGGCAAGGCTGGCCGAGAGCGCGGTCTGGGCCGATCTGGCTGGCTGACCCTAGAACAGGGGCGAGCCCTTGTCGAGATTGGCCTGAAGCTGGTTTTTCAGCAGATTTACGAAGCCGCGCACCTTGGGCAGCAGGTGGCGCTGCTGGGGATAGATCACCCACACCGGCTCGTCGGGCGGGGCATAATCATCGAGAATGGGCACCAGCGTGCCGCGGTTGAGATGGCTCTGCACATAAAAATCGGGCAACTGGCAAATGCCCATGTCGGCCAGCGTCGCACTCAACACGGCATAGCCACTGTTGCAGCGCCAGCGGCCTTTGGGGCGGAACAGCCGCTCCTTGCCGTTCTCGCTGAATTGCCATGTGTAGCCGGTGCCGACCACGCAGGCATGACCTTCGAGCTCGTCCACCGTGCGGGGGATGGGGTTTCCGGCGAAATAGGAGGGCGTGGCGCAGGTGTAGAGCCGACGAAAGGCGATCCGTGTGGCGATCAGGCGGGAATCGGGCAGATGGCCGGCGCGCACCGCCAGATCGAACCCTTCACCCACCAGATCGAACTGCCGATTGGCCAGTTCGACAATGACATTGAGCTTGGGGTGCTCGCAGGCATAGCGCTGGGCCAGCGGCGCCACGAAATGCTCGCCCAGCATGGTGGTGCTGGCAATCTTCAGCTCACCTTGTGGTTCGCCCTGTTCGCTGATCACCGCGATCGCCTCGTTCCTTTCGCGGATCAGGCGTTCGCATTGCTCGAAAAAGACGCGGCCGCTGTCGGTGAGGGCGACACTGCGCGTGGTGCGATAAAGCAATTGCGATTGCAGGCGGGCCTCGAGCAGCGCGATGGCGCGGCTCATATGCGTGTTCGATTTGCCGAGCAGGCGGGCGCCGCCGACGAAGGAGCTGGCCTTGGCCACGGCTACAAACTCGTCAATGCCCTCCCAGCCAGCCACGCGCCTCTCCCTGCATGATGGAGCCAAGCGGACGGGGCACGCTGCCGACGGGTGCCCCGTCCGGTCGGTCAGTCCTCTTCGGCCAGAGTCACCCGCAGCCCGTCGAGCGCGTCGGTGAGCGTGATCTGGCACGACAGGCGCGAGGTGGCGTCGCGATGGTCGGACGAATCGAGCAGATCGCTCTCGTCTCCGGTCAATGCCGGCAGTTTGTCGCCAAAGGCGGGGTCGACATGGACATGGCAGGTGGCGCAGCTGCAACAGCCGCCGCACAGCGCCATCATTTCATCGAAACCGGCATCGCGGATCACCTCCATCAGCGTCCGTCCGGCGGGCGCTTCAAGGGTCGTTTCATCGCCTGCGCGGTTGATGATGACGAGCTTGGGCATAGATATCTCCTGAGACGTAACGGGATGGGCGCGGGAAAGGCCCCGCAAGGGAAAATCAACGGGGGCGGCCGTGCCGGAACCACACCAGCAACAGGCCCAGCGATCCGCACAGGATCGGGAACCAGTCACGCGGCACCAGCTGGCGTTCGGGCGGCGGCAGAAAGCGCGAGCCGGCAAGGATCAACAGTGCCATGCCCGTCAGCACGAGGCAGGCGGGAAGAATGCGGGTCGATGCGTCCGATGTGCCGCCCGCCTTGAGCGGAGCGGGCAGCGTGCTGTGCGCCGGAAGATTGCTGAACAGCAGCCAAGGCTCGCTCCGCCAGCGCAGAAAGGGGGCGTAATAGCCGCCGTAGGCCACCAGCAGGGGAATATGGAAAGCCAGTTCCTGCGGTCCGGTGAAGAGTTCGCGGCCATGCGGCTGGACCACCAGATTGAGATAGCCGATCATCATCGTGATCGGCATGTGGATCACCAGCGCCAGTGGCACGGCACGGTTGGTGACGAGTAAGGTGCCGATCACGATCTCGAAATATTTCACACAGGCATAAAGGCCGGTCTTGTTCAGCGCGATCAGGAACTGGCCGGTGCCGCTATGCGCCAGAGTCATGTCCATCGGCACCCAGCCGGTGGCCGCAAAGGCAATGCCGGAAAACAGCAGATGGGCGCCAAAGGCAAACCGCCACCACACGATGACCCAGGACCACAGGCCATAGCGCGGCGCGATGTTGGGGGCGGACGAAGGGGGCGAACCGATCATGGGCAATCTTCGGCGGAGCAGGGGGCCAGCGCCGCGTAGCGCCCGCCGTGGTAGAGCAGCGGCTCGCGACCCTCGGGCAAATGCACAAGGTCAACCGTGCCGATCACGATGTCATGCGTGCCGAACGGCACAATCTGCGCGGTGGTGCAGATCACCGCGGCCTCCGCATCGCCCAGATAGGGCACTCCGTCGGCCTCCGCGCGCCAGTCGCCGGCGGTGAAACGCTCCTCTCCGCGCAATTTGGAACTGCACAGGCGGGCGACTTCCTCCTGATTGGCGGCCAGAATGTTGACGGAAAAGGGACGTCCGTCGGCGAGCGCGGCGCGCAGGCTGGAATCGCGGTGGACGCAGAACAGCATCGAGGGTGGATCCATCGACACCGAGGTGGGCGAGGTGGCCGTGATCGCGTTGCGCGTGCCATCGGCATCGCGCAGCGCGATGACCGTGACCGTACTGGCGAAACGGCGCATGGCTGCCATCAGATCGGCGGCGGGAGATGGGTGGGACATCGGGGGGCCTGTCAGTGGGGGCGTGGAAAAAACGGACTGCGGCGTCGAGGCCGCTCGCTCAGTTCTTGCGGCGCACCGTGAAGGCCAGCGGATCGAAGCCGCACATCACCCGCCCGAAATTGCCCATCGCCGTATCCCAGGTGAAGGCAAAATGCTGCGAGGCGCCGTTGATGTCGCGGAACACCTGCTGGATGGCGCTGCCCTCGTACAGGCTGCTGCCGCCGCTGGCTTCGAAGATGCGGTTGGCGGCGTGGCGCGCGGTCTGCACCGCATAGGCCCAGTTGCGCGGGATGGCGATGCGCTGGAGCGGCGAGATGTCGGCGGGCGAACCAGCCTGGTCGATCCGCTCGGCATCGGCGAGCACAAGGGCAATCGCCGATTCAATGGCGGCCGAAGCTTCCGCGATGCGGGCAAAGGTGACCGACTGTTCGCCGATGCTCTGCGGACTGTCGCCCTTGAGGCGCGCGCCCACATCATCGGCAAAACGCTGCACCATGCCGCGCGCCATGCCCAGCGGGGCGCCGACGATGGAAAAGGGCGAGAGATCGGAGAAAGGCATGCGGTAGCGCGCGCCACCATGCACCTGTGCGCCCGGTGTGGTGCCCGCGATCATGTCGCTCAGCTTGCAACTGCGGTGTTCGGGAATGAAGGCGCTCGCGATGCTGATCGAGCGGCTGCCGGTGCCGCGCATGCCCATCGTCTGCCAGTCGTCGATGATGGCGATGTCGCTCTTGGGGATGACGAAGAAGCGGGGTTCGGTCCGGCCGTCGGGATATTGGACCACATTGCCGATGATGACCCAGGTGGCATAGTCGATCCCCGAGCAGAAGCGGCCATTGCCGCCGGTCAGGCGGTAGCCGTCGCCTTCGGGCACTACCTCGCCGCCAAGGCGGAACACGGTGCCCAGCAGCGTCTTGGGGTCGGCCATGATCTCGCGCTGCGCCTGTTCGGGAAACAGGTTGATGAGCCAGCTATGACCGGCCAGCACGCCATAGACCCACGCCGCCGAGCCGCAGGCGGTGCCGATCTCGACCGTCACACGCACCAGATCGCGAAAGCCCAGTTCCGAACCGCCCAGATCCTTGGGCATCACCAGCCCGAACAGGCCCATATTGCGCATCCGGTCTACCAACGCGGGGGAAAACTGGCGCGCGGCGTCGGTTTGTGGCGAGGCGGCCGCGATTTCGGGCAGCAGGCCCCTGACCAGATCGAGCGCATCATCACCCGAAGCGATGGTCGGCGCGAAGACATCGGCTCCCAAATCCATTCCTGTCATTTTCAACCTCTCCTGCGGCAGGCCGGTGTCGTCCCGACGGTTGACCCCGCCTGCAAGATTGCTATACAGATTGGTATCCGATTTTTTGGGGAGAGGCAAGGCTATGGCCGAACATTTCGACATCATTGATTGCCACGGACACGTCAGCGCGCCGGATGCCTTGTGGGTCTACAAATCGCTGCTTTTGTCGCATCGTGGCGAGCATGGGCGCGGATTCCCGCATGTTTCCGACGAGGATCTGCTGATCGCCGCCAACAAAAAAGAGATGGGCCCTTGCGGCCATCTTGACATGCTCGACCATGCCGGAACCCGTCTCCAGCTTATGTCGCCGCGCCCGTTCCAGCAAATGCACTCGGAAAAACCGGGCAAACTGGTGCACTGGTTCTGCGAGGAGACTAACAATATCATCGCGCGGGTGGTCAAGCTGCTGCCCGACCGCTTCCTCGGTATCGCGGGTCTGCCGCAGGTGGCGGGCGATCCGGTCGAGGTCGTGCTGCCCGAACTGGAGCGGGCCATCAAGGCGCTGGGCTTTAAGGGTTGCTTGCTCAACCCGGATCCCTACGAGAACAGCGGCACCGAGGCGCCGCCGATGGGCGACCGCTATTGGTATCCGCTGTATGAGAAGCTGTGCGAACTGGATGTACCGGCGCATATCCATTCGGCCGGATCGCGCTCCGCGCGCGCGCCCTACACGCTCAACTTCCTGCTCGATGAGACGACCGCGGTCTATGGCCTGCTGCATTCCGACGTGTTCAAGGATTTCCCGCAACTCAAGATCGTGGTCAGCCACGGTGGCGGGGCGATTCCCTATCATGCGGGGCGGTTTCAGGCCTCGGCGCTGCGGCAGGGTAAGAATTTCTACGATATGCTCGGCCATCTCTATTTCGACACCGTGCTCTATACCGAGGAAGCGCTGCGCCTGCTCATCAAGACGGTGGGCGTTGACCGCTGCCTGTTCGGTGCGGAATGCCCGGGGGTCGGCTCGGTGGTGGATCCCGCCACGGGCGACACGCTCGACCATATCGCGCCGCATATCGCCAATTTCGACTGGCTGACGCGCGAGGAGAAGCAGCAGATTTTCGCCGGCAATGCCAAGCGCGTGTTCAAGCTCGAGGAGTTTGCCTGATGGCCAAGATCGTCTTGGGCATCGGCTCCAGCCACGGGCCGATGCTGGTGACCGACACCGAAATCTGGGACGCGCGCGTTCCCTTTGACAAGACCGTGCGCCACGCGTGGCGCAACACCACCTATTCCTTTGATGAACTGGTTGCCGCGCGCAAGGATGAGGGCATCGGCGCGATGGTGAACAAGGCGGTGTGGGATGGCCAGCAGATCCGCTGCCAGCGTTCGATCGAACAACTGGCGGATGCCTTCGCCGAGGCGCGGGTGGATGTGGCCGTGGTGGTCGGCAACGACCAGATGGAGATTTTCGACGAGCGCCTGATTCCCGCTTTCGCCGTCCATTATGGCGACACGATCACCAACTATGAGTTCACGCCCGAGCGTATGGCCTCAGTGCCGGTGGGGGTGAAACCCGCCATTCCAGGCTATATTCCGCAGGGCGGCGCCGAATATCCCGGCCATCCCGAACTGGCGCGCCACATCATCGCACAGGCGATGGCCGACAATTTCGACGTGGCCGCGATGAAGGGCATGCCCAAGCCGGAAACCCCCCATGCGTGGGGCTTCATCTATCGCCGCATCATGCGCGACCGGCCGGTGCCCAGCGTGATGGTGGCGGTCAATGCCTTCTATCCGCCCAATCAGCCCAGTGTGCGGCGCTGTTATGATCTGGGCCAGTCCATCGTGCGCGCCATCGAAGCGTGGGATTCGAACGCGCGCGTCGCACTGATCGCCAGCGGCGGATTGACCCATTTCGTGGTGGACGAGACGGTGGACCGCACGTTCCTCGATGCACTGCGCGCCAAGGATATCACGCGCATCGAGGCGCTGGGCGAGGGTGTGTTTCAGGACGGCACTTCGGAGTTGAAGAACTGGGTGCCGGTGGCGGGCGCGATGGCGGCGGCGGGGCTGGAGCCTGACGTGCTCGACTATGTGCCCTGTTACCGCAGCGAGGCCGGAACCGGCAATGCGATGGGCTTTGTGTGTTGGCGCTAAAACGACAACAGAATGGGGAGAGAGCCCGTGGGTGAAAAGGGCAAGGACTATGTCGCGCGTCTGGCGCGGATTGATTGTTGCGCGCTGTCCGATGCGCTGGACCGGCTCAAACTGTCGGGACAGGCCACCGGCTTTCCCCAGCGCTCGGGCGAGGGGCGAATCGCGGGGCGCGTGGTGACGGTGCGGCTGGGCACGGGCGAACCGCCCCCCGGCCCCCCGCGCCATCTGGGCACCACCGCCATCGAGGCCGCACAGCCGGGTGATATCATCGTGGTGGAGCAGCGCAGCGGTGTCGAGGCGGGGTGCTGGGGTGGCCTGCTCACCGTGGGCGCGATGCAGCGTGGCGTGGCGGGGGTGATCGCCGATGNNGTGCGCGATATCGACGAGGCGCGCGGCTATGGCTTCCCGATCTTCACCAATCGGGTGACCGCCTATACCGCGCGCGGCCGCGTGGTGGAAAAGGAAACCAATGGTCCGGTGCGGATCGGATCGGTGACGGTCAACGCGGGGGACTATGTGGTGGCCGACAACAGCGCGGCGATCTTCATAGCGCCCGATCATGTCGAGGCTGTGCTGCAAACCGCCGAGGCGATCATCGCGCGCGAGGCGGCGATGGCGGCGGCGATCCGCTCCGGCGTGCCGATCAGTCAGGTGATGGGCGGCAATTACGAACATATGTTGCAGGAAGGGCAGAAATAATGGCGGGAGATACCAACGTCGAACGGGCCTCCAGACTGGATACCGCGACGATCAGCGACGCGCTCGACAAGCTCGGCATTGCGGGCCAGTGTTACCAGATCACGGGGCGCGATCCTTCTTTCGCCTTTGCGGGGCGTGCCTATACCATGCTGTGCGGTGCGGCGGCCAATCCGCCCGGCACCGTGGGCGATTTCATCGATGATGTGCCCGAGGGCCATGTGATGGTGATCGACAATCGCGGGCGTGATGATGCCACGATCTGGGGCGATATTCTGACCGAGATCGCCCATCGCCGCAAACTGGCCGGCACGGTGATCAATGGCATCAACCGCGATGTCGCGCTGTGCCGCCAGCTTGGCTATCCCGTGTTCAGTCGCGGCAACTGGATGCGCACCGGCAAGGATCGTGTTCAGGTCGAACAGATGAATTGCCCGGTGGACATCGGTGGCGCGCGGGTTTGCCCCGGCGATATCATGCGGGCCGATGCCGATGGTGTGCTGGTGATCCCGCAGGAGCATGAGGAGCGTGTGCTGGCCGAGGCGGAGCGCATCCACGAGGCCGAGGAAAGCATCCGCATGGCGGTGCGCGGCGGGATGTCGCTGGTCGAGGCGCGGCGCCAGTTCAACTATCACCACTTGCAGACGAGGCAGCATGACTGACCGCAAGGCCGCCATCATCACCGATGGCTTCGAACGTGTGGCGCCCGATGTGGTGGCGCGGGCACAGGGCCTGTCCACCGCCACGATTCACGAGGCAGGCGGCAAGATCGGGGTTATGCCCCCCGCGATCAAACCGGTGCATCCGCATTTCCGCGTTTGCGGTCCGGCGGTGACGGTGCATGCGCCGCCCGGTGACAATCTCTGGCTGCATTACGCCATCTATGCCGCGCAACCGGGCGATGTGCTGGTGGTGCATACCGAGGGCGCCTATGAGCATGGCTATTGGGGCGAGGTCATGTCTACCGCCGCCAAGGCGCGCCATCTGGGCGGGCTGGTGATCGATGGCGGCGTGCGTGATTTCACCTTGCTGGGCGAAGTCGGCTTTCCGGTCTTCGCGCGCGGCCTGTGCATCCGCGGCACCACCAAGGACCGCGATGCCTATGGCGCGGTCAACCGCAGCTTGCGCTTTGACGGATTGAACGTTGAGCCGGGCGATCTGGTGGTGGGCGACAATGACGGTGTGGTGGTCGTGCCGCGCGCGCGCGCCGTCGAAGTGGTGGAGAAATCGCACCGGCGCGATGCCGACGAAATCGCCATCTGTGAACGCCTGATGCAGGGCGAGACAACACTCGACATCTACAAATTGGGGTGAGCCATGAGCCAATTGTTTCTGGTATTGTATGACCAATCGGGCGCGGCAGATCTGCGCGAGCCATTGCGTCCGCAGCATATTGCCTATCGCAAGGGGCTGGGCACGGCACTGGTGCTGGCAGGCCCCTTGCTCGATGACGCGGGGCAGGGCGCGGGCAGCGTCATCATCGTCAAGGCGGATGACGCGGCGGCGGCCAGCGCGCTGGCGGGCGATGATCCCTATGTTGGCGCGGGCGTGCTCGATGTGCGTTCGATCACGCCGATGCGGGTGGCGATGATGGCGCCCGAACATCTGGGCTGAGCCGGCAAGGGTTTGGCAAGGTGCAGGGCGCGTCCGAAGGGGCGCGCCCTGTCTTTACAGCAGGCTTCAACCTGCAAGGTCTCAGCGGAATCCCTCGCGCAGAACATCGGCTGCGCCTGCAAGATTGCCTTCAATTCCGATCAGGTCATGCGCCTGCACCGCCACCGCCTTGAGCTGCAACAGGCGGTCGGCCCCGCCATCTCCCTCGCGCTGGGCTGTGGCCGAGGCGATGTCAAGAATACGCCACAGTTCATCAAGCTCTGTTTCCCTGTAAATACAATGGGAAAACCCTTCAGAGCGTTGGATGCGGTCGATCAGCGCCCAGATCGTGATCTGGGACCAATCATCGATATCGTGGATTTCGTCGAGCACCAAAAAAGTCCTTCATTGCGCCGTGACAAGCCGGTGAGTCACTGCTATAGTGAATAAATGATCGACTAACAATAGGAGGGTGGCGATGCTATCTCAAGCGGACAATGAGGCTCTGACCCGGGTTGGCCCGGGCACGGTGATGGGCGAATATATGCGACGTTTCTGGATTCCGGCGGTGCTCGAATCGGAACTGCCGGAAAACGATGGCAAGCCGGTGCGGATTCGCCTGCTGGGCGAGGATCTGGTCGCTTTCCGTGACACCGAAGGGCGGGTTGGTCTGCTTGACGAGCGTTGCCCGCACCGCGGCACCTCGCTGGCGCTGGGTGTGAACGGGGAGTGCGGGCTGCGCTGCCTGTTCCACGGCTGGAAATTCGACGTCAATGGCCAGTGCACCGACACACCGGCCGAGCCCGAGGGTTCGACGCTGGCCAAGGCGATGCGGGTCAAGGCCTATCCGGTGCGTTCGGCGGGCGGCATGATCTGGACCTACATGGGACCCAAAGAGACCGTCCCCGAATTTCCGCATTTCCCGTGGTTCGACATGCCCGAGGGCCATTGCGAGGCCTTCAAGGTCATTTACGAATGCAACTATGCCCAGTCGATCGAAGGCGCGATTGATTCGGCCCATGCCGGTGTGCTGCACCGTGAAAGCCCGTGGGGGCATGAGGCCAAATGGCCGCACGAGAAGGATCTGCGTCCCAAGCTCGAGGTCGAACAGACCAGCTATGGCCTGCGCTATTGCGCAGTGCGCAAGGATGGTGAACTCAACCACGGTCGTGTGACCCAGATTCCGCTGCCCTTCTACACGTTCATTCCGCCCGATGGCGAAAAGGCTCCGGCGCATCGTCGCCATCGCCGCCTGATTAACGCCTTTGTGCCGCGCGATGACGTGTCGACCTGGCATGTGCAGTTCTTCTATGACCCCACACAGGTCATCGAGCGTCAGCACCGCATCGACGAGGCGGGCACCTATCACGACGAGAATTTTATCAAGCATGTCAACATCCGCAACTGGTACAACCAGGACCGCGGGATGATGCGCACCACCAATATGTCGGGCATCGTCGGCATCGCGGTGCAGGATCACGCCGTGAGCGAGACGATGGGGCCGATCGCCGACCGTACCAAGGAGCATCTTGGCCGCACCGACATGGCTGTGGTGGGCTGGCGCCGCGCGCTGTTGAAGGCCGCGCGTACGCTGGCTGACAACGGCACGGTGGAAGGCACGCCGCAGGGCGACATCGACTGGTCGAAGGTGACCGCCGAAACCTTCCTGTACCCCGATACGCAGCACTGGAAAGATGTGGTGCCTCTGCCCGAGGAGCTGCATGCTGCGGTGAAATCGGCGGCTTGACCGTCACTGCGGGGCGTCGCCGCCGGATAGCGGCGGTGGCGCCCTTGGCCGCTGTTCACAAAGGGAGGTCATATATGCGTGCGATCATGGGAGTGGCGATGGCCGCGTTGGCGCTGGCCGGATGCCAGAAGGAGCAGGCCGCGCCGCCAGCGGCCAAGGCAGTGAGCCTGCATGCGGCGATGAAAGGCCAGATCGCGCCCGGCGCCGATACGCTGTGGAATGCGGTGGGCGAAACATTCGAGGGCGGAAAATCTGTCCAGCTTGCCCCTTCCACACCGGCGCAATGGGATGCGCTGGGGCAGAAAGTGGGCGACATGAAGCAGGGGATGGCTGCGCTTCTGGCCGCGCCCACGGTGACCGTGGCTGCCGCTGGCGAAACCATTCAGGGCGGTGGCGAAGCCGGTGCCCCGCAGGCCGACCAGATCCAGAAGCGGCTGGATGCCAACCATGCCGGATTTGTCGCCAAGGCACAGGCCATGGCGGCGATCCTCGACCAGTTCGATGTGGCGATCAAGGCGCGCGATGTGAAGGCCTACACCGAGCTGAGCGGTAATCTCGACAGTGCCTGCGAGGCATGTCACCTCCAGTTCTGGTATCCTGACCAGAAGCCGATTTCCTGAAACGAACACCGCTGGATCAAGCAAGGGGCGGGATGGCATGGGGCCATTCCGCCCCTTGCCTCATGCGGCCAGCAACCAGTCGCGCAATTCGGCATTCATCCGTTCGGGATATTCGAGCATCGGGAAATGCGAGCAGTTTTTAAACGTCACCCCGCGCGCCTGCGGGATCAGGTTCAGGATTTCGGCATTGCGTTGCGGTGTGCTGAGCGGATCGACATCGCCCGCGATCACCAGCGTCGGGCAGTGTATCCTACGCGCCACATCGTCGGCGGGCGGGCGGGTTAGCAGCGCCTGCACCTCGCGGACATAGTCCCCGGGTGATTGGCGCAGCGCCATGTCGCGTAGCAACCCCATGAAGGCAGCATCCTCCAGTCGCGAGGGATGCACAATGCGTGGCAGCCATGCTTCGGCCAGCGCCGCCATGCCTTGTGATACCGCTAGATCGAGCATCGGCTTGCGCTTTTCCGCTTCACCTTGCGCGACGGGATGGATGCTGCTCGAGATCAGCGCCAGCCGGTCGATGCGGTCGGGGATGCGGCGATAGACTTCGAGCGCCACGCGCCCGCCCATCGAAAATCCCGCCAGCGCGAAAGTTTCGGGCGCATGGGCGATCACCGCTTCGGCCATAGCCTCCAGCGTATCCGGACCAAGGATGTGGGGCACGTGAATATCCGCCACATCGTGCAGCGCGGCTACCTGCTTGCCCCACACTTGCCCGTCGCTGAGCGAGCCGGGCAAAAAAACCAGCGGCCTGAGCCTTGTCATTGCAGTTTCTCCCTATATTGTATAGCAAAAGTGCTATACATAAACCTACAGCGTGGCAACCGCGTTTCGACGCAGTGGCCGCCACGGGGAAGGCCGGAGGAGGGGAGATTGCCTGTGCCGCAGATTGTGGATGCCCATTGCCATGCCTCGCCGGTGTGGTTCGAACCGGTGGAGCCGCTGGTGTTGCAGATGGACCTCAATGGCGTAAGCCATGCCGTGCTGACGCAGGCGCTCGGGCAGTATGACAATGGCTATCAGGAGGAATGTCTGCGCCGCTATCCCGGTCGCTTTGCCAGCGTGGTGGGGGTGGATCCTGTCGACCCGCAGGCGCCGCGCAAGCTGGCCGAGGCTGCGGTGGCAGGTGCCCGCGGGGTGCGGCTGCGCCCCGATGTGTGGATGGCCGGAGATGACCCGTTGGCGCTGTGGCGGGCGGCGGCGGATCATGGGCTGGTGATCAGCTGTGCGGGGCCGACAGCGGCGCTGCTGGATGATGCCTTTGCCGCATTGCTGCGCGCTTTCCCGCAGATGGTGTTTGCGCTGGAGCATCTGGGCGGCTGGACGCGACCCGATTGCGCGCGCGGCGAGGAGGTCCGCGAGGGCATTTTTGCGCTGGCCGATCACCCCAATGTGGTGCTCAAGGTGCCCGCGTTGGGCCAGCTTTCGCCGCGTGATATGCGGGGGGCCTTGCCGGCCAGCGGCTGTGTGCTGGATCAGGCTCCGGGAGCGATCCTGCGCGATGTGCTGGCGCGCTTCGGTGGCGATCGCATGATGTGGGGTAGCGACTATCCGCCTGTGTCCTCGCGCGAGGGCTATGCCAACGCTCTGAACTGGACCCGTGCCCTGTTCGACGGATGCCCCGCCGGCGAGGTTGCTGCGGTGTTTGGCGGCACAGCGGGGCGGCTGTTCGGTCTGGGGTGAATTTGCAGAGGTATGCGGGGGGGGCTTGCGATGTGCGGCAATTTCGTATACCAAAATTGTAGTCTTAATTGTGAGGTTGATTTGACCCCGGGAGGGAGCGATCAACCCGAAAGGGAGTGGGTGAGATGGGGAACCGTGTAGAGGCGCCGTTGATTTGTCTATCGGCCAACGGTGACACCGTTTGCCGCAGCGAGCAGGCCGCGCTGCGCATGCTGGTGACCACCGCCAACGGCATTGTCGAATTTCAGCGTGAAGCGCCCAACGCGCCTTGGCAGATCACTCGCAACGATATTCTGTCGGGCAAGCATGTCAGCGCGCTCTCGCTCGATACGCGTTCGGGCCTGCTCTATGCCTGCGTGCATTTCACCGGCGGCGTGCTGGTCAGCGCCGATGGTGGCGACACATGGGAGCCGCGCAACAACGGTCTGGAATCTGAGCATGCCTATACCATCCTGATCCAGCATGTGGGTGGCAAGACCGTGCTCAATCTCGGCACCGAGCCTGTGATGTTCTATCGTAGTTTTGACGAGGGACAGTCATGGATCAAATATCCTTCCTGCCTTGATGCGACCGAGAAGGAGAAATGGTTTTTCCCGCGCTCCGTACCGCATATCAAGCAAATCGCCGCGCATCCCAGCCAGCCCGAGACGCTTTATATCTGCGTCGAACAGGGTGATCTGCTCAAGACCGAGGATGGCGGGAAAAGCTGGCGCTCGGTGGCCTCGATGGATCAGGTTGACGACAAGTTTCGCCGCGACATGCATCGCGTGACCTTTCAGGAAAGCGACCCCAACGAAATCCTGCTCACCTCGGGCATTGGCCTCTATCGCAGCACCGACGCGGGCGAGCATTGGCAAACGCTCACCGACATCCACTTCCGCATGGGCTATCCCGATCCCTTCTTCATCGATCCGCGCGATCCCGATGTGATGTACATGATCGGCGCGGGGGTTTCGCCTAATCCCAACTGGGGCAAGGATGGCACGGCCTATCCGCTGTTCCTGCGCAGCGAGGATCGCGGCGACACATGGCATGACCGGATGGATGGCATCGCCCGGCCGGTGCCGGGCAATATCGAGGCCGCCGCCATGCATTTCTCGCAAGAGGGCGGGCTGGAACTGTTTCTCGGCACCTCCTGCGGCCAGCTCTACACTAGCAAGGACCGCGGCGATTCCTGGGCGCTGATAACCGACCAGATCGAGGCCGTCTCCAAGGGGCCGCATTTCCGCCACTTCCTCTCGCCCGAGGCGCGCAAGGTCTATGAGGACGGGCTGAAGGACTACGAACAGCGGGTGGCCGCTGAATGGGCGCTCATCGTCTAGCCCGCCCATGTCCATTGCCCACTCCCTCGTGCCGCTTCACTCGGGCGGCGGCGGAGGAGGAGTCGCCTGAATGCAAGAAAGTATCCCCATGATCGATAGCCACGCCCATATCCTGACCGATGATACCGCCACCTATCCCCCCTCGCCACCCAGCGGGGCGATCAAGCTGGGCGAACTCGACAATCCGATGACTATCGAGCGGTTGTTGGCCGATATGGGCGGGGCGGGGGTGGGCAAGGCGGTGCTGGTGCAGCGTGGCTCGGTCTATGGCTTTGACAATTCCTATGTGTGCGATGCGGTGGAGCGTGCGCCGGACCGTCTGGCGGCGGTATGTTCGATCAACGGCGAGGCCGATGATGCCGCCGCGCGGGTGCATCACTGGGTGGGCGAACGCAAGGCGGTCGGCATCCGCTTCATGGAACTGGTGCGCGATTCCGGTCTGGGCTGGCTCGATTCCGCGAGTGCGCGCGGCGCATGGCGCGCGGCGGCCGATCTCGATATTCCCGCCTGCGTCCATTTCTTCCCGTGGAACCGCATCGAGGGCCTTGCGCGTCTGCACGATATCCTGACCACATTGCCGCATCTCAAAGTGGTGGTGGACCATTTCTCGAACATGGATGTCAACGCGGGCGCGCCGGATTACGGGCTGGACGAGGCGTTGGCCCGTCTAGTCGATTTCGCTGGTGTCGCGGTCAAATACACGACGATCCCGCTCGGGCGGCTTGACAAGGCGGGGGTGGATGCCGCCCCGATCGTCAAACGCGTGGTCGACCATTTCGGGGCTGATCGGGTGATGTGGGGTTCGGATGTTTCCCAGTCGCCTGGCAGCTATGACTATATGGCAGAACTGGCCCGCCGCTCGGTTGCCGCGCTCGACGTCGTGCAACAGGATCAGGTGCTCAAGAGCACTGCCTCCGCACTCTATGGCCGCAACTGGGGTTGACGCGATGAGCCGCCGGTTCCGCCGCATCGCCACCGAGGAAGCCTATGTCATCCCCGAAGTGCTGAACCCGATGCGCGATCGGGCGGCGCGCGAGGATTACGATCCCGATCTGTTGTTCTGGTCACGCGCGCGGGTGGGCAGCCCGCTTGAGCGCCGTTTGCTCGATCTGGAGGCGGAGCGGCTCGCGATCATGGACCAAAACGGCGTCGATGTTCAGGTCATCTCGCTCGCGTCGACCGGCGTGCAGATGTTCCCTCCCGCCGAGGCAGGGCAACTGGCGACGCTCGCCAATGACCGGCTGGCCGAAGCCATCGCCCGCCATCCGGCGCGCTATTACGGACTGGGCTGTTTTGCGCCACAGGATCCGGCGGGCGCGGCCCGCGAGATCGAACGCGCGGCGCGTGGCTTGGGTTTTTCGGGCATGCTGGTCAATTCGCACACCGATGGCCACTATCTCGACGAGGAGGCCTTTTCGCCGGTGCTTGAAGCGCTCG
Organism: Novosphingobium sp. UBA1948; assembly: GCA_002336765.1. Lineage (GTDB taxonomy): Bacteria > Pseudomonadota > Alphaproteobacteria > Sphingomonadales > Sphingomonadaceae > Novosphingobium. Next base: position 2,287 of record DDES01000230.1, on the reverse strand, counting down.
AGGCGCATGATATGCCGCTCTACATCCATCCGCGCGCACCGGCGCCGGCGATGGCGGCGCCCTATCGGCGCTATACGCTCGAACATGCCGTGTGGGGCTTTCAGGCCGAGGTCGGGCTGCATGCCATCCGCATGATCGTGGGCGGGGTGTTCGACCGCTTCCCGCGCCTCAAGGTGGTGCTTGGGCATATGGGTGAGGGTGTGCCCTATTGGCTGACCCGCGTCGACGCGATGTACAAGGCGTTTCAGGCCGAGGGGCGCCCCGCGTTGCACATGGCGCCCAGCGAATATTTCCTGCGCAATTTCACCATCACCACCAGCGGGATGAACACACCCGCCGCCGTGCGCTACTGTCTCGACACGCTGGGGTCGGAACGGATGATGTTCGCCATCGACTATCCCTTTTGCGACACGGCCGAGGCCGTGGCGGCGATGGATGCGATGCCGATCAGCGACGGGGACAAGGCCAATATCTACAGTCGCACCGCCGAGCGGATTTTCCGCATCGCGCCCGCGCCGGTCTGAACACGCGGCGCGGGTCGGACATGATACAGCAGGGATTTCGGGAGAGAGACATGAAAGTCAAGGCAGCAGTCAAGGTTGACATCGAGCGCGTGGAACTGCGTGAATTCGATCTGCCCGCCACCGGGCCGGACAGCGGGTTGTTGCGCGTCGAATCCTCGGGCGTAGGCGGCAGCGAGCCGGAATATTACCGCAAGCCCAACAGCGCGCCCTGCATCATGGGGCACGAGATTGTCGGCACCGTCACCGATCTGGGCGAGGCGGCGGCCAAGCGCTGGGGGCTGCGCCCGGGTGATCGCGTGGCGCTCGAGGAATATCTGCCATGCTGGCATTGCCACTGGTGCCGTCAGGGCGATTTCCGCCTGTGCATGGAGGCTGACTTCTTCAACGTGAAGGACCAGTTCAACACCTTGCGCTATGGCACCTGCAATGCCGAGATCCCGCCGCATCTATGGGGTGGTTTCGGGCAATATGTCTATCTGGCGCCCAATGCCGTGCTGCACAAGATCCCCAGAACCATCGACGCGCGCCATGCCACGCTGGCCATTCCGATGGGCAATGGCGTGCAATGGGCGGTGCTGGATGGTGGCGCGGGGCTGGGCAAGTCGGTGGTGGTCTACGGTCCGGGCCAGCAGGGGCTGGGCTGCGCGCTGGCAGCCAAGGTGGCGGGCGCGGGGTTGGTGATTATCGCGGGCCAGACGCGCGATCAGGCGCGGCTCGATCTGGCGCTGGAACTGGGCGCGGATGTTGCGGTCAATGTGGACGAACAGAGCCTGAAGGATGTGGTTATGGCGCATACCGGCGGGCGGGGGATCGATGTCGTGGTGGACACCACGGGCGACCCCACCGGCGAGATCGCGGCCGAGGCCATCGAACTGGCGGCCAAGGGGGCCTATCTCAACCTCAATGGCCTGAAACAGCAGGTGCCGATTGGCGAGATCAAGAAGCGCTATCTGACCGTGCGAGCCCCGCGCGGGCACAGCTATCGCTCGATCGAGATTGCCTTGCAGATCATCGGCTCGGGCCAATGGCCGATCGACAAGCTGTGTTCGCATGATTTCGGGCTGGACGCGGTGCACGAGGCCGTGCTGGCCACGGCCGGGCGCGGCATTCAGGGCGCGATCCACGTTACCGTCAATCCCTGGGCGTAAGCCCGCAGGCCGGTTGGCTTACGCCCAACCGGCCGTTGCGGTCATCGTCAGTCGCCCCTCGCTGGATGCCCACAGGTCTATGCCATCGGCGGTGGCGTGCAGCATGACCGGCGTGTTGCAGATGGCAGGCGACTGGCCGCGAAAGGCAAAGTGGCGCAGCGGCGCGCCTTCGCGTTGCAGGCGGGCCAGATGGCACAGCCATGTCGCCTGCAAGGGGCCATGCACCACCAGACCCTGATAGCCCTCCACCAGCACGGTGTTCGGGTGGTCATAGTGGATGCGATGGCCGTTGNNAAGGTCAGCGCGGAATAGCGGAACAACAGCGTTGGCGATGTGGGGCAGCTCTGCTCGACGGCCGCAACGGTGGCGGGCAGGGCCGGTTGGCGCCCGCTGCCCGCAGGCGGGATCTCGCAATAGACGATGGTTTGCCGCTCGCGCACGGCGATGCGCCCTTCCACAGAAAAGGCATGGTCGACGCCGACGAAGCATAAGGCCCCCGTGACGCCCTGTTTCACGGTGATGTCGGCCACCCGCGAGTGGCGGGTCACTTCGTCGCCCACCCTGAGATCGGCGAGAAATTCGACATCGCTGCCCGCCCACATCCGGCGGGGCAGG
>DDES01000017.1 GCA_002336765.1 Novosphingobium sp. UBA1948 | reverse complement strand
ACACAGTAAGTGCCTGCAGGTTAACACAGGGAAAATGATATGCCCCGCTGGCATGACCTGCCACCCGCTCCATTACTTTTGTGCCTACCGAGGCATAAGCGCCTGAGTCGCCCACCGCGTAAAGTTTTAACCCGGTAAGCTTTCCATCCTTGTTGCAGCCGATTTCAATATCCATATAAACAGGGTGGCGTTTGGGGTGCATACGGATGGATTCTGCACGCGAAAGAACCACTTTAACTGGCTTTTTCAACTGCCAGGCAAATAGGGAGACGTGGACCTGGCCGGCGATGTCTTCCTTGCCGCCAAAGCCGCCGCCGAGCCGCCGTACCTCCACCACCACATCGGCGCTGGCCACGCCCAGTACATGGGCGGCCAGATGCTGCACCTCGCTGGGGTGCTGGGTGGAGGACAGGATCTGGACCTGACCATCCTCCATCGGCATGGCCTGCGCGATCTGGCTTTCGAGGTAGAAATGTTCCTGCCCGCCGATCTCCAGCGCGCCTGACAGGCGGCGCGGGGCAGCCTCCAGCGCGGCAGACACATCGCCGCGCCCCATGCGCTGCGACGGCTCGATGTGGCTGCCTGCCGCCAAAGCCTCGGCCACGGTCAACAGCGCGGGCAGGTCTTCATACTCGACCTTCGCCAGACGGGCGGCACGGCGGGCGGCGGTGTGGCTGGTGGCGGCAACAAGGAAGATCGGCTGGCCGTGGTAGAGCACCTCGTCTTGCGCCAGCAGAGGCTCGTCATGCGCCAGCGGGCCGATGTTGTTGTCGCCCGGAATGTCGGCGGCGGTGAAGACGCCGACCACGCCTTCGGCGGCGTGCACGGCAGAAAGGTCGAGTGCGAGGATGCGGGCATGAGCCTTGGCCGACAGACCGAAGGCGCAATGCAGCAGGCCTGCCGGTTCGGGCAGATCGTCGATATAGGCGGCGCGGCCCGACACATGCAGCGCGCCCGAATCATGCGGGTTGGGCTTGTGGACCTCAGCCATCGGTGCCCACCTCCAGCACGCTCACCGCTTCGCCCTGCTGTGCCAGCCACAGGCGGCGCAGCAGATTGCCCGCCACGGCGAGGCGATAGGCGGCGGAACCGCGCACATCGCTCAAGGGCTGGTAATCGCGCTCAAGGGCGGGGATCGCCGCCTCGATGCTGGCCGCGTTGAAGGGCTGGCCGGTCAGCGCTGCCTCGGTGGCGCTGGCGCGCCTGGGGGTTCCCGCCATGCCGCCAAAGGCGATGCGTGCGGACTGGATCACGCCTTGCGCCACGCGCAGATGGAAGGCGCCGCACAGGGCGGAAATGTCGCTGTCAAAGCGTTTGGAATGTTTGGTGATCTGGATCACGGCGTCGGATGCGGGGCGGGGGATGTGGATGCTTTCGACAAATTCGCTCGGGCCAAGATCCTGTCGACCATAGGCGATGAAGAAATCTTCCAGCGCCACGGTCCGCCGCGCATCGCCGCGCCGCAGGGTGAGTGTGGCGCCCAGCGCGATCAGGGCGGGCGGCGTATCGCCAATCGGCGAGCCATTGGCGATATTGCCGCCGATGGTGCCCGCATTGCGCACCGGCGTACCCGCGATGCGGCGGATCAATTCGCCCAGATCGGGGTGCAACCGCGCCAGAGCATCCCACGCCTCGCTATAGCGCACACCGGCGCCCAGCGTGACGCCCTCCGGCCCTTCCTCGATGCCGCGCAGATCCGCCACATCGCCGATGAAGATCACACGACCCAGATCGCGCAACTGCTTCGTCACCCACAGGCCGACATCGCTGGCCCCCGCCACGATGCGGGCCTCGGGATAGTCCAGCAACAGCGCGGCGAGGTCATCGCTGCTGCGCGGGTTGTGCCAGCGGGCGCCCGATCCCGCTGGCAAAGTCTGCAATTGTGCCAGCAAGGCGCTATCGTTACGCGGGGAAGGAGGCACGGCCTCGCCGCTCGCCAGTATCGGGCCATAGCCGGTGCAGCGGCACAGATTGCCCGACAGCACATCGGCCACCGGCCTCGGCCCATCGGCGCCCATCGTGCCCAAGCCGCCGCGCGCACGGCCTTCAAGGCTCATGATGAAGCCCGGCGTGCAAAAGCCGCACTGGCTGCCGTGGCGGGCCACCATCTCGGTTTGTACGGCCGCTTGGCCTTGCAGGCTTTCGACCGTGGCCAGCGCCTTGCCATCGAGCATCGGCGCCAGCATGATGCAGGCGTTGACGGCCCGCCATTGCACAGCGTTCTCACTCGCTTCGCCCAGCAGCACGGTGCAGGCCCCGCAATCGCCCTCGCCACAACCTTCCTTGGTGCCTTTCCGGCCAAGGCGCAACCGGATCACATCGAGCGCGGTTTCCTGCGCGCCGACATCCAGTTCCACCACCTCGCCATCGAGCAGGAAACGGATCATTTCAGCTCCCGCGATAGGTGGAATAGGAGAAGGGCGAGACCAGCAGCGGCACATGGTAATGCCCGCCGTTCTCCGCCACGCCGAAATCGATCGACACCTCGTCGAGGAAAGGCGGTTCGGGCAGGGTCACGCCGCAGCCACGGAAATAGGCGGCCACGCCGAAGGTGAGGCGATAGCGCCCCGCCGGCAGGTTGGCGGGGGCCAGATCGGGCGCCCGGCCATCCTCGTTGGTGGTGCCCTGCGCAAAAATGCCGTGCGGCCCCGCCAAGGCCACCGCCATGCCTGCCGCAGGTCGCCCGTGCATCGTGTCGAGCACATGGGTGGAGAGTGTCATGGTCACGCCATATCCTCCAGTCGCAGCTTGGTGATCTTGCCGATCTCGGCCAGCGCGGTGGCGATCTCGGTTTCGGTGTCATGACCCGCGCGTGCTTCCATCGCTGCCAAGATACCAGCCTTGTCGGTCAACCGCACGCAGATGATGAAAGGCATGGCATGCGCCGCGCGATAGGCGGCGTTGAGCGCGTGGAAGCGCGCGAATTCTTGCCGTGTCAGCCGGTCCAGCCCTGCGCTCGCCTGTTCGGCGGCGGAGGCTTCGGTCAGGGTGCCGTCAATCGCGGCCTTGCCCGCCAGTTCGGGATGGGCGCGGATCAACGCCAGTTGCTCCTCGCGGCTGGCGGCATAGACCACTGCCATCAGATCGGCATGGCGATCCCCGCTCGATGGCGCGGCATCGGCGCGCTGTTCCACCCACGGGCTATGTTCGAACAGCGCGCTCAATGGCTGCTCCCTTCAAGGCTGACATGGGCGGAGACGACCTTCCAGCCGCCAAAATCTCCATCGGCAAATTTTACCCAGCTTTGGCTCTGCCGCCCGCGCCGGTCCGATCCCTCGCGGAAGAATTCGGCATCGGCGGTGGCGAAAGCATCACCATAGGTGGTGATCGAAACGCGCCCCAGCTTGCGCTGCGGCGATCCGCCCCGCCCCTTGCGGAATTCGCGGATTTCCTCGATGCCATAGAGCACCTCGCCCACGCCAAAGCGGTTGGTGGTGGGGGCATCGTGGAACAGGGCGTCCATCGCGGGTATGTCATCCGCCATCAGCGCGCGCTCATAAGCCTCGAAAGCGGCCGTAACTTCGGCCAGCAGGACGGGATCGTTGATCCTCATCGCGTGCCCTCCCCGCAGGGATGCTGTTCGATCCAGTGCCGCGCGATGGCAAGGCGGGTGGTGACCCATGCCTGCCCGCTGTCCAGCACGTGATCGAGAAAGCGCGCCACCGCCCGCGCACGGCCGGGGCGGCCCGCGATGCGCCCGTGCAGGCCGATGCTCATCATCCGTCCGCCTTCCTCCGCCAGTTGGTCGAACGTGTCGCGCAGATAGCGATAGAATTGCTCGCCCTCGGTAAAGCCGTTCAAGGCCACGATCTTCATGTCATTGGCATCAAGGCTATAGGGCACGATGAGCTGCGGGCGCCCATGCAGATGGCTCCAATAGGGCACATCGTCGGCATAGGAATCCGCATCGTAAACAAAGCCGCCCTCCTCCACCACCAGCCGCGCGGTGTTGGGGCTGGTGCGGCCCTGATACCAGCCCAGCGGGCGGCTGCCGGTCAGCGCCTTGTGGATGGCGATGGCCCTGGCGATATGCTCGCGCTCCACCTCTTCGGGAATGGTCTGGTAGTCGATCCAGCGATACCCGTGCGTGGCCACTTCCCAATCGGCCTTCAGCATGGCCTCGACCGCATCGGGATTCTGTTCCATCGCGGCGGCCACGCCGAACACGGTGACCGGCGCGCCGCGCCCGGTAAAGATGCGATGCAGGCGCCAGAAGCCGGCGCGGCTGCCATATTCATAGAGGCTTTCCATCGCCATCGCGCGGGTCGGATGGCGCGCCGCACCGACCATGTCCGACAGAAACCCTTCGGACAGGGCATCGCCATAGAGCGGGCTGTTTTCCGCGCCTTCCTCGTAATTCATGACGAAATTGACCGCCACGCGCGCGCCATCGGGCCAGCGCGCCGCAGGAGGCGCGGCGCCATAGCCGACAAGATCGCGGGTCAAAGCGTTGCTTCCCATGCGGCGAGCGCAGCCGGCACCGCCGCGCCCATCGGTAGCACAAAGCCCTCGGCAGCAAGGCAGGCTTCCAGCGCGCCCAAGGTCAGCAACACCTTATGCTTCATGGCGTTGTAACCCATCGCGCCCAGTCGCCAGATCTTGCCCACCAGCGGGCCGAAGGCGGTGCCGATCTCGATCTCGAAATGCTCGCGCATGGCGGTGCGGATGCGTTCGCCGTCGATGCCCGCAGGGATATAAACGCCGGTGACATTGGTCATGCGATGCGCCCCGTCGCCAAACAGGGTGAGGCCCATCGCCTCCAGCCCCGCGCTCATCGCCGCGCCCGCCTTGCGGTGCCGAAGGTAGCGCGCCTCCAGCCCCTCGCCCAAGGCAACGCGGGCGCATTCGCGCGCGCCATAGAGCATGGTGGTGGCCTCGGTATGGTGGTTGAGCCGCTTCTCGCTCCAGTAATCCATGATCATCGCCAGATCGAAATAGTTCGAGGCGATGCGCGGGCCGACCCCGTCCACGGCATTGGCGGCGCGGATGCCCTTCTCGTCATGGCGGCGGGCGAAAATCCGGTCGGCGGCGGCGTCGGAAATCGTGATCGGCGCGCTGCCCGAAGGCCCGCCGAGGCATTTCTGCAACCCGCCGGTGATGACATCCACACCCCAGCGATCCGCCGCGATTTCCATCCCGCCGATAGTGGCCGTGGCATCGACATAGGTCAGCGCGCCGACTTCGCGCGCGATTGTGCCGATGCCGTCGAGCGGCTGGGCCATCGTGGTGGACGTGTCGCCATGCACGCTACAGATCAGCGCGGGGCGCAGCCGCAGCGCCGCCGCGCGGATCGCGTCGAGCGACACCACTTCGCCCCATGGCGCATCCACGGTCTCGAACTTCGCGCCGATCCGCGTCAGGATTTCCTGCAAGAGCAGGCCGAAGCGCCCGAAATTGACCACCAGCGCCGTCTCGCCGGGCTGGATCAGGCTGACCAACGCGGCCTCGATGCCTGCGCGTGCGGTGCCGTCCACCAGCATGGTCCAGCGGTTCTGCGTGCCGAAAACCGGACGATAGAGCGCCATGACCTGTTCCATATAGGCCGTCATCTCGGGGTCGAACTGGCCCAGCAGATCGGCGCTCATCGCCCGCAGCACGCGGGGATGGGCGTTGACCGGCCCCGGCCCCATCAGCAGACGCTGGGGCGGATCGATTTCGCCGAACAGCAAAGGATCAGGCATAGGCAACTCCCAAAGTCTCGATAAAGCGCAGCATGACAGCCAAAGCGGCTTCGGCATCCGCCGGCTCGACATGTTCGGCAGGATTGTGGCTGATGCCATCGCGGCAACGGATGAACAGCATGGCCGTGGGGGCAAGGGCTGACATCACCATCGCGTCATGCCCCGCGCCCGACACCAGACGGCGGGGGGGATGACCATGGACCACCAGTGCTTCCTCCAACCGGTCCATCAATGCGGTATCGCAAGGCGAGGCGGGCAGATCGTGAATCAATTCGTGGGTCAGCGTGAGGCCGCGCCGTTCGGCAATCGCTTGGAGCGCGGACAGAATCGCTTCCACCGCAAGGTCTCGGCGCGCGGCCTCGCCCGCGCGCACATCCAGTGTGAAGCGCACCTCGCCCGCGATCACATTGGCCGCGCCGGGCAAGGCCTCGATCCGGCCTACCGTGGCCACCAGATCGCTGGCATCCGCGCGCGCGATGCTTTCCACCGCCAGCACCATCTCCGCCGTGCCCGCCAGCGCATCGCGGCGCAGCGGCATGGACGACGTCCCTGCGTGACCGGCCAGCCCCTTCACCACCACGCCATAGCGCAGTTGTGCGGCAATCCCTGTCACCACGCCCAGCGCCAGACCTTCGGCCTCCAGCACCGGCCCTTGTTCGATATGGGCTTCCAGATAGGCCAGCGCCCCTGTGTGCCGGGCCTGCGCCAGCATGTCGGGCGACAAGCCGAAACCGCCCAGCGCCTGCGCAAGGCTCACACCCTCGCGGTCCGCCATCTCGGGCACATCGCCCAGCACGCCCGCCACCGCCTTGCTGGTGAGCATGGCGGCGGGGAAGCGGCTGCCTTCCTCATCGCCAAAGCCATAGACCTCGATCGGGAAGGGCATCCGGCGCCCTTGCGCATGGAGCGCCGCCACGCATTCCACGCCCAGCATCACGCCCAAAGGCCCGTCATAAAACCCGCCATCGCGCACACTGTCCACATGGCTGCCGATGATGAGCGGGGGCAGATCGCGCGTCCCTGCATAGCGGCCGACCAGATTGGCGGCGGGATCGATGCGCGTGGCCATCCCTGCCTCTGCCATCCATGCGCCCACCTGATCGAGCGTGGCACGATAGGCGGGGGTCAGCCATGCGCGATAAAGGCCGCCGTCCATGTCGGAGAAGGGCGCGCGGCCCAATGCCTGACAGCGCGAGACGGCGCGCGAGCCTACCATGCAGCTACACCGCCGTCGCTGCGCGGATCGGTGGCGCCTTCGAAGCGGCCATCGGCCAGACGCACCACCGCGCCCGCATGGCCCATCATCGCCGTCATAGGCCCGACGCGCTCGACATCATGGCCCGCGGCGGCGAGTTGAGCATAGACCTCCGGCGCGAAACCGTCCTCGATCTTGAGCGTGGTGCTCTCCTGCCCCCATGTGCGGCCCAGCAGCCAGCGCGGGGCGCTAATCGCCTCCTGCAAATCCGCGCCGAAGCGGGCATAGCGGCTGAACAGCGCGGCCTGCGTCTGGGGCTGGCCCTCGCCGCCCATCGTGCCATAGGCCATCACGCGGCCATCATCGAACACGGCCAGCGCGGGGTTGAGCGTGTGGAACGGTTTGCGGAAGGGCTTGAGCGCATTCCACCCGTCATCAGCAAGGCGGAACGAGGCGCCGCGGTTTTGCCAGGTGATGCCGGTTTTGGGCAGCACCAGCCCCGAGCCGAATTCGAAATAGGTGCTCTGGATGCAGGACACCACCTGCCCCCGCGCATCCGCCGCGCCAAACCAGCAGGTGTCGCCCCATTGGCTGGGCTGCGGCCATGCCAGCGCCTTGGCCGGATCGATCTTCGCCGCCATCGCATCCAGCGCGGCTGTGTTATCCAGCAGGGCTTGCGGATCGCCCTCCATCAGGGCCGGATCGCCGCAATGGCGGTCGCGCCACAGAAACGCCTGCTTGGTGCTTTCGACCAGCGCGTGGAGATGCTCGAAACTGTCGAGCTCGCCCGCCTGCAAACGGTCGAACAGGGTGAGGATCAACAGCGAGGCCACCCCCTGCGTGGGCGGGGCGGAATTGTAGAGCATGCCGTGTCGGGTCGACACATGCGGCGGGGCAGGGCGGGTGGCGCGATGCGCGGCAAGGTCGCTGGCCGAGACGGGGCTGCCCAGCGTGGCCAGATCCGCCGCGATATCGGCAGCCAGATCGCCGCGATAGTAACTGTCCAGACCCTCGTCACACAGGCGGCGCAGCGTTTGCGCGAAGGCGGGCTGGCGCAGCACATCGCCCTTGGCCAGCGGGCGGGCATCTGGTTCGAAAATATCGGCATAGGCGCCGGGCTGGATGCGCAGTTCCGGCCCCTTGGCAGCGGCAATCTCCGCGCCGCCTTCGGTCACCGCGACGCCCGCTTCGGCATGGTGGATCGCATCGCGCAGCAGGCGCGACAACGGGAGAGTGCCGCCATCGCTTTCGAGCGCGGCCTGCCACCCGCTGATCGTGCCCGCCACGGTGTTGGCGGCCAGTGGCCCGCGCCATGGCACGGTTTCCAGCCCCGCATAGAGCGCCAGATCGGCCTTCTCCGCCGCGCCGCCGCAGCCATGCACACCATGCACCCGACCATCGGCCTCGCGGATCACCCAGAAGCCGTCGCCGCCGATGCCGGTCATATGCGGATAGACCACAGCCAGCGCCGCCGCCACCGCCACGCAGGCCTCCACCGCGCTGCCGCCATCTTGCAGCACCGACCGGCCTGCCTCCGCCGCCAGATAGTGCGGCGCGGTAACGATGCCCTGCGTGCCGCGAACCGTGGAAAGCGCCATCATGCCGCTCCCGACAGCCAGACGAAGCGCGCGATGAACAGGCCCGCCAGCACCAGCAGCAGCCAGTCGGACTTGGTGATCTTGCCGCGCACCAGCTTGATGAGCGCATGGGCGGCGATGCCGAAGGCCAGACCATTGGCGATCGAGAAGGTGAGCGGGATGCCCGCCATGGTCAGAAAGGCGGGGATCGAGACTTCCGCGTCGGTCCATTCGATATCGGCCAGCGGCGCCATCATCAGCGCCCCCACCAGCACCAGCGCGGGCGCGGTGGCCGCGGCAGGCACCAGTTGCGCATAGGGCGCGGCGAACATGGCGAGCAGAAACAGCAGGCCGGTGACAATCGCGGTAAAGCCGGTGCGGCCGCCCGCCTCGACGCCCGCCGCGCTCTCGACATAGGAGGTGACGGTCGAGGTGCCCGCGCAGGCACCCACCATCGTCGCCACCGAATCGGCCACCAGCATGCGGTTCAGCCCCGGAATGTCGCCCGAAGGGGCGATCAGCCCCGCCCGCCGCGTCACCGCCATCAGCGTGCCCAGATTGTCGAACAGATCGACGAAGAGGAACACGAAGAGGATCTCGAAAATCCCCAGCCCCGCCTTGCCGCCAAAGCCGAACACACCGGCCAGATCGAGCTTGAACGCGGTCTGGGTGAGCGAGGAGAGCGTGTAGGGTTCGACCGTGAAGCTGACCGTGCCCGCGATCCATGCCACCAGTGTCGTGACCGTGATACCGATCAGGATCGCGGCATGCACGCGCCACACATGCAGCACCGCCACCAGCACCAGCCCGAAGATCGCCAGCAACGGCCCCGTGTCGTGCAGATTGCCAAGGCCGACGCCGGTGGCCGGATTGGCGACCACGATGCCTGCGTTCTTCAGCCCGATGAAGCCGATAAACAGGCCGATGCCCGCCGCCACGGCGGCAAAAATATGGGGCGGGATGGCCGCAACGATCATCTGGCGGATGCCCGCCAGCGTCAGCGCCAGAAAGATCGCGCCCGAAACAAACACGCAGCCCAGCGCGATCGGCCAGGGCACATGCATCGTTTGCACCACGGTAAAGCTAAAATAGGCGTTGAGCCCCATGCCCGGCGCCATCGCCAGCGGGGTGTTGGCGATAGAGCCCATCAGGATGCTGGCAAAAGCGGCGGCAAAGCAGGTGGCCGCCGCTACACTCGCCACCGGCATCCCCGCCTGACCCAGAATGGCCGGATTGACGAGGATGATATAGGCCATCGTCAGAAAGGTGGTGACGCCCGCCAATATCTCGGTGCGCAGATTGGTGCCGCGCTCGGCAAAGGCAAAGCGGCGGTCTAGGCTGGCGGCTAGGCTCATGGTGGCGTTTCCTTGATGGCGCGGCTGCCGGTGATGCCGGCGCGGTCGAGATGGTGGGCGGTGTGCAGCAGCAGGGCCTCGCCCCATGCCGGAGCGATGATCTGCACGCCGATGGGTAGAGCTGTGTCGGCCAGCGCCGGTACGGCCAGCGCGGGCAGGCCGATGAAGCTGACCGGTTGGGCAAACATGCCCAGATTGGCGCGCACGGGCACCGGTTGCCCGTCGATCATCACCGTCCGCGCCCCGATTTCCGGCGCTGAACAGGGCGTGGCGGGCGAGATCAGCAGGTCGAAGCGCTCGAAAAGCTCGCGCGCTTCCCCCTGCACACGGCGGCGCACACGACGCGCGGCCAGCAGCAGATCGGCGGGCATTAACAGCCCCGCCAGCATCCGGTCGCGCACGGCGGGGTCGAAATCCAGCGGGCGGCGGACCAGATCGGCGCGATGCAGGCTGCCACCCTCGATGGCGGTCATGCAGAAGGCGGCGGAACGCGCCGCCTCGGCGCTGTGCATCAGGGCAGGGCCGACATCGGCGCCCAGAGCGGCCAGTCCCGCCGCCACATGGGCCACTGCCGCCTCCGCCTCGCTGGCCAGACCCTGCGTGAAATAGCCGCCCAGCACGCCTATACGCAGGCGCGGAAGATCCTGCGCCAGCGCCGCACCGGCGGGCTCCACCGTCCGGTTGGCGCTGGCGGGATCGCGGGGGTCATGCCCCTGCAGAACATCATAGGCCGTAGCCAGCGTGGCGGGCGTGCGGGCAAACAGGCCGGTATGGTCGAGGCTGGCCACAAAAGGATAGGTGCCCGCGCGCGACAGGCGGCCGAATGTCGGCTTCAGCCCGTAAATACCGCAAAGCGAGGCGGGCACGCGGACCGAGCCATTGGTATCCGACCCCAGCGCCACATCGACCAGCCCCGCCGCCACCGCCGCCGCCGATCCGCCCGAGGAGCCGCCCGCAATGCGCGCGGGATCATGCGGGTTGCGGGTGGGGCCGTAATGGCTGTTCTCGGTGGAGAAGCCATAGGCATATTCGTCCATATTGGTCATGCCGACCAGCGTGCTGCCCGCCGCCTTCATGCGGGCGACCAGCGTAGCATCCTGCTGCGCCACCACGCCATCATCGGCGTTGATCTTCGATCCGGCCAGCGTGACATGGCCCGCCACATCGAACAGATCCTTGGCGGCGAAACTCTGGCCCGCCAGCGGCAGCGCGGGATCATCGTCGAGCGGTGCTGCGGGCAGGATGGTGGTAAAGCAGTTGAGCGGATCGGCGGCGATCCATGCGGGCGCGGTCATGGCGCGATCAGCTCGGCGGGATCGGCATGGGGATCGTCCAGCTTGCGGAACACCGCCTCATGCCGTGCCAGCAGGACGAGATTGGCCATGATCCCCGCGCGACATTCCTCCGGCGGGGCAAGGCCTGCCACGCGCAGCAGCACATCGAGTGTTGCCTCGTCCACATTGGAGAGGCCAAGGCTGTTCATGGCATGGATCCCTGTTGGCGCTGTCGTTGGATTTCTCTTTCCCCCTGTTTGCCCAGCGCGGGGCGTTCGATAAAGTGCAAAATTCGAAGCACGGCGTTGCGTTAATTCGAGCGGATCATTCCTCGCGCAGGATCACCGCCGCCTCGGGTTTGTGCTGGCGGATTTCCTCGATGGTCAGCCCGTCGATTTCGTGCGGGAACACCAGCCATTCATCGGTTTCATAGACCCAGAAATCGGGCTTGAGATCGACCTTGGTGCGGCGCGGCTTGTAATAGACCGTGGCGGTGCGGATGATTTCGGGCGTGTTGTGGCGGCAGCGCGCCTTGAGTTCTTTCAGGAAGGCCGCGATCGAGCGCCCGCTGTCGAACACGTCGTCGATCACCAGCAGCTTGTCGGTCGGCTCCAGCGTGTCGATCAGATAGCCCAGCGAATAGACGCGGACCTCGTCCTCCTGCTGGTCGATGCCGGTGTAGCTGGCGGTGCGCACGGCGATATGGTCGGTGATGACGCCGTGATATTCCAGCAATTCCTGCACCGCGATGCCCACCGGTGCCCCGCCGCGCCAGATGCCCACGATATGGGTGGGGCGAAAATCGCTATCGAGGATGCGGTTGGCGAGGCGGAACGAATCAGCCAGCAATTCATTGGCGGAGAGATAGCGCTTTTCGGTCATGGAGCTTCCGGTTGTGGGTCAGTGTACCCGCGCAGCCTAGCCGCGCAGGTCCGCCCCTTCAATCAGTCTGGCAGCGCGCCGACGAATTTCACCACCACCCGCGCGGCATTGCGCGCCGCAAGCCTGCCGAACACCCAGCTCTGGTTGGCCCCCGAATCCCCGCCCGCCAGATCGGACAGCGAGCGGAAGGCGATGAAGGGCACCTCATTGGCATAGGCGACATGCGCGGTGGCGGCACTTTCCATATCCAGCACCTGCGCCCCGAAGGTGGCATAGAGATATTCGCGATATTCGGCATTGTCGGCAAAGGCGGGGCCGGAAATGCCGTTGCCGCCCACTTTCACCTGCGGCTGATGGTCGAGACAACGGCCTGCGGCCTCGGAAATGCCCGGGGTTTGCGGGATCTTCTCGCCTTCAGGCAGGCAGCGGGCCAGTTCCATGCCCTCGATGCTCTTTTTCGCCAGCGCCAGCAGCGCCGGATCGGCCTTGAACCAACGGTGGCGGCTGGCCTTCTCATGCGCATTGCCCACCCGCACATCGCGCGGAATCATCATGCCATAATTGGGCAGGGGGTTTGGATTCTCGTAGCGGTCGGGCGAGATATACTGGTCGCCCTGTTTGCGGCCCAGAGCCACTTCCATATACTGGTTCCACTGGTTCGGCGCCACCACATCGCCGATCGCCAGATGCGGATCGACCCCGCCCGCGATGCCGGAAAACACGATACGCTTCACCGCGAAACGGTCGAGCACCAGTTGCGTGGTCATCGCGGCATTGACCATCGACACGCCCGATTCGAGCAGCACCACGGGCTTGCCCGCCATTGTGCCGGTGAGGATGGTGAGCCCGTTGATGTGATGCGCCCTGGGGTTTTTCACCGCGCTTTCGAGCGCCACCCATTCCGGCTCGAAGGCGGTGATGACCACTGTGCGCGGCGTAGCGTCCAGCTTGCCCGATGCGGCGGGTTTTGCGTGCAGGGGGGCGGCCAGCAGCAGGGCGGGAACCAGCAGGACGGTAGGCAACAGACGGCGCAAGGGACAGGCTCCTTCAAACATCGGCGCAAGCTTGGCCCGTACGGGCGTCCCAAGTCAACGGGGCGGAATTGCGGATGGAATGCTCTGGCTGCTTTCTACCCGCAGGATCTGGCGCAGCATCCGCCCGTCGCTGCCGACCTTGATCCGCGCCTCGCCCACCATGCGGATGGCGAGGCTGGCCGACTGCGCGGGGTCGAGCACCAGCGTGTAATCGCCGCCGCGCACCTGCTCGAACCAGAAGCTGCCGTCGCTGGAGGTGCGGGCGCGGCCGACCCGCTTGCCCTGCGCGTCGATCAGCAGGATCTGCAAGCCCGACACGGCCTTTTCCTTGCCCTCGGTCAGGAAATAGGCGGTACCGTCAATATCGCTCAGCGCGATGATGGCGAAATCGCTTTTGTGGATGCGACCCGCGCGCGGCGCGATGTCCACCCCTCGCGTGACGGGCGCCAGCGATACATCGGGCAGCGCGTCGGCATCGACCTGAAAATTGGTGCGCATCCCGTCGCCGAGGCGCCCAAGGAAAGCGGTGCCATCCTTGTCGGTGGTGGCATGTTCGATGCCGGTGTTGAAGGTAACGCCCGACAAAGTGCTCTCGCCCTCGTCGTAAGTGCCATTGCCATTGGCATCGCGATAGGCGCGGATGGCCGCCGCCCCGCCGTTGGACAGGCCCGGTGGCGCCATGAACAGGCGTTGGTTGAAGGGATTGCGACCAAAGCCGAAAGACAGGCGCAGCATGGCCGAATATTGCCCGCTGCCGGTCAGGTAGTTGCCGTCCACCGCCAGCGTGAAGCGGTCGAACCGCCGCACCGCCGAGGCCCCGAAGCTGGTCTGCCCCGCCGACAGATAATGCCCCACCCCCGCGCGCAGCATGAAGGCATCGCTGATGCGGTGGTTGATTTCCGCGCTGGCGACGGTGATCTCCGGCGCGCCGTTCAAGGCATAGCCCAGCGTGCCGCGATAATTGGTCCGCGATCCGCGCATGGTGGACAGGTCGAAAGATCCGATCAGCGCCGATGTGCCGGTGCCAAAGCTGGAGGTGGTGCGGCTGTAGGCCAGCGTGTTCGAGGCCATCACGCCCGCCAGCGGCTGCACCGATTGCTGGAGCGTGACGCTGGTGAGCGCGCGCCCGTCGGCAAAAGTGATGGCGCGGGCGAAGGCATAGGTGGGGATAACCAAGGGATGCAGCCCGCGCCCCAGCCGGATCGCACCGTTCACTGAAATCTCGCTGGCGCGACGCAGTGGATCGGCAGTGTAGGCGCGCACCTCGTCGGTGAACAGGCCGCCGTATTCGGCATGGGCCAATTTATAGCTGAAGCCCGCGAGCCGCC
>DDES01000155.1:3476-6618 GCA_002336765.1 Novosphingobium sp. UBA1948 | reverse complement strand
GAGCAGGCCGTGCTGTGCGGCGGCACCACCGCGCTGGTGCAGGCTGGCTTCGAGACGCTGGTGGAAGCCGGCTACGCTCCCGAAATGGCCTATTTCGAGTGCCTCCACGAGCTCAAGCTGATCGTTGACCTGATGTATGAAGGCGGCATCGCCAACATGCGCTNNTCTCGAACACCGCCGAATATGGCGACATCGTGACCGGTCCGCGCATCATCACCGAAGAGACCAAGAAGGAAATGAAGCGCGTTCTGGCCGACATCCAGTCGGGCCGCTTCGTGAAGAACTTCGTGCTCGACAACCGCGCCGGCCAGCCCGAGCTGAAGGCTTCGCGCATCGCCGCCAAGCGTCACCCGATCGAGGAAACCGGATCGAAGCTGCGCGCGATGATGCCGTGGATCGGCGCCAACGCGTTGGTGGACAAGACCAAGAACTAAGTCCTTCGGGCTGGTTGAAAAGCGCGTCGTGGGCCTTCCCACGGCGCGCTTTTTCGTGTGAGGGTGCACCATGAGCGCGGCACACCACATCCTGATCTGTTTCCACGATTTCAACCGCGGCGGCACCGAGCGTATCGCCATCGGCATGGCCAAACGCTGGGTGGAGCAAGGGCGGCGGGTGACGATCCTGTGCGGCGCGCGGCAAGGCGGGCTGGAGGATACGGTCGACCCCCGCGTGGAGGTGGTGGAACTGGACCCGCCGCTGCCGCGCGGATTGACTTCGCGCCTGAGGCTGGGACCGGCGATGGCGCCTGCGGTCGCACGGATCGCGCCCGATGTGATCTTCCTGCCCGGCAATTTCCATTTCCCGCTGGTGCCTGCGCTCGCCAAGGTGCGGGGCAAAGCCGCATTGGTGGCCAAGATATCCAATCCCGCCGTGCCGAGCGGGCTGGTGGCGGGGCCGGTGCGCTGGCTGTTCCGCCGCTATCGCCATTGCATCGACGGGCTGGCCGCCATGAACAGCGGGCTGGAGCGCGAGATCCGCGCGATTGCGCCGGATTTCAACGTCACCACACTCTATGATCCGGTCTATCTCGACGCGCCCGGCGACACCCCTGCCCCGCCCGCTCAGGACCGGCTGGAGATCGTCTGGGCAGGCCGGTTCGAGCCGCAAAAGGATGTGCCGCTGGCGCTGCGCACCATCGCGGCGCTGGGTCGCCTGACGCCCGCCCGCCTCACCATGCTGGGCGAAGGCTATCAGCGCCCGAAAATGCAGCGCCTCGCCGCCAAGCTCGGCCTGACCGAGGCGCAACTGGTGATGACCGGCCATGTGCCCAAGATCGATCCCTATCTGGCGGGTGCCCATGCGCTGTTCGTCTCCTCGGTGTTCGAGGGCGGGCCTGCGGTGGCGGTCGAGGCGCTGGCGCATGGTGTGCCCGTGGTCAGCACCGACTGCTCGCATTTCCTGCGCGACATTATGACCATCCCCGAGGCTGGCCGCATCGTGCCCTCACGCAGCCCCGAAGCCTTGGCACAGGCTTTGCTGGAGGTAACGCGCCGCCCCCGCCCCTCGCCCGCGCTGTTCGCCCCGCTGATCGCGCATCTCGCGCCGGATGCTTGCGCCGATGCCTATCTGGCGTGGTTCGAGACTGTGGTGCAGGATCACCGCCGGAAGGAAGCAGCCGCATGAGCGAGAGCAAGGACACCCCCACCATCGCCAGCCCCACCATCGGCAACCTCGCCCGCGTCGAGGCTTTCTCCGACGGCGTTCTGGCAATCATCATCACCATCATGGTGCTCGAACTGCACGCACCCGAGGAAGAGGGCTGGGCCGCGCTGCTCACGCTTTGGCCGGTGTTTTCCGCCTATCTGCTCAGCTTTGTCTATGTCGGCATCTATTGGGTGAACCATCACCGGCTGCTGGCCCATGCCCGCCATGTCACCAACCGGCTGTTGTGGAACAATATGGCGCTGCTGTTCAGCCTCAGCCTCGTGCCTTTCGCCACTGCCTATCTGGGCGAGCATCATTTCAGCCGCGATGCCACCTTGCTCTATATGGGCGTGATGACCGTCACCGCGATTTGCTATCTGCATCTGCAGAAGGACATCCGCGCGCATGGGCAGCACAATGCCGCTGCCGACAGCTATTACACCGCTATGGACCGCAAGGGGTTGCTCTCGATCCTGCTCTATGCCGCAGGGTTCGGACTGGCTTTTCTCCAGCCTCTGGCCGGCATTGCCTGCGCTGCGGCGGTCGCGCTCTTGTGGTTCACCCCGATCAGCCGGATCAATGGCTTTCTGGGCGCCTGCGGGTTTGATCCGGGCGCCAACCCATAAACGCCACCATGGTCGAATTTGTGCCATTGCGCTCTTGCCTTGCACGCCCGCAATGGGCATAGGCTTTAACCATGACCTGCCAGCTGGCCCTTACCCTGCGACTTATCCGCCCTTGGGCGTGAACCGGCGTGCGTCCTGAGCGCGCCACGCGCCCAAGGGAGATCACGCAACACAGTCGCATTTTCCAGCCTAACGAGTATCCGTCATGTCCATGTTGAAAGACCCCTCGGTCAAGTATCGCCCCTTTCCGCAGATCAACATTCCCGATCGCACCTGGCCCAGCAAGACCATCACCAAGGCGCCGCGCTGGCTCTCGACCGATCTGCGCGATGGCAACCAGAGCCTGATCGACCCGATGGGCGCGGAAAAGAAGCAGCGCTTTTTCGATCTGCTGCTCAAGGTGGGGCTGAAGGAAATCGAGGTCGGCTTCCCCAGCGCGGGCGCGACCGAGTTCGATTTCATCCGTGGCCTTGTCGATAACAACAAGGTGCCCGAGGATGTGCTGATCCAGGTGCTGACGCAGAGCCGCGAGGATCTGATCAAGACCTCGTTTGAAAGCCTCGCGGGCATCCATGCCGCCATCGTGCATGTCTACAACGCCGTCTCGCCGCTGTGGCGCACGGTGGTATTCGGGCTGGAAAAGCCGGAAATCCGCGCGATTGCCGAAAATGGCGCCAAGCTGCTGCGCGATCAGGCCGCACGCTTCCCGCAGACCAAGTGGCATTTCGAATATTCGCCGGAAACCTTCTCCACCGCCGAGGTCGATTTCAGCATCGAATGCTGCGAGGCGGTGATGAACATCCTCCAGCCCACGCCCGAGCATCCGATCATCCTCAACCTGCCCGCGACGGTCGAATGCGCGACGCCCAACG
>DDES01000155.1:0-3453 GCA_002336765.1 Novosphingobium sp. UBA1948 | reverse complement strand
CCAGATCGAGTATTTCTGCCGCAACCTGCCCAACCGTGAATCGGCGGTGATCAGCCTGCACACGCATAATGACCGCGGCACCGGCGTGGCGGCGGCCGAACTGGGCCTGATGGCAGGCGCGGATCGCGTCGAAGGCTGTCTGTTCGGCAATGGCGAGCGTACCGGCAATTGCTGTCTGGTGACGGTCGGCCTCAACCTCTACACGCAGGGCGTGGACCCCGAGCTGGACTTCTCGGACATCGACGAGGTGATCCAGACGGTCGAATATTGCAACCAGCTCCCCGTGCCCGCGCGCCATCCCTATGGCGGCGAACTGGTGTTCACAGCCTTTTCCGGCAGCCATCAGGACGCCATCAAGAAGGGCTTTGCCGCGCAGGAAAAGCGCAACGACCAGCTCTGGGCCGTGCCTTATCTGCCCATCGACCCCGCCGATCTGGGCCGCAGCTATGAAGCGGTGATCCGCGTCAACTCGCAGAGCGGCAAGGGCGGCTTTGCATGGGTGCTGGAGCAGGATCAGGGGCTCAAGCTGCCAAAGCGCATGCAGGCGCATTTCAGCCGTCATGTGCAGGAACTGGCCGACCAACTGGGCCGCGAGTTGCAGGCCGGCGACATCTGGGATGTGTTCCAGAAGGCCTATCATGTGAACGATCCGCAGCACTTCCAACTGCTGGATTACGAGGAGGCGCGGGGCGCCGATGGCAAGCGTATCTTCGCGGGCAAGATCGGCGTGGGCGGTCTGGAGCAGTCGGTCTCGGGGCGCGGCAATGGCCTGATCTCCTCGGTGGTGGCAACGCTGGCGGAAAGCTTCGGCGTGCAGATCGAGGTGAAGGACTATTCCGAACACGCCATCGGCGGCGGCGCCGAAGCGCGCGCGGCGGCCTATGTCGAGGCCATCGGGCCGGAGGGTCAGGTGATCTGGGGCGTGGGTATCGACACCGACATCGCCACCGCGTCCGTACGGGCGGTGCTGTCGGCGGCGAACGCGCTGCGGGGGTGATTGGCGCGGGCAAGGGGCGTCATGCCCCTTCCCCAAACCTCTAAAACGAAAACGCCGACCGCGACGCGCTCCCCTCTCCCGGCGCGATCAGGGCGATTTCGCTGGCATTGGGTTCCATCGCCGTGCCGGTTTCAGGCCACAGCATATCGACCATGGCGTCGATCTCGGCGAAATTGATCTGCTGGCCGATAGGGTCAAAGCGGTTGAGCACCAAGGGCTTGCGACGGGGATTGAGCAGACGCCGCCGCAACGCCTTTTGCAGCAGGCCGATCCGCTGCACCGCCTCGTCCAGCGCGATTTCGGGCGCGCGCAAACGCAGGCCCGACCAGCGTGCCTCGACCTGCCCCACGCGTTCCATCACCAACTGGTTGTAGTCACGATGCGGCCCGCGGTGCATCGGCAAACCGATCCGCAGCACGGCGGCATCATTGGCGGGCAGCAGCAGGCCATTGGCGCGAAAATCCTCGAAGCCCAGCCGGTCACGCCCGATGAAGTCGAACAATTTGCCGAAACAGCGGTGCGACAGCAATTGGCGCGGCAGCAGATGGTGGCGTTGCAGGCCCGGATCATAATCGGGCGCGCCCTTGGTGTTCACCGCGCGGAAGGAGAGATGCTGGCGTGCCTTGCGTAGTGCGGCCAGAGCGGCACCCATACCCGGCTGGTCGACTCCGGCCGCAGTCTGCACGGAGGCAGGCTGCCGATCGCGATCCAGAACCGTTACTGTGCTTTCCATACTCTCAGAACACGCCCGTTATCGGCAGGTTCAACGCCAAGGCGCTCCCCTTCCGGTCCGGCGATTTCGGCGGGAGATGGCACCGACCAGCCTGAAACCAGACTGTGGATAAGTCGAATTGCAATCTTGCCAGCCTGCGCCGGATTACGCGCGAGGATAGGATCGATTCGCAATTCCTGTCCAGTAAAAAAACGTAGTCCCTCGCTCAGCATAGCCCCCGAGGGATCGCGCAGCAGCGCCGCCAGACCGGGCGCGGGGAAGGCTCCGCCCGCCAGCCAAGCACCCAACGCGCGGCGGAAATAGTCGGGCGAGAGCACCGTGCGCGCGGGACGCCATGCCACCGCCGCCACATCGGGCAGCGCCAGCAACGCCAGCGCCACGCCCGCCATCGCGCGCACCACCGGCAGCAGATTTTGCCCGCCCGCCAGATGCGATCCCACCGAAATATCGAGCCATTCCCCGGCAGGCAGATCGGCCACCGCCGGAAATCCATAGGCATGGGCGAGCTCTGGTGCCGGCGATCCTGCGGCAGGAGCCAATCCGCGCAGGTCAAAAGTCAGGCCATTGGCGAGAACCTCGATCCAGTCCGCATCCTCCGGCCGGTACGAGATCGAAAAGGCACGCGCGGCATCAGGGTTGGACAGCAATAGCGCGTCCAGCGCGGCAGTGTCGGGACGGCCACCGGCGGAAAACAGCAAGCTGAATCCAGAAAGTTGTGTGTCCGACCCCGCCATGCAACCCGCTACCCGCCACACCCTTTCATTTTGCGATGATCACGCCTGTGAAAACAATTGTAACCGCGTATGCCACCCCCGTCCGGCCCGCGTCGAGTCCCGCATCGGATACCGTTTCGAAATGGAACATATTCCAGAGCCGAGGGAAAGCGTGGTTTTTGCGGCAATTCCCCTGCCACGATGCGCCCTTTGCGTCCCGCCGCGCATTGGGCTAGTCGGTTGCCTTATGCATACAGAGCAATCAGCATTGATCGGCGCGGGCCAATCGCTTTCGGGGCGCGTCTGGCGCTGGCGCGCGGGCAATATGGATCTGGGCGGGCGCGGCGGGCTGGAGGATGATCTGGTGACGCAATTGCTGCTGGCCCGCGGCATCGCGCGCGAGGATCTGGACCGCCACCGCAACCCTACGCTACGCGCCTTCCTGCCCGATCCCTCGTGCTTCAGGGATATGGACAAAGCCGCAGAGCGCCTTGCCGCCGCGATCGAGGCGCGGGAGGCAATCACCATCTATGGCGATTATGACGTGGACGGCGCGACCAGCGCGGCGCTGCTGATCCGCCTGATCCGCATGGCGGGGCATGATGCGCGCCACTATATCCCCGATCGCCTGCTGGAAGGCTATGGTCCCTCAGGCGAGGCGCTGGTCAGGCTGGCGCAGGAAGGGTCGAGCCTGATCGTCACCGTCGATTGCGGGGCGATGGCGCATGAGGCGCTGGATATGGCGGCGCAGGCAGGGGTGGATGTGGTGGTGGTCGATCACCACAAATGCAGCCACGACCTGCCCCGCGCGCTGGCGCTGGTGAACCCCAACCGGCTCGACGAGAGCGATGAGGGCGCCTCCTATGGCCATCTGGCGGCGGTTGGCGTGGCGTTCCTGCTGGCGGTGGCGGTGCTGCGCGTGCTGCGCGGGCGGGGCTATTTCGCGGGGCGTCAGGAGCCGGACCTGCTCGGCCTGCTCGATCTGGTGGCGCTGGGCACCGTCGCCGACG
>DDES01000229.1 GCA_002336765.1 Novosphingobium sp. UBA1948 | reverse complement strand
CGGTGAACACCACGGTCTTGCCCGCCACCTCGCTGGCCTGCGTCTCGACGATATAGTCGGGCGGGGAAACCTCGCGCAGAATATCCTCCCACACCGCGACATTGTGCGGCTCGTGGAAGAAATCGCCCAAAGCCTCGACCACGGCGGGGCCGATGCCGTCGATGGAGAGCAGTTCGGCGCGGGCATCGGCCACTTCGGGCAAGTCCTGCGCCATCTCCACCAGATCGCCGCCGATCTGCGCGCGGATCGCATTGGCCCGCTGTGCCACATCGCGGATCGCGGGCAGCGTGACGAACCGCTTGCACAGATCCCGCGCCGTCACCGCGCCGATATGCCGGATGCCGAGGCCGAACAGCAGCCGCGCCGCATCGGGCCGGCGCTTGGCGGCGATGGCTGTCAACAGATTATCCACAGACTTATCCTGCCACCCGTCAAGCGTCAGAATATCCTCGCGGCGCAGCCGGAATATGTCGGCAGGGCTGTTCAACCAGCCCTTTTCAAAGAACTGGATGATGCTCTTCTCGCCCAGTCCCTCGATGTCGAGCGCGCCACGGCTGACGAAATGCTTGAGCCGCTCGATGCGTTGCGCGGGGCAGATCAGCCCGCCGGTGCAGCGCACATCGACCTCACCCTCTTCGGCCACCGCCTCGCTGCCGCATTCGGGGCAATGGTCGGGGAACAGGAAAGCCTCGCGCGCATCCTCGCGGGTCAGGTTTTCCACCACCTGCGGGATCACATCGCCCGCGCGTTGCAACACCACGCGATCCCCCACGCGCACGCCCAGCCGCGCAATTTCGTCGCGGTTGTGCAGCGTCACATTGGTGACCGTCACCCCGCCCACCAGCACCGGCGCAAGGCGGCCCACCGGCGTCAGCTTACCGGTGCGACCGACCTGAATATCGATGGCCTCCAGCGTCGTCTCGGCGCGCTCGGCGGGGAATTTGCGGGCGATGCCCCAGCGCGGCGCCTTGGCGACAAAACCGAGCCGCTGCTGGTATTCCAGACTGTCAACCTTATAGACCACGCCATCGATTTCATAAGGCAGATCAGCGCGCACTGCGGCGATCTGGCGGTAATGCGCGACCATCGCCTCCAGATCTTCAACTCTCTGCAGCAGGCTTGAAACCTTCAACCCCAAGTCTTCAATAACCGCCATCACTTCTCGCTGAGTATCGCCCGGCACTTCGCTCAGCGCCCCCCAGCCATGTGCAAAAAACTTAAGGGCTCGATCCGCAGTAACTTTGGCATCCTTCTGCCGGAGGCTACCTGCCGCAGCGTTTCTCGGGTTTGCAAATAGCTTGTCGCCGCGCTCTGCTTGCTTACGGTTCAAATCAGTGAAGTCGGCCTTATTCATGTAGACTTCACCGCGAACTTCAAAAATTTGAGGCACGACGAAGTTACCACGACGATGCACCGCTGAATCGAGAGCTTGCGGAATATCGGCAATATGCGCGACATTGGCGGTCACATCCTCGCCCACGCTGCCATCGCCGCGCGTGGCCGCGCGCACCAGCCGCCCGCCCTCGTAACGCAGCGACAGCGACAGGCCGTCAATCTTGTCCTCCGCCGTGAAAGCCAGCGGAGCATCGTCGCCCAAGGCCAGAAAACGCCGGACGCGCGCCACAAACTCGCCCAGTTCCTCGTCGGTAAAGGCATTGTCGAGGCTCATCATGCGAACCTCATGCGCCACTTTCGACAGCGGCGAGGCCGAAACCTCGTGCCCCACCGCCTGCGACGGACTGTCGGGACGGATCAGATGCGGATAGGCCGCCTCCAGCTCGGCATTGCGGCGCACCAGCGCGTCATAGTCCGCATCCGAAATCTCGGGCGCGTCGTGCAGGTGATAGGCCTTGTTGGCGCGGTTGATCTGGCGCGCGAGGCGCATCAGTTCGTTGGAAATATCGGCTTCGGAAGTCATGGCGGCAACCTAGCCCAAGGCCAGCACACTCGCCACCATCGGACGCCGGATTTTGAAGCCCAACTGTTCATAAAGCGCGATGGCAGCGCTATTGCCCGCCCAGCTGTGCAGATAGGCAGCATCGCCCCGCGCCGCGAGGCCCGCCATCACATGCAGGATCAACCGCCGCGCCAGACCCTGCCCGCGATAGGCCGGATCGGTGCAAACCCCCGACACCTCGGCCCAGCCGTCGGCCGGACGCGCCCGCTCGCCCGCCATCGCGATCAGGCGTGTGCCGTCAAACATCCCGTAAAACTGGCCATAAAGACGCGTCTTGCTGCCCCACGGCCCCGGCTTGGTGGCCAGCGCCAGCGCTGCCATCGCCTCGGCATGGCTCTCGTCCAGCAGTACAATGCCCGCCGGATCATGCGCCGCCACCGGCCCCTGCGCCACCATCTGCACCAGATCGCCGCGCAGCTTTTCCACCAGCCCGTGCCCCGCCACCGCTTCTGGCTCCACCAGCCAGATCTCGTCCTGCGGGCCGGTCAGCAGGCTGGCCAAAGCCTCCGCCGTGCCGCCTGCAAAGGGGCCATAATCGGGATCGATCCGCACCGCATCGCGCGCGCCGTTCCAGCGCGCCAGATCCGCCTGCCGCCCGTTGAGAGCGCTCCAGAAAGGCCGGTCTAGCGGATGCATCACGCGCTTTCGAGCAACCGGTCCGCCTGCGCGCGTGCCTCGGGCGTGATTTCCGTGCCCGACAGCATGCGCGCGATTTCCTCCTGCCGCCCCGCGCTATCGAGCGGCACGACGCCAGTGCGCGTCACCAGCCCGTCGCTGCTCTTGGCGATGAAATAGTGCTGGCTGCCCCGCGCGGCCACCTGCGGGCTGTGGGTAACCGCCAGCAATTGCCCCGTGCTGGCCAGTCTTGCCAGCCTTTCGCCAATCGCCTGCGCCACCGCGCCACCCACACCGCGGTCGATCTCGTCAAAGATCATGGTCGCCGCGCCGCCTTCTTCGGCCAGCGCCACTTTCAACGCGAGGATAAAGCGCGACAATTCGCCGCCTGACGCGATCTTGGCCAGAGGCGCGAAATCGGTGCCGGCATTGGTGGCGATCATGAATTCCACACGGTCAAAGCCGCTGGCGCCCCATTGCCCTTCCTCCAGCCGCGTGACGGCGGTGCGGAACCGCGCGGCATCCAGCTTGAGCGGCGCCAGTTCGTCCTTCACCGCCGCATCCAACCGGCCAGCCGCCTCGCTGCGCGCCGCGCTGGCCGCCTCGGCAAGGTCCAGCCATGCCTTGCGCGCCTGCGCCGCCGCGCGCTCCAGTCCGGCCAGTTCCACCTCGCCGCTTTCGATAGCGCTCAGCGTCTCGCGCATGGTGCGCAACGTGTCGGGCAGATTCTCCACCGCACAGCCATGTTTGCGCGCCGCCGCCCGCAGTTCGAACAGCCGCGCCTCGGTATGCTCGAGCGCCAGCGGATCGAAGGACAGCGCCTCCAGCGCGCGGTTGAGCTTGTCCTCCGCCTCGTCGGCTTCGATCATCGCGCGGTCAAACGCGGCCAACGCCTCCTCCAACAGGGGATGTTCGCCCGCGATGCGATCCAGCCGCCGCGCCGCCACGCGCAATTCGGCCACCGGCGATTTCGACCCGTTGAACACCTGAGTCACCGCCGCCAGATCGTCGGCCAGCCGCTCGCCCTTTTGCATCGTGCCGCGCTCGGCGGCGAGTTGCTCTTCCTCGCCCTCCTGCGGGGCAAGCTTTTCCAGTTCCTCGACATGGGCGGTCAGCAATTCTCGGTCTTCCGCCGCCTTGGCGATGGCAGCGCGACGCGCCTCCAGCCTGGCCTCGGCGGCGCCCCACACCTTCCACGCCGCCTCGATTTGCCCCGTATCGACCCGCGCATAGCGATCCAGCAAAGCGCGATGACCGCGCGGATTGACCAGCCCGCGATCATCATGCTGCCCGTGGATTTCCACCAGATAGGGCGCCAGTTCGCGCAGCAACGCCACGCCCACCGGCTGGTCGTTCACGAAAGCCTTGGAACCGCCATCCGCCTTGACCAGACGGCGGATCAGGATCGGCTCGCCACGCTCGACCTCCACCCCCGCCTCGCCCAGAATCTCGGCCACCGCGCCCGCCAAAGC
>DDES01000147.1 GCA_002336765.1 Novosphingobium sp. UBA1948 | reverse complement strand
GGCATCGGCATCGGCGGCACGGCGGAACATTGCGTGCTGCTGGCCAAGAAGGCGCTGATGGAGCCGATCGACATGGCTCAATTGAAGCAGCGCGGTCCGCAGAACGATATCGAGAAGCTGCGTATCGAGATCTTCGACCGTGTGAACGAGCTGGGCATTGGCGCGCAGGGTCTGGGCGGTCTGGCCACGATTCTGGACGTGAAGATCATGGATGCGCCCTGCCACGCGGCGGGCAAGCCGATTGCCATGATCCCCAACTGCGCCGCCACGCGCCACGCGCATTTCACGCTGGACGGCAGCGGGCCGAGCTTCCTTGAAACGCCCAAGCTGGACGAATGGCCGCAGGTGCATTGGGCGCCCGACGCCGCCGCCAAGCGCGTCAACCTCGACACACTGACCGCCGAGGAAGTGCAGAGCTGGAAGCAGGGCGACCGCCTGTTGCTCAACGGCAAGATGCTGACCGGCCGCGATGCCGCGCACAAGCGCATCAAGGACATGCTGGCCAAGGGTGAAGAGCTGCCCGTCGATTTCAAGGGCCGTGTGATCTATTACGTCGGCCCCGTCGATCCCGTGCGCGACGAAGTGGTTGGCCCCGCCGGCCCCACCACCGCCACCCGCATGGACAGCTTCTCCGACCTTATGCTCGACCTCGGCCTGCTGGCCAGCGTCGGCAAGGCCGAGCGAGGCCCCAAGGCCACCGAATCCATCGCGGCGCACAAGTCGGCCTATCTGATGGCCGTTGGCGGCGCGGCCTATCTGGTGGCGCGCGCCATCAAGGAATCGAAGGTCGTGGGCTTTGCCGATCTGGGCATGGAAGCGATCTACGAATTCACCGTCGAGGATATGCCCGTGACGGTGGCCGTGGATAGCGAGGGCAAGAATGTCCACCAACTGGCTCCGCTGGTTTGGAAGGACAAGATCGCCAAGGAGGGCCTGCTGGCCAAGTGATCCGCGCGGCGCTGGGCTATTTTGCGGGCGTGTTCATGCTGGGTTTCCTGCTGGGCACGCTGCGCAGCCTGTGGCTCGCGCCGCTGCTGGGCGCCACGTTGGCGGTGCTCTGCGAGATTCCCGTGATGCTGGGGGCCAGCTTGTGGCTGGCGCCCCGTTTGATGCGACGCTGGGGCATTGCCCGCTTGTGGCCCGCTCTGGCGATGGGGACCCTGGCCTTTGCCTGCCTGATGCTGGCGGAGGCGGGGCTTGCTTCTGTAGTGCTGGGGCAGGGAATGGCCCAGTGGTTTCGCGCCTTGTGGCAGACGCCGGGCTGGATCGGGCTGGCGGGACAAGTGGGCTTTGCACTCATTCCTGCCATTTGCCTGTTGCGCCAGCCTGCGCCATAGACGGCGAATGGCCACCACGCTCTTCCACATCTCCGACCTGCATTTTGGCGCCGAGGATCGCGCCGCGCTCGACTGGCTGGCGGGGGAGATCGCACAGCACCGGCCCGATGGCGTGATCTGCACCGGCGATCTCACCATGCGCGGCACGACCCGCGAATTCGATGCGGCGGCGGACTATCTGGCGGCACTGGGGGTTCCGGTCAGCATCGAGCCGGGCAACCATGACATGCCCTATTACTGGGAAATGGTGACGCGCCTGCGCCGCCCCTTCGCGCGGTTCGAGGCGATGCGGACGCGCGCGCACTCGGATCTGCCGATTGCCGATGTGGCCTTGGCATCGCTGCCCACAGTGACCCCTGCACAATGGCGGATCAACTGGTCCAAGGGCTGCGTCAAACAACCCGCTTTGTCTGCGGCGCTGCGGCGGCTGGAGGGTGCCCGTGGCTTGAAGCTGGTGGCCTGTCATCACCCGCTGGTGGATGCCGATACTGCCAAGCATCGCGCCAAAAAGTGGGCACCGGTTTTTGGCAACACGCGAAGCGACCATCAAGGTTCCGGCTCTACGCGCGGCGGCCAGCGCGCGCTGGCGGCGCTGGCGGGGGCGGGTGTGACGGCGGTGCTGTCGGGCCATGTGCATGATCCGTTCGACAGACTGGTGGAGACGCCTCAAGGCCCGATCCGCATCATCGGCGCGGGTACTTTGTCCGAGCGCACCCGTGCCACGGCGCCGTCCTACAACAGGCTGGAATGGGCGGAAGGCGCCCTGTCGGTGAGTGTCCGCCGTTACGCGTGAGCCTTGGCCTCCACCGCACGAATCAGCGCGGCGAGGTCTTGCGGATCAATGTCGAGCGTCTCGTCCCACTCTTCCAGAACCTGTTCGATATGGTGCAGCTCGATGCGCTTTTGCGGCATGGGCGGGGCCGCCGCTCGGTGCGGATAGGAATGGCCGGTCAGCCGGTGCCAGATCACACCCGCGACCACCAGCACCGCCAGATTGATCCCCAAAGGATGTAACAGGAAACCCCAACCCGCCTTGGCAATGGCCGGGCCGCCGAGCGCCATCAGCGCCGCCGTGCCGCCAGCGGGCGGGTGTACGCAGCGCATCAGCATCATCGCGCCTGTTGCCAAACCAACCGCCAGTGCCACCGCCAAGGGCAGCGGAAGGCCCGAGAGGCCCAGCATATGTCCGGTCACGCCCGCCACCAGATTGCCGCCGATCACCGGCCATGGTTGCGCCAGCGGGCTGGCGGGCAGGGCAAAGACCAGCAGTGCCGAAGCCCCCACCGGTGCCGCCAGCCATGCCGCCGCTGGATCGCCACCGGCCAAGCCCCGCGTGATAAAGCCCACGGCTGCCATGCCCAGCAAGGCGCCCGCGGCGCCCAGCGCATTGCGGTGCCAAAGTGTCTTTGCGCCCATGTCTTCTCTCCCCGCGTGCCACCATAGAAAAAGGGCCAGCCCGAAGGCCAGCCCTTTGTCTGTTTGGCAAGTTGCCCGAAACTTAGCGCTTCGAGAACTGGAAGCTCTTGCGAGCCTTCGCCTTGCCGTACTTCTTACGCTCGACAGCGCGGCTGTCGCGGGTCAGGAAGCCAGCGGCCTTGACCACGCCACGCAGCGCGGGCTCGAACTTGGTAAGAGCCTGCGAGATACCGTGCTTCACGGCACCGGCCTGACCCGACAGACCACCACCCTTGACGGTGGCGACAACGTCATAGGCGCCGGCGCGATCCGAGATGGCGAAGGGCTGGTTGATCACCAGACGCAGGGTCGGACGGGCGAAATAGACTTCCTGATCGCGACCGTTGACGGTGACCTTGCCCGTGCCGGGCTTGATCCACACGCGGGCCACGGCGTCCTTGCGGCGGCCGGTGGCATACGAACGACCCTGGGCGTCAACTTCCTTGGCGCGCAGCGGGGTGGCGGGAGCAGCCGGAGCGACGGGCGATTCGGTGCCCAGATCGGCGAGAGCGGAGAATTCTTCAGACATTACGCACCCACCTTGTTCTTGCGGTTACGGCTAGCGACATCCAGCGGCTGGGGCTGGGTGCCCGCATGCGGATGCTCGGCACCGGCGTAGAGATGCAGGGCGCGCATCTGGTTGCGGCCGAGCGGACCACGCGGGATCATACGCTCAACAGCCTTTTCCAGCACGCGCTCGGGGAAGCGGCCTTCCAGCACCTTGGCTGCGGTCACTTCCTTGATGCCACCGGCATAGCCAGTGTGCTTGTAGTACGTCTTGTTCTTCAGCTTGTTGCCGGTCAGACGCACCTTGTCCGCGTTGATCACGACGACATGGTCACCGCAATCGACATGGGGGGTGAAGCTGGGCTTGTGCTTGCCGCGCAGAACATTGGCGATGATGACGGCAAGGCGGCCGAGCACCAGACCTTCGGCATCAATCAGATGCCACTTCTTTTCGACCTCTGCCGGCTTGGCCGACTGGGTCATCTTGGACAGAGCCTTCATGGCTGTTCGATTCCCGTATAAAAACGACCCCACCGGCAGGTCCGGCGGGGAGATGGCGGGCCTTTTGCGGATTCGCGCGCCAGAGTCAAGCGAAAGGGCGGTTTTCGGCGCCCCTTGCGGGAGGTAAAATAATACCGCGCCTTATGGGGCGGGGCTGAGTGTCCAGATTTCCCGCGTGCGGCGCACCTGTGTCCCCACCACGGTTTCCACCTTGCGCTCCAGTCGCTGCATCAGCGCGCAGGGGCCCGCAGCCTCCGGATCGAGCGTGATCGATACCATGCCCTTGCCACCACCGGGCAGGGGCAATTCCTGATGTGCCTCCATCGGGCGGTTGCCGGGCCGGAACAGCAGCGCGGGCCATTGGTTGATCCCTGGCCCCTGCGCCGCGACCAGCCGGTCGACAAATTGCGCGGCCTGTTCCTGCGCCAGCCCCTTCAACCCCGCGCCTGCGATTAACCCGTCGGCCAAAGGTTGCGCCTTGCCCGGAATATCCGGCCCGCGCTCGCTGCTCTGGACAATCTGGCCTGTCCTGTCGAGCGTCAGCGGGAACATGCTGGTATCGGGTCGTTTGCGCTCCAGTTCCGCCAGCGGCGCCAGCCGTTCGGGCGCTGCAACATCGGTGCCCGCGCTTGTCCCGTCCACGCGAAAGCCGGTGGGCGTGGGGGTGAAGGTGACCGTGTAATGCCGGATCACCACCAGTTCCTTGCCATCGAACAGTGACCGCCGCAGCTCGCGCGTGAAATGCATCGGGCGGGCGGGCGCCTCGAAACCCGCGTGGCAGATGGCGGGCGCTGCCGCATGCTGCGCCTGTGCCGCCAGCGGCGTCAGCGCCAGCAAGGCCAGAGTGCCGAAACCTGTCACACGGGCTGATCGCGTCATGGTCAGTCTTCCATTGAGCTGCGCGGCGGCGTGTCGAGAGGCGGCGGATTGAGCCCGGAAAGCCATTCCAGCGTAGCAGGTGAAGCCGCGTCACACACCCAGCCGAGGATCGCGGGGGTCTGGTAGGGGTGCAATGCGGCGATTCGCCCTATGGCAGCTTCGAGCGCCCGTTCGTTGCTCTTGAACAAAACGCCGACCTCGCGGCCTTCGTCTTTTAACCCCTTCCAGCGCGACAGCGAGCGCATGCCAGGCAGGATATTGGCGCAGGCCACCAGTTCCTCGTCCAGCAGCGTATCGGCTGCCTGCATGGCGCTGTTCTCGTCGGGAAAGGGGCACCAAACCAGTGCGGGGCGAGGCAGGGTCGTATCGGCTTCGTTCATGTTCTCACTCCCCGTCGCGGCGCGCCCAGACCATGGGCACCCCACACCGTAGCCACCAGCAGCAGCGCGCCGGTCAATTGATGCAGCACCGCGATCCAGATCACCACGCCGCTCATCACCGTAGCGATACCCAGCAGGACCTGTGTGCCAAAGGCGGAATGGATGGCGATGCTGGCAGGGCGCGCGCCGATGCGCTTCAACCGCCGCGCCATCACCACCAGCACGGCCACCACCGCCCATGCCCACCAGCGATGCAGGAAATGGACAATGGCTGGATCGCTGGTGATGGCGGCTAGCAGGGTCTGATCCGTATAGGTCGCGCCCGGCCAGATATGACCGAACATCAACGGCCATGTGTTTGACACATGGCCCGCGCGCAGCCCGGCCAGTAGCGCCCCCCACACCAGTTGCACCGCCAGCATGGCCAGCGCCAGCATAGCCATGCCTGTCAGGCGCGAACGCGCCTGTCCACGCGCCAGCGCCTGAAGATCAAGCGCCGTCCACACCAGCCCCGCCAGCGTGAACAGGGCCACCGACAGATGTACCGCCAGCCGCACATGGCTGACCTTCACATCCTGCGCGATGCCCGATTTGACCATCCACCAGCCCACCGCGCCCTGCAAAGCGCCCAACGCCAACAGCGCCAGCAATCGGGGCTTGTAGCCCTGCGGAATGCGATCCTTGATCCAGAACCACAGTAGAGGCAGCGCAAACACCATGCCGATGCTGCGCGCCAGCAGGCGGTGAAACCATTCCCAAAAGAAGATCGCCTTATAGGTGGCCAGAGTCATGCCGGCCGGACCATTGATCAGCTGATATTGCGGGGTGGCCTGATATTTGGCGAATTCCATCTGCCAATCCGCCTCGGAGAGCGGGGGCAGGGCGCCGGTGACCGGCTTCCATTCGGTGATCGACACGCCCGATTCGGTGAGCCGCGTGATGCCGCCGATCACAACAATGCCCACCACCATCGCCGCCACGGTCCACAACCATCGCGCGATCGGTAAAGGGGCATCCTTGATGGGTTGGGGGAAGACCATCCTCGGAAAATCCTTTCAGCAATGGACGCCGTGATGACCGAAAAATTACACGGCGGGAAGGGGTTATCGGAAAAGGTCGCAGATGTTTGACCTGAAAAATTGTAACAGCTTGCGCGATGATACAAAATATCATAAAGATCGGCGCACCATGAACTCCCCCCTCCTCGACTGGATTCGCGGCAAGCTGGACCGCTTTGGCGTGGCGCTGTCGGCGCTGTGCCTGCTGCATTGCGTGTCGGGCGTGGTGCTGGTCGGGCTGATGGGTCTGGGCGGCGGGGCTTTCTTCGCGCCGCAGGTGCACCAGATCGGGCTGATGGCGGCGATCGCGATTGGCGCGGTGGGTCTGGGCTTTGGCGTAGCGCGGCATGGCCAGCGCGAGGTGCTGCTGATCGCGGGCGCGGGGCTGGGGTTGATGGCCATGGGGCTGGTGGTGCCGCATGGCGTGGTGGAGGCGCTGGTGACGCTGCCCGGTGTGGGCTTGTTGGCTTTTGCCCATATCCGGAACTTGCGTCACTGCGCGTGACAGGCCATTGGCGTTGGCCATGAGTCACAAACTATCCCTTATCGTGAATGGCGAGCCGCGCAGCATTGCGGCGGGCGCAACCGTGGCCGATCTGGTGGCCGACATCGGGCTGAACCCTGTCAAAGTGGCGGTAGAGCGCAATGCGGTGATCGTGCCGCGCAGCACTTTGGCCGATGTGGCGCTGGCCGACGGGGATCAACTGGAAATCGTGCATTTTGTGGGAGGTGGTGACGTGGCTGCGGATGATACTTGGACCGTTGCGGGGCGCACATTCCGTTCGCGTCTGATCGTGGGCACAGGCAAGTACAAGGACTTTGCCCAGAACGCCGCCGCGCTGGAGGCCAGCGGGGCCGAGATCGTGACCGTGGCCGTGCGCCGCGTGAACCTGACCGATCCCAAGGCGCCGATGCTGACCGATTTTATCGATCCCAAGCAGGTGACCTATCTGCCCAACACCGCCGGTTGCTTTACCGCTGACGACGCGATCCGCACCCTGCGGCTGGCGCGCGAGGCGGGCGGCTGGGATCTGGTCAAACTGGAAGTGCTGGGCGAGGCGCGCACGCTGTACCCCGACATGCGCGAGACGCTGAAGGCGACCGAAGTGCTGGCCAGGGAAGGCTTTCTGCCGATGGTCTATTGCGTGGACGATCCGATCGCCGCCAAGCAGTTGGAAGAGGCGGGCGCGGTGGCCGTGATGCCTTTGGGCGCGCCGATCGGCAGCGGGCTGGGCATCCAGAATCGTGTGACCATCCGCCTGATCGTCGAAGGCGCCAAGGTGCCGGTGCTGGNNGACGCGGCGGTGGCGATGGAGCTGGGCGTGGATGGCGTGTTGATGAACACCGCCATTGCCGAGGCGAAGGATCCGATCCGTATGGCCCGCGCGATGAAGCTGGCGGTGGAGAGCGGGCGCGAGGCCTATTTGGCGGGCCGGATGCAGACGCGCAAATATGCCGATCCCTCCAGCCCGCTGGCGGGAATGATCTGAGGGTTAACGCCGGACTCTCCCGCCTCCCCGTGATTCTGCGAAATATGGTTAACGGATTGGAAACGTGAGTCGGCGCATCCTTGGCACAAGGCCGGAATTATCCCGGCCATCATGCCAAGGATCGGATCATGGCGAATACAGGTACGGCAATGCTGGCTATCGCGGAACTGCGCGAATTCGCGGGTTTCACGGCTTGTGAGCAGCGTTACATCAAGCGCAGCCTTGATGTCGGTCTCGGGCGGCAGGACGCGTTCAAGCTGTGGGCGCGCGATGCGGTTGAAAATGCCTCGATTCGCACGCAATATGTCATGTATCAGGAACTGAAGGCTTTGCGCGGCCATATCCCCGCCGAAGGCAGCCTTGATGACATCGAGAATTTCGTGGGCAAGCTGGTGCGCCTGACCGCTTTCGATCTCGGGCAGGAAAAGATCACCGGATTTTCGGCCTTCCGCTTCCTTTATGAACGTCTGCTGGGTGCCGATGTGCGCCCGTGGCTGCCCAGCGCGTTTTGCGCGGCGGCGGCCCTGCCGCAGATCCGCCCCGAACGGCGCAAGCGCCTGCTCCAGTCGATTTCCGAAGCAGCGGCGACGGCACCGGGCTGGTCGACGCGCGAACCGGCTTTCTACCCCGAATGGGTGGATAAAGAGGCGGCCTGAAGCAATCGTGCCTACGGCGTCTCAGGCCTTGTAAAGCCCGTCCAGACGCGCGCCATAGCGCTCCTTCAGCTTGTGGCGCCGGATTTTCAGCGAGGGAGTCATTTCCTCGTTGTCGATGGAAAAGGGTTCGTCGGCAAAGTTGAACTGGCGGACTTTCTCGATCACGGAAAGATCGGCGTTGACCCGATCCACTGCCTCGCGGATGGCGCTGCGGAAGGTGGGCAGATCCTGTAGCGCGCGCAGATCGAACGCTATATTTTGGGCCCGCGCCCATTCCAGCGCCCATTCTGCATCGGGCACGATCAGCCCCACCACATAGGGTTTGCGGTCCCCCATCACCATCGCCTGCGCGATTTCCGGTTGAAGCGTCAACATGCCTTCCAGCTTTTGCGGCGAGATATTGTCGCCCTTGTCGTTGACGATCATATCCTTCTTGCGGTCGGTGATGACCAGACGGCCCTTCTCGTCCAGATGGCCGATGTCGCCGGTATAGAGCCAGCCATCTTTGAGCACGCGGGCAGTTTCTGCCTCGTTGCGCCAATAGCCATGCATCACCAACTCGCCTCGGATCAGGATCTCGCCATCGGGCGCGATGGCGATCTCGGTGGCCTTGATGGCGGGGCCTACGGTGTCCATCTTGATGCCGACGCTGGGGCGGTTGACCGCCGCGATGGGGCCGCTTTCCGTCTGGCCATAGCCTTGCAGCAGGGTGAGGCCCACCGCTTCGAAAAAGCGGCCGATCTCGGGGTTGAGCGGCGCCCCGCCCGATACCAGCGCCTTCATCCGCCCGCCAAAGCGCGCGCGGATCTTGGGGCGCAACGTATGCTCCAGCAGCTTGTCGAGTGGCCAGTCGAGCAGCCCGTGCTTGCCCTGCGCGCGCCGGTCGGCCAGGCCCATCGCCTTGTCCAGCAGGCCGCTGGCCAGTTTGCCCTGCTTCTCGATCTGCTTGATGATCCGCGTGCGCAACACTTCGAACAGGCGCGGCACCACCACCATGATCGATGGCCGCGTTTCCTCGATATTGCCGGCCAGCTTGTCCAGCCCTTCGGCGTAATAGATTTGCGCGCCCATGCCGATGGGCAGGAATTGCCCGCCGCTATGCTCATAGGCGTGGCTGAGCGGCAGGAAGGACAGGAAAGCCTCCTGTTCACCCGCATCACCACCCCAGCCGAAATCCTCGGCCACGATGGTCGCCGCGCCCGCCATATTGTGCAGGATCGCGCCGTGGTGCTGCATCACCCCGCGCGGGGCGCCGCCGGTGCCGCTGGTGTAGATGA
>DDES01000123.1 GCA_002336765.1 Novosphingobium sp. UBA1948 | reverse complement strand
TGGCCAATCTGGTCAACGAGGCGGCGCTGCTGGCCGCGCGGCGCAACAAGCGTCTCGTGGCGATGCAGGAGTTCGAGGATGCCAAGGACAAGGTCATGATGGGCGCCGAGCGCCGCAGCATGGTGATGACCGAGGAAGAGAAGAAGATGACCGCCTATCACGAGGCCGGCCATGCTCTCGTCTCGATCAACGAACCGGCGTCCGACCCGATCCACAAGGCCACCATCATCCCGCGCGGTCGCGCGTTGGGCATGGTGATGCGCCTGCCCGAGCGCGACTCCTATTCCTATCACCGCGACAAGATGCATGCGAACCTGTCGGTTAGCATGGGTGGTCGCGTGGCCGAGGAACTGATCTTCGGCTATGACAAGGTGTCAAGTGGCGCGTCGGGCGACATCCAGTATGCCACAGGCCTTGCCCGCAATATGGTCACCAAATGGGGCATGTCCGACAAGCTCGGCCCGCTGCAATACGAGGACCAAAACGAGGGCTATCTCGGCATGGGCGCCAGCCAGCGCACCTTTGCCTCGGACGAGACCAACAAGCTGATCGACAGCGAGATCAAGGCGCTGGTGGACAAGGGTTACGAGCGCGCGGTCGAACTGCTGAAAGCGCAGGAGGACAAGCTGCATCTCCTCGCCAAGGCGCTTCTGGAATACGAGACGCTGACCGGCGACGAGATCAAGCAGGTGGTGGAAACCGGCAAGATCGACCGACCCGACGCGCCGAGCGGCTCCCCGTTGCCCGCCGCGATCTCGGGCACCAGTGTTCCGCGCAGTGGCAAGGGTCTGCCGCAGGCTGACGCGGGGATTGGTGGTCCGGCCACGGCATGATGACGGGCGGGGGTGTGATGCCTCCGCCTGAATACCTGACAAAGAAAAGGCCCCGTGGCAGCGCGCCACGGGGCCTTTTCTTGAAGCGTCGCCGGATGGCTCAGCCGTCGTAATCGCCGCCCAGCGAGGTGTTGCGCACGGGCGCGGCAGCGGTGATGCGCAGCGCTTCGGCCTGCTGGCTGAGCGAGCCGACATCATCGACCTCGTCATCATCATCGGGCAGCACGCGCTGCATCGAGACGACCAGCGATTCTTTCAGGATCTTGGGCGTGACGGTTTCTTCCGCGATTTCGCGCAAGGCCACCACAGGGTTTTTATCGCGGTCGCGATCAACGGTCAGCTCCGCGCCACCCGAAATCTCGCGGGCACGCTGGGCGGCCAGCAGAACGAGATCGAAGCGGTTGGGAACCTTGTCGACACAATCTTCGACGGTAACGCGCGCCATTCGGGCACTCCGTTTCTAATAAGGGAATCTCTAGCGAACCTCGGCGCCTAGGGGGAAGGGCGCGCAAAGTCAAGGATTCGGTGCGGATGCGACGCCTGCCTCAAAATCGCCATCTTGCGTCTGAAAATTCATGTCCATGCGTGATGCGATCCGATTGGCCCGTTTTCCTGATGACACTGGCGCGGTGCTCGACATCTGGCGCGAATATATCGCCAGCCCGCAGGTCAGCCTCGATTTTCAGGACAATGCGGTCGAATTTGCAAGCCTGCCCGGAAAATACGCCGAACCCGCTGGCGCCATCCTGTTGGCCGAACGCGATGGCGCGGTGGTGGGCTGTGTGGCCCTGCGCCCGGTGAAGGCGCGGATCGGTGAGGTCAAGCGGCTTTACCTGCGGCCCATCGCGCGCGGCCACGGGCTGGGCCGCGCGCTGGTGAAGCGGGTGATCGAACAGGCGCGACAGACCGGTTATGCCGAACTCAGGCTCGATGTGCTGGCCGAATTCACGGCGGCGCGGGCGCTCTATGCCGATCTGGGCTTCACGCCTGCCGAACCGGTGGCGCATAATCCGGTGCCGGGCACAGCTTTCCTCGGCCTGCGGCTTATCTGATCCCTACTCGTCGATCTCATAGGCCAGATTGGCCAGTTCCTCGGGCGCCAGATCGCTGAACTTGGTGATCCGCGCTTCAAAGCGCATGCGGACAATGCCGGTGGCGCCATGGCGCTGCTTGGCGATCACCAGTTCGGCCAGCCCGTGGATACGCTCCATTTCCTCGGCCCATTTGGCATGGGCATCATGGACGGCCTGCGGATCGGTGGCCTTGGGCTGGTCCGGCTCGCGCAGGTAATAGTCGGGGCGATAAACGAACCACACCATATCGGCGTCCTGCTCGATCGAGCCGGATTCGC
Organism: Novosphingobium sp. UBA1948; assembly: GCA_002336765.1. Classification (GTDB taxonomy): domain Bacteria; phylum Pseudomonadota; class Alphaproteobacteria; order Sphingomonadales; family Sphingomonadaceae; genus Novosphingobium. Next base: position 8,344 of record DDES01000123.1, on the reverse strand, counting down.
GAAGGTCGGACAGCAGCGGGCGCTTGTCGTCGCGCTGCTCCACCGCACGCGAAAGCTGCGAGAGCGCGATCACCGGCAGCGAGAGTTCCTTGGCCAGCGTCTTCAACCCGCGCGAGATTTCCGAAATCTCGTTCACACGGTTGTCGGTGGCCTTGCCGCTGCCCGACAGCAACTGGAGATAGTCAACGATGATGAGGCCGATATTGTGCCGCCGCTTCAACCGCCGCGCGCGGGCGCGCAGGCCCGCGATGGTCAGGCCCGGCGTGTCGTCGATATAGAGCGGCAATTGCGACAGGCGCTGGCTGGCGAAGGATAGGGCCTGAAAATCCTCGCGGCTGATCTTGCCCATGCGCAGCGCGCTGGACGAAATACCCGACTGCTCAGCCAGAATACGGGTGGCGAGCTGGTCCGCGCTCATTTCGAGGCTGAAGAAGGCGGTGGCCGCCCCGATGGATTTCTCTTCGGGAATGCCCAGTTCGCGGTCGGTCAACAGCCGGTTGGCGGCGTTGAAGGCGATGTTGGTGGCGAGCGATGTCTTGCCCATGCCCGGGCGCCCCGCCAGAATGATGAGGTCGGAATCATGCAAGCCGCCGATGCGCTGGTTCACCGAATCAAGGCCGGTGGTCTTGCCCGAGACATGACCGCCGCTGTTGAAGGCCTTTTCGATGCCCGAGATGGCGACGCGGGTGGCCTCGCTAAAGCTTTTCGCCTCGTTGGCATTGCCCGCGCCATCGGCCACCTTGTAGAGTGCGGCTTCCGCCGCCTCGATCTGTTCGAGCGGCTCGACCGATTCGCTGGTGTCCATCGCGCCCTGCACCAGATCGCGCCCCACGCGCACCAGTTCGCGCAGCAGCGCCAGATCATAGATCTGTTCGGCCAGCACGCGTGGCGCGATCAGGCCTTGGCCATCGGCGGTGAGCCGCGCCAGATAGGATGTGCCGCCCAGCGCCTTCAGCGCCTCGTCACTCTCGAAATAGGGGCGCAACGTGACGGGCGTCACCACCGCCTTGCGGTCGAGCAATTGCAGGATGCGTTCGTATATGCGGCCATGCACCGCTTCGTAGAAATGGGCGGGGCTGAGCGGTTGCGTGAGCTCTTCCACCACGCGGTTGTCGATCAGGACGGCGCCCAGAAAGGCCGCTTCCGCCTCGATATTGGCGGGCAGGGCTTGCGCCTTCACGCCCGCGTCTTGGGCAGGGGCGGAGGCGGCGATGAAAGGTTCGATACTGGCCATAAGCGCGCTGTCATGCGCCCGGTTGCCCCGCCGCGCAAGGCATGGCGCGGTGATCGAGCCTGTGGATAGCGGGGAGAGAAACTAGTTCTTGCGACAACCTTCCGCATTTGCGAAATAGCGCGCCCCATGACCGCGCCCCGCATCTCGCATATCGAACTCGACGACGCCACGATCCTGTGGCGCAATGCCGATATCGAGCAGGAGCGGCGTATTGCTATCTTCGACCTGATCGAGGAAAACAGCTTCAAGCCGCTGCGTGCCTTTGAGGCGGGCTTCCACGGCCCCTATCATCTGCGCCTCTCGGTGCAGGACGGGCGGCTGGTGATGGATGTTTCGGGCGAGGATGGGCAATTGCTCGAGACCCAGATCCTTGGGCTGGGGCGGTTCCGTCGCTCGATCCGCGATTATTTCGCCATTTGCGACAGCTATTATCAGGCCATCCGCAAGGCCACCGCGCAGGAAATCGAAACCATCGATATGGCGCGGCGCGGGGTTCACAACACGGCCGCCGAAATGTTGCTCGAACGGCTGGAGGGCAAGGTCGAGACCGACTTCGCCACCGCGCGGCGGCTGTTCACCTTGATCTGCGTGCTGCATATCAAGGGTTAAGCACTTAATCGAGTCGCGTTCGCGTCGCAACGGAAGTTTCATGGCCAGAAAACCCGCCCGATCCCGTGCCGCCCCGCGCTCCACGCACCGTCGCCGCAATGGATTGCGTCTGCTGGGCGCGCTGGCGCTGGTGGCGATGGTGGGCGGGGGCTGGGTGTGGTGGAACCAGCGTCACTGGGCCCCGCCGCGCAGCCAATGGCCGGTGCAGGGCGCGCTGGTGGGCAGTGGTGATGGCGAGGTGGATTTCACCGCGCTCAAGGCGATTGGCGCCAATTTTGTCTATATCGAAGCCTCGGCCAGCGCCAATGCGCGCGATCCGGCGGTGGTGAAGAACCTCGATGCCGCGCGTTTCGCAGGGCTGAAGGTGGGGGCGGTCCATAAATACGACCCCTGCCAACCCGCCGACAAGCAGGCGGCCAATTTCGTGACCGTGGTGCCGCGCGATAAACGCCTGCTGCCGCCCGCCGTGGAGCTGGAGCAACTCGCCGACGATTGTCTGGTCAAGGTGGGCGATGCGGCGGTGGTCAGCGAGTTGATGACCTTCCTCAACCAGATCGAGACCCATACCGACAAGCCCGCTATCCTGAAGCTTGGCGCGGGTTTCGAGGCGAAATACCATGTGGCGGGCGCGCTCGACCGCCAGCTCTGGTTGACGCGCGACCGGTTGGAGCCGGAGTATGGCGGCCGTCCTTGGGCGCTATGGACCGCCAATGGTGCGCTTTCCACCAGCGCTTCGGACACGCCCTTGCGCTGGGTGGTGGTGCAGAGGTAACGGGACCCATGGCTGACAAATCCGCTCTTATCGCCGCCGCCCGCGCCGCTTCCGCCAAGGCCTATGCGCCCTATTCACGCTTCCATGTCGGCGCCGCGCTCGGCTTTGCCGATGGCAGTGTGGTGACCGGCGCCAATGTCGAGAACGCTTCCTATGGCCTGGCGCTTTGCGCCGAGACCGTGGCGGTGAGCAAGGCGATGGCCGATGGTGTGCGCGGTGGACTGGTGGCGGTGGCGGTGATCGGCGGCACGCCAGCGCCGGATGGTCCCAACGCTGGCGAGGCCACGCCCGGCCCCGGGCCGGTGACGCCCTGCGGCCGCTGCCGTCAAGTGCTCAACGAAATCGCGCAACTGGGCGGCACGGATCCGGTGGTGTGGTCGCTCAGCGCCGAGGGTGTGTTGGAGATGAAGCTGTCGGACTTGCTGCCGATGGCGTTCGGGCCTGCCAATCTGGCTTAGGTGAATCTGGGGTCAATCTGGCCTGAAACTCGCGCTTGGCGCTTGCAATCCTGCTGTAAACCTGTATGCGCCGCGCTTCCGATGCGTGGGGGTTGCGATTCCCGCGCGCCGGTTCCGTGCGGAAGGCGTGTTCGTGCATGCCGTTACACCGCTTGATCTGAGGGGGTTTGCCCCCGACAGGATGAAAGGAGGCCATCGTGGCCAAGAAAATTGACGGTTATATCAAGCTGCAGGTGTCGGCTGGCGAAGCCAAGCCCAGCCCGCCGATCGGCCCGGCTCTGGGTCAGCGCGGCGTCAACATCATGGAATTCTGCAAGCAGTTCAACGCTGCCACGCAGGAAGTCGAGAAGGGCACCCCGCTGCCGACCGTGATCACGGTCTATTCGGACAAGTCGTTCTCCTTCGTGACCAAGACCCCCCCCGCCACCTTCTTCATCAAGAAGGCGCTGGGCCTCAAGTCCGGCTCGAAGCTGCCGGGCAAGGATTCGGCTGGCAAGATCACCACCGCGCAGCTCGCCGAAATCGCTCAGGCCAAGATGAAGGACCTGAACGCCAACGATCTCGACGCCGCGATCAAGATCATTGCTGGTTCCGCCCGCGCGATGGGCATTCAGGTTGTGGAGGGCTGATCTGATGGCGAAGCTGACCAAGAAGCAGAAGTCGCTGGCCGAAAAGCTGGGCGACAACCAGAAGCTCTATGGCGTTGATGATGCCATCCAGCTGCTCAAGGATCTCAAGAGCGCCAAGTTCGACGAGAGCCTCGAAATCTCGCTGAACCTGGGCGTTGACCCTCGCCACGCCGACCAGATGGTCCGTGGCATGGTCACCCTGCCTTCGGGCACTGGCAAGGACGTCAAGGTTGCCGTCTTCGCCCGTGGCGACAAGGCCGAGGCCGCTCTGGCCGCCGGCGCTGACAAGGTGGGTGCCGAAGACCTGCTCGAAGACATGCAGGCTGGCAATCTCGACTACGGTCGCGTGATCGCCACGCCCGACATGATGGGCATCGTGGGCCGTCTGGGCAAGGTGCTGGGTCCCAAGGGCCTGATGCCGAACCCCAAGCTGGGCACCGTGACCCCCAACGTGGCGGAAGCCGTGAAGGCTGCCAAGGGCGGCCAGATCGAGTTCCGCGTCGAAAAGGCGGGCATCATTCATGGCGGTATTGGCAAGCTCTCGTTCTCGAACGAAGCGCTCAAGGCCAACTTCGACGCTTTCGTCGATGCCATCGTCAAGGCCAAGCCGACCGGCGCCAAGGGCAAGTATCTGCGCAAGATCGGCCTGTCGACCTCGATGGGCCCCGGCCTGAAGGTTGACCTGACGCAGGTTCACGGCGGCTAAGCCAGCTGTCGCAGGTGCGGGCGGCCAAGCCGCCTGACCTTAACAAGGCTATTGAAAAGGCCGGAAGGGGGAAACCTCTTCCGGCCTTTTTCGTGGCGCGGTTAGGGCTGGACGGCCCTGCTGCGGCGCAGCATAAGGGCGCCATGCAATTTGTTGTCGCCTATGAGCGTGTGATCTCGTGGATCATGTGGCGTGCCCAGTTCGGGCCGGACAAGCTGGTGCACACTTTTGCGGGTCTGGCGATCTGGTTGCTGGTGGCGCTGGTGGTGCGGCGCGGCTTTGCGCGCTGGCTGCCGTTTGCGGCGGTGGTGCTGGCCGAGACAGGCAACGAGGTGATGGACTATATCGTCCATATCAACTGGACCGCCACCGGCACGCTGGGCGATATCGTCTTCACACTGTTCTGGCCGCTGGTGCTGACGCTGGCCCTGCGCTGGAAGCGTTAGTTTTCGCCACCGTATTTGTAGTCGAGATAGCGGGTCTGGATCGCCAGCGCGTCGAGTTTGCCTTCGGCCAGTTGACGGGTGACGCTGTCGATCTCGCCGCTGATCCTGCCGAGGCTCTCGGTCAGTTGCTCGTCGGGGCTGGCACCGGCATGGGCCTCCTTGCGCAGGCCGGGCGGGATGTCGGTATAAGCCTTCACCAGATTGGGCAATTGCTCGCCCACCAGCGCGCGCACCTGCGTGAGGGCCGGCGTGGCCTCGTCGATGCGGTCGAGTTGGGTCGCCAGACCATCCAACTGGCCACCAATGCGGCTGACCAGATCCAGCGCGGGCGCGGGCAGGGCGGGGCGCTGCGCCTCCAGCCATAATTGTGTCTGGCCGACGAGAGCTTTGGGATTGGCGCTGCGCAGGTTTTCGAGGCTGGGGATGGCGAGCGGGCGGCTGCGTAGCAGCATCACCACCAGCCCGATCAGCACCACGATCCCCGCACCGCTGGCCAGCCAGCCGATCAGATGCAGCACGCCCGACAGTAGGCTCACCAGCAGATTGACAAGCATGATGATGACCAGCACGCCCAGACCAAGTGCCAGCGCCTTACGCTTCGTTTCGCCCCGCCGCAGCGCTGCCGAGCGTTGCCCGATGGGTTTGCCGCTCACACGGCGGCCACCGGCCTGCTGGTCCTTCAGGCTGGCGCGGGCGGCGGCAAGGATGGCCTCGCTGGCCACCGCGCCCTCACGGTCATAGGCGCCCGCCATGCCTAGTTTCCAAGGCTCAGCAGATCGGGGCCATCATGGGCCACCTGCGCGGTGCTCTGCCCCTGCGCGCGGGCGATATAGCCCTTGGACTTCTCGACCTCGGCCGACAGCGTGTTGACCGTCTGCTTCATCGAATCGAGCGCCTTCACCTTGAACGTGTCGATCGTGTCCATCGTGTCATAGATGTTCTGGAAGGCACGTTGCAGCGTCTCGATGGGAATCGTGCTGGCGGCGGCCTGCTGGTGGATCTGGCCGGTCTGCTCTTTCAGCAGGGTACTGGTCGAATCGATGATATTGGCCGTCGTCTCGTTGAGCGCGGTGATCTGTTGCAGCACAAGGCGCTGGTTGGTCATGGCCTGCGCCACGGTGACGGCAGTGCGCAGCGCGGCGACCGTCGTGGTGCTGGCGCGGTCCACGCCCTTCACCAGCTCGACATTGTTCTTCTTCACCAGATCGAGCGCCAGATAGCCCTGCACCGTCACTGCCATTTGCGTCAGCAGGTCCTGCGTGCGCTGGCGGGTGTAGAACAGAGCGCTCTCGCGCAGGGCCTTGGCCTTGGCGGGATCACTGGCGTCAAATTCGTTTGCCTTGTCCTCGATCTTTTCGTCCAGCTTCTTGGAGATATGGATCATCTGCTCCAGATTGCCCATCGCCTCCCACAGCTTCTGGCGCTCCACATCGATGGCGGCATTGTCCATCAACAGCTCGTCCTTGCCGCTGGCCAGTTGATCAAGGATCGCCTTGATATGGCCCTGCGACGAGACATAGCCGTCGAAATATTTCTGCATGGAATTGCCCCAGGGAATGATCCCCAGCAGCTTCTTGCCCGGCGAGAGCTTGCCCGCCTTGGCCGGATCGAGGCTTTCCACCGTGCGGCGCAATTCGATCAGATTGGCGCCCACGCCCTGATCCTTGTCCATCGCGCGCACGGGGCGATCGAGAAAACGGTTCGACATGCCCGCGGCTGCCGCGATTTCCTTGCGGCCCATGCTGGTGAGCTGGTCCACCTTTTTGCCGAATTCGGGCGAATTGGCATCCTGCGCCACCAGATCGGCGACAAAGGCATCGACCTTCTCGTCAAGCTTGCTGGTCTGTTCGGCGGCAAGCGGCACCAGCCCTGCGGCCTGCGCGGGGGCCACCACCGGTACGGGATCGGGCGCCGTCAGCGTGATGGCGGGAGAGGTCGCGGTGGGGGCTTCAAGCGTGGTCGCCATGGTCGTCATCGTCCTTTGGGTCGAAGCCTGTATTATAGGGATAAGACAGTGCGCCGCAAGTACCTGTTATGCCCTGCCGCTGATATGGGTGAGGTGGCTGGGGTCGATCCCCTCCGCGCGCCATGTCGCCACCCAGCGCTCGTCCACCGGCGTGTCGAACAGGATCGCCGCGCGCCCTTCGGCGGCGTGCCAACCGTGGCGGTGCATCTCGGAATCCAGTTGCAGCGAGCCCCAGCCCGCATAGCCCAGCGCCACGATGAAGCGGCTCGGCCCATGCCCTCCGGCAATCGCCGCCAGAATATCGCGGCTGCCGGTGAGCGACCATTCGGGCGAAACGGCCAGCGTGCCCTCGCCATGCCAGTCGGGCGTGTGCAGCACAAAGCCGCGTTGCGGCTCGACCGGCCCGCCGTGATGCACCTCGCAATCGGGCGCTACACCGCGTGGAATCTCCAGATCGTCGAGCAGGCTGAACAGCGTGACCCGATCAAGCACATCGCCGATGCCGATGCCCAGCGCGCCATCCTTGTCGTGAATGCACAGCGCCACCACCGCAGCTTCAAAACGCGGATCGGGCATGCCGGGCAGCGCCAGCAACAGGCGTCCGGCCAAAGAAGGGGTTTCGTCCATGCCGCCAAGGTAAGCATGCAGAGCCGCCAGTGCAATGGCGCCTGTGCGATGGAGTTCGCCTATTTGCCGAGGATCGCGCCGGTGTAACATTCCACCACCAGCGCCAGCGGCGCGCCATCGGGCAGGCGTAGCAGCGCGCGATGCGCCAGCACCGTGCCCGCCGGACAGCCCGCCGCGACGCCATGCACCGAAGCCAGCCGTTCACGGCTGTAGTTCAGCGCTGCCACCGCCTTGCCGAAGGGCGTGTCGGTGGTGTCGAGCGTCTGCCGCATCGCCTCGGTCAGCCTTTGCGGGGCATACCAGTTATGCGCCTCGGACAGGATCCTGACGCCGGAATCGGGCGCGCCGCAGACCAGCCGCACATGGCGATAGCCCGCCTCCTGTCCCTCGGGCAGCGCCAGTGTCTCGTCGAGATCGGGCGGGGGCAGGGCGTCCTCGCCCTTCACACGCAGCGCGCGGATCGTGGCGGGATCGGCCAGATGCTGGCTGGCGCACCACGAAGCCAGCGCGGCAGTGGCGCTGGGCGTGCTGGCAAGCAGGCGCTCGAAATCCGTGAGGCTGCCCTGCGGGGCGGAAGCGGCAGCGAGCAGCGCCATTGCGGCCAGCACCGTCAAATGCCGCCCAGCACCGGCTCGCGCCCGAGAGCCTCCAGCGCGCTGGACAGTTCGGTGACAACGCTGGCCAATTGCTCGGCATCGGTGGAGCGCACCACGAAATTGGCGCCATTGCGACCCTCGCGGAAGAAGGGATAGGAGCCGATCTGCACGCCTTCATGCGCCTTTTCCGTGTCGCGCAACAGGCTGGCCACCTCGCTCTCGCCTACCCAGCAGCCCACCGTTTCCGACAGCACCGGCAAGCCACCTTCCAGCGTGCCGGTCAGCGCGTCGAGCATGCCCG
>DDES01000150.1 GCA_002336765.1 Novosphingobium sp. UBA1948 | reverse complement strand
TCGATCGCGGCCTGCGCCTGCCCTATGTCGGCCTGCGTTGCCGCCAGTTTGGTCTGGTAATCCACCGGATCGATCGTCACCAGCGGAGCGCCCGTCTTGACGTCGGTGTTCTCCTCCACCGCCACGGCCTTCACATAGCCCGACAGTTTGGCGGCAATCGCCACCTGATCGGCCTGGATGGTCGCGTCGTTGGTTTCCTCCTGATAGCGGCCATAGGTGTCATAGCGCCAATAGGCTGCGCCGCCGCCCACCAGAGCCAAGGCCGCCGCGCCCATGCCGAGTTGCTTGATATTCACCGCCATGATCGCAGGGGCCTTTCCAGATGCCATTCGAGGGAAACGGGCGTGTTTAGTCACGCCCGCACAATATGGAACGAGCGTGTACTATTATTGCAGGGGCAGCACAAGCCCCCTTTACGCCGTCCCCTCGAAACGCGGCTTTGCCGTCGCAAACTCGGCATCAAGCGCCTCGATCACAGCGCGGATGCGGGGCATGTGGCGCAGGTCGGCATGGACACCCAGCCACACTTCCCGCTGTGGTCCGCCGCAGGTGAGTCGCGTCACCCCCGCCACGCCATCACCCAGCAGGCAGGGCAAACAGGCTACCCCCAGCCCAGCCCGCACCGCCGCCAGTTGCGCGTCGCGGCTGTTGGAGCGCAGCGCGACCCGCGCCTGGGGCATCTGCTCGACCAGCCAGCGCGCCTCGGGCAAATGTTCCTGATCGTCGAGCACGGTGACAATGGCAGGCTCGCCGCCCTGCTCCACCCGCGCGAGATAGGCGGGGCTGGCGTAAAGCGCGCTGGCGACCGTAGCCATCTTGCGCGTGACCAGTTCGTTGCCTTCAAAGCGGGTCATGCGGATCGCCAGATCGGCCTCGCGCTTGGACAGGTTGAGACTGCGCGATTCGCTCAGAACATCGAGCGTAATGGCGGGATATTGCGCCTGCACCCGCGCCGCCACTTGCGGGATCAGCAGATTGGCCACCACCTCCACCGTGGTCAGCCGCACCACGCCCGACAGCGCCACATCGCGCCCCTGCACCATGCGCTCCACGGCGATGGCCTCGGCCTCCATCCGCTCGGCATTGCCCAGCACCGCCTCGCCCAGCGCGGTCAATTCATAACCGCGTGGAGTACGTTGGAGCAGCCGCGCGCCCGCCTTGGTTTCGAGCGCCTCCAGCCGCCGGCTCATCGTCGATTGCCGCACCCCCAGATCGCGCGCCGCGCCCGACAGGCTGCGCGCGCGGGCAATGGCGAGAAAGCTGCGAACATCGTCCCAATCCATAGATTATCCGTTTTTGCATTAATGATCTGCCAAAATTGGCAATCGCAATGCACAAACGCTTATCCTATCTCCCGATCCAACGCTACGGAGTTTTCGCGCCATGCAACCCACCCTGTTCCTCTCGCACGGATCGCCGATGCTGGCGCTGCAGGACATTCCCGCGCGCCAGTTCTTCAAGGATCTCGGCCCGACGCTGGAGCGCCCCGACGCGATCCTCGTCGTCTCGGCGCATTGGGAAACCGAGGTGCCTGCCGTGAATGCGGTCGAGCACAACGAAACGATCCACGATTTCTACGGCTTCCCCCCCGCGCTCTATCAATTGTCCTATCCCGCCCCCGGCGCGCCGGATCTGGCGGCGCAAGTGGCCGATCTGCTGGGCGGTGCGGGCCTGCGCGCCCAGACCGACAACCGGCGCGGGCTGGACCACGGCGCATGGGTGCCGCTGCTGCTGATGTGGCCCGAGCATGACATTCCCGTGCTGCAACTCTCGGTGCAGAGCCGCCTCGGACCGGGCCATCACGTGCAACTGGGCCGCGCGCTGGCCTCCTTGCGGCAGCAGAACATCCTTGTCATCGCCTCGGGCAGCTTCACGCATAATCTGCGCGCGCTGCAACGCTTCAACGCGGGGCCGGAACCCGAATGGGTCACGCGCTTTTCCGACTGGATGCATGAGGCGATCATGGCGGGGCGCACCTGCGATCTGGTATCCTATCGCCGCCTTGCCCCCTATGCGGTGGAAAACCACCCCACCGATGAACACCTGTTGCCATTGTTCGTGGCGATCGGTGCGGCCGGTGGCGGCGAAGGATCTGCTCCCAAGGCTGCCCGTATCCATCATTCCACCGATCTGGGCATCCTGCGCATGGATTCCTACCGCTTCGACTAAACCCCTTCCCCTTTCCCTACCCCCCTCAAGGAGACTTCCCATGACCAAGATTCTCGTCCTGCGCACCGCCGCCACCGGCGAGGCTTCCGTCAGCAACAAGCTGATCGACGCCTATCTGGCCGCCCATCCCGACGCCACCGTGGTCGAGCGCGATCTCGACAAGAACCCTGTGCCGCATGTTACCTCGGCCAGCCTTGCCGGTATCGGCCGCCAAGCCCCCGAAGGCGCCGATTTTGCCGCCACCCGCGCCCTGCAGGATGAGTTGATCGCCGAAGTGTTCGACGCCGATCTGCTGCTGATCGGCCTGCCACTCTACAATTTCGGTATGCCCTCCACGCTCAAGAGCTGGTTCGACTATGTCGCCCGCGCCGGCACCACCTTCCAGTACACTGCCAACGGCCCCGAAGGTCTGGTCAAGAACACCCGCGCCATCCTCGCACAGGCCCGCGCGGGCAAGTATGACGATACCGCGGGCTTCCCCTTTGCCGTGGCCCATACCAAGGCGCTGCTCGGCTTTGTTGGTGTGACCGATGTCACCGTGATCACCGCTGAAGGCCTTGCTTTCGGACCCGAAGCCGCCGCTGCCGCTGTGGCCGACGCCACCGCCGCCATGGCCGCTCTGGCCTAAGGAGCTTTCACCATGCGTTATTTCCCCAAGTCCCTGATCGCCGCCCTCGCCCTGCTGCCCGCAACGGCGCAGGCGCAAGCCGCCAACCCCGCCCCTGCCGCCGTGCAGGCCGGCGCCTATAAGGTCGAGCCGAGCCATACCCGCGTGCAATTCGCCGTCAGCCACATGGGCTTTTCCGACTGGTACGGCGATTTCACCGGCGCCAGCGGCACGCTCTCGCTTGATCCCAAAGCGGTGGCCAAGGCCAAGCTGGACATTACCATCCCCGTGGCCAGCGTTTCGACCACCAACACCACGCTGGACGGCGAGTTGAAGAGCAAGGACTGGTTCGACGCAGACCAGTTCCCCGCCATCCGCTTCGTTTCAAAAAGCGTGAAGCAGACCGGCGCGCGCACCGCACTGGTGGCGGGCGATCTGACCTTCCACGGCGTGACCAAGGCGGTGGTGCTCAAGACCAGCTTCAACGCCAGCGGCGTGAACCCGCTGAGCAAGGGCTACACCATCGGTTTCAACGCCACGACGACGCTGAAGCGTTCGGATTTCGGTGTGAAGACCTATCTGCCGCTGATCGGCGATGCGGTGGCGCTGCGTATCAGCGCAGCCTTTGAAAAAGCGCAATAAGCGGCCCGATCCCCCCGCGGGTCTGCACGCAAAACCCCCGCCGTTCCATGCCGGAAGGGCGGGGGGTTTGCGTGCCTATGGGGAAATCAGGGCTGGCGGATCAGGCTGGTCGCCCAGTCATGCGCAGCCTTGGCATAGGCATAGTCCGCCTCGCAAATGCGCAGATCCGCCTCGCTCACCGCCACGACGGCCTGGGCGGAGGGGTTTGCAGGAAGTGCGGGACTTCGATCTTCGGCGGCGCGGGCGGGATTGGTTTGGGGCGCCCGCAGGCGGTAAGCAGCAACATAGGCAGCAAGGCGGGCATCGCCCTGCGCCAGATCGTGGGCGTGGGTTTGGTCGGCATGGCTGGCAAGCTCCTTGTAGCGCTGTTCGGCGTGCGCCTTGGCGGTTTCGGCATCCTGTCGGGCGGCGTCCCACGCGGCCTTGGTCTGGCGCGCATAGGCGGCCCATTGGCCCGCCTCGTGATGCTGCCACCATGCCGCCAGCCCCAGCACGAGAGCCAGCGCGACCAGCGCATGGTCACGCCGCGCGAAGGTCCAGTCCGCCGCCGCACTCACGCCAGCCCGCAAGCGCGAGACCAGCAGCCGCAACGGCGCAAAGAGCGGCAACAGCAGGGCAAATGCAGGCATCGGTTCCATCCATGTCCTGACTGCGGCGGGATACCGGCAGGAACGGAACAGAGATAACCTTGACTTAGGCATGTAGGAAAGGAAAATAACCAAATTGGTTATACACGGCAATGCGCAGCCCGCATAATGCGTCAACGCCGCGCCCAAGATACAATTCTGTTGGAAGGGGTATTTGGTAGCGGAGGAGGGACTCGAACCCCCGACACGCGGATTATGATTCCGCTGCTCTAACCTGCTGAGCTACTCCGCCCCAAGGGGCCAATCCCGCTATTGCGGGGTGCAGGCGGCGCGCATAGCCAAGGGGGATGGACTGGTCAACCGCCCAATTGACGCCAAAGCAATTTTTTCCATGCCGCGCCCTGCGCGCCGAGGCCCGAAGCGCCTTACACCACGTACAAATGCCGGATTGCCTAATCGCCCCACTCGATCAATATTGCGGCACTTGTCCCGAACTTTCCATCTCACGAGGAAGCCGCGATGAAACCAACAGCCCCCCGCCTGCCCGTTTGGTTACTGCTGGGCTGGAATATTGTGGGATTGGCCGCATGGGGAATGCAAATCAACGCCAGCCCCGAGCAATTGGCCAATGGTGATGCTGCCGTGGCCGATGTGTGGCGCAGCATGCCGCTGTGGGTGTGGGGCGCCTATACGGTGGCGGTGTGGGGCGGTTTAGGTGGTGCGGTGGCGCTGCTGATGCGACGGAGGGTGGCGGTGGCGCTGTTCGCCATCTCGCTCACCGGCATTGTCGCGCAATTCGGCTGGAGTTTTCTGGTGTCGCCACTGCTCACGCTTAAGGGCTGGAGCGCGGCGATCTTTCCGGCCGTGATCTTCGCCATCGGGCTCACCGGCCTGCTCTACGCCCGCCGACAGTTTCGCTAGATCTCGCCCTTCGAGCGGCGGATCGCGAACCAGCGCTCCACATTGCGGTTATGCTCGTCCAGCGTGTTGGCAAAGGCATGGCCACCGCTGCCGTCGGCCACCATATAGAGCGCCTGCGTTTTGGCGGGATGCAGCACAGCCTCGATCGAGGCGCGGCCCGGATTGGTGATCGGCCCCTTGGGCAGGCCCGCCATCGCATAGGTATTGTAATCGTTGCGCGCCTGAATCTCGCTCTGGCGGATGCGGCGGCCCAGCGGCTTGCCCGCCGTGATCGGATAGATGATGGTGGGATCGGCCTGCAGCATGATGCCCTGACGCAGGCGGTTGGAATAGAGGCCCGCCACCATCGGCCGCTCGCTCGGCTTGCCGGTTTCCTTTTCCACGATGGCGGCCAGCGTCACCGCCTCCTGCGGTGTCTTGGCCACCGTGTCCGGCCCGCGCTTGGCCCATAGCTCGGCCAGCGTGCGCGTCATCGCCGCTTGCATCCGTGCCAGCACGGCCGCGCGGGCCTCGCCCTTCTGGATATCATAGGTATCGGGCAGCACGCTGCCCTCGGCAGGCGT
>DDES01000159.1 GCA_002336765.1 Novosphingobium sp. UBA1948 | reverse complement strand
ACCAGCTCCTTGCCGGTGCCGCTCTCCCCCAGAATCAGAACGGTCAGATCATTGCGCAACACGCGGGTAATCATGCGATAGACCGCCTGCATCGCGCTCGACCGGCCCACCAGCGGCAGCCCCTGCCCCGCCCCGTCCTCATCCAGCCTGCCGGCTGCGGCTCCCGCAGACCCTGCCGCCTGCCGCACGGTGCGCACCAGTTCGTCAATATCGAAGGGCTTGGGGAAATATTCAAACGCCCCCGTGTCCGAGGCGCGCACCGCCGTATCCAGCGTGTTCTGCGCCGAAAGGATGATAACCGGCAGCGAGGGATGCGCCGCCTGCACCCGCCCCAGCGTCTCGATGCCATCGCCATCGGTCAGCATCACATCGGTCACCAGCGCGTTGAAGTCCTGCGTCGCCAGCAGCCGGTCACGCTCGGCAATCGAATCGCAGCGCGACACCTTGAACCCTTCTGCCTCCAGCGCGGCGGTGATCACGATGGCGATGGATTCGTCATCCTCAACCAGAAGAACACTCATACAGTCTCACTCGCAGGTTTGGGGCGGGGGCCGCGCGGCTTGCCCTCGCTGGCCATCGGCAGATGCAGGCGGAAATGGGTCCAGCCGCCCACCTCGTCGCGGTCATAGGTGATGCGGCCGTTCATATCGCGCACCAGCTTGCGCACCAGCGCCAGCCCCAGGCCCTGCCCGCTCTTCTTGCTGGTAACGAAGGGCTCGAAAATATGGTCGCGCACACCTTGGTCCACGCCCGCGCCATTGTCCGACACCCGCACCTCGATCGGCAGACGCACAGGCTTGCCTTTGTCGGTGGCGTGCAGTTGCAGGCCCGATACAAAGCGTGTGCGCACCACGATGCGCGGATGTTCCAACCCCTGCGTCGCCTCGCGCGCATTGGCCAGTAGATTGATAAGTACCTGCACCAGTCCATGCGCGCTGCCCAGCACCGGCGGCAGCGAGGGGTCGAACTCCTCCTCGATGCGCGGGGCGGTTCCGGCGGCTTCCAGAATGGTGCTGGCGCGGCGGATCGTCTCGTGCAGGTTGCAAGGCTCGACCGGCTCGGTGGTGCGGCGGCTCAGGGTCTGCATCTGGTCGATCAGTTTGGCGATGCGATCCACCTCGTCGGCGATCAGACCGGTCAGCGCGCGATCCCCGCCTTCCACCTTGCGGCCCAGCAGTTGTGCCGCACCCTTGATGCCCGCCAGCGGGTTCTTGATCTCGTGCGCCAACACCTCCGGCCCGCGCAACAGCGCGCTCTCGCCCGACTGCATCGACTGGCCCAGCGGCTGCACCGTGGCACTGTCGCTCATGGTCAGCACCTGCCAGCCCGGCGCATCGACCACGGGAGCAGTGGCGATGTCGATCTGGCGCGCGCCCTGCCCCACCACCATCGCATCGACATGGCGTGCCGTCACCGGCGCGTCAGCGTCGCTCAGGCGATCGACCAGACGTTGCTCCAGCACCAACACCTCGCCCAGCGAGCGGCCCAACAGACGACGCTGGCTCTGGCCAAGGAATTGCTCGGCGGCAGGGTTGGCGGTGGAAATCTTGTGCCCCGGCGCCAGCAGGATCACCGCCTGCGGCAGGCTGCCCAATTGCTTGCGCGCATCGGGCGGCGGAGCCAGCGGCTGGGAATCGTTGGGCGCCATCGACTCAGGCCGCGTCCAACAAGGGCGCGTAGAATTCATGCAGCGCCGCCTTCACATCGCGCGGATCGTCCATGAAATTGGCCTTGTTGCGGAACGAGGCCGAGCCATGCAGACCATGCGTGTACCAGCCCAGATGCTTGCGGAACATATTGACGCCGGTCTTGATGTCGTAATGCTCGAGCATATCCTCGTAATGCGCGAGAAGAACGGCATATTTCTCGGCCAGTTCCGGCTCGTCCTTGCGCTCTCCGGTGGAAAGCCAATGCATCATCTGTCCCAGCAACCACGGCCGGCCATAGGAGCCGCGTCCGATCATCACGCCATCAGCGCCCGATTGCTCGACCGCGGCGGCCACATCCTCGATGGTGCAAATGTCACCATTGACGATGACCGGAATGCCCACCGCCTCCTTGACCTTGCGGACAAAGGCCCAGTCGGCGCTGCCCTTGTACATCTGGTTGCGGGTGCGGCCGTGCACGGTGATCATTTTCGCACCCAGATCCTGCGCCTTGCGCGCCAGTTCCGGCGCGTTAAGGCTGTCATGACACCAGCCCATGCGCATTTTGACCGTGACCGGAACATCCACCGCCTGCACCACCGCCTCGATCAGGCGGGCGGCCAGATCGGGCACACGCATCAGCGCGGAACCCGCGTCGCCGTTGACCACCTTCTTCACGGGGCAACCCATGTTGATGTCGATGATCGCCGCGCCCTTGTCCGCAGCGATGCGGGCGGCCTCGGCCATCTGGTCCGGTTCACAGCCGACCAGTTGCATCGACACCGGCTCCTCCATCGGGTCCCACGCCGCCTTCTGGATCGACTGGCGCGTCTCGCGGATCGCGGCGGGCGAAGCGATCATCTCGGTCACATTGAGCCCGCTGCCATAGCGGCGCACAATGCGGCGGAAGGGGAGATCGGTGACAGCCGTCATCGGCGCCAGCACGACGGGGCAGTCGATCTGGACCGGGCCGATGTGGATCGGCTTGAGGCTGGGCGGAACGGGCGTGTCAGTCATGCGAAGAATGCCTAAATTTTAGGCAGGCGCATAATCCATTGCGCCCAAGCGCACAAGACGCATTGCGCAAGGCCGCACAAGCGATTAACCGCCCGCGCCTATGGAAAGCGCCGCGAGTCCCGTTCCTGTTGGTACTGCCGCGATTATCGTGGCTGCTGGCGCTGGCTTGCGCGCGGGACAGCCGGTGCCCAAGCAATTCGCGCTGTGGCGCGGCAAGCCGGTGGTGCGCCATTCCGCCGAGGCGCTGATCGCCGCCGG
>DDES01000168.1 GCA_002336765.1 Novosphingobium sp. UBA1948 | reverse complement strand
AATGCGCGCCGGTCGCCGCATCGGCAAACACCAGCGCCACATCCTTTTGCCGCACATCCCGTCCGTTGATGCGATAGGCACTGCCCGCGCCCCGCTCGATGCGGCGCACAACTTCCAGTTCCTCGCCCTCCGCCTCGGCGGTCAGCACCACTTCGGCAAAGTCGCGCGGCGGGCGGCTGGTGGTGCCGGCAAAGATCACATCTTCCATGCCCCCGCCGCGCAAGCTCTTGGGGCTGCTCTCGCCCATCACCCAGCGGATGGCTTCCAGCAGGTTTGACTTGCCGCAGCCATTGGGGCCAACCACACCGGTCAGCCCCGGCTCGATGCGCAATTCCGCCGGCTCGACAAAGCTCTTGAAGCCCGAAAGTTTGAGCCGCCGGAAGCGCATCGGCGCGGATTTACGCTCCGGCGGCCTTCAGCGCGGCTTCCACCGCCTTCCAGTCATTGCCGTCCACCTTCTTGTCGTTGATGAAGACGGTAGGGGTGGAATCGATGCCCTTGGCGCTGATCGCTTCCGATTCCTTGGCGACCGCTTCGGCAGCGGCCATGTTGGCGAGGCACTTTTTCTGCTCGTCCACCGGAAGCCCGCGCGAGGCGAAGAATTCGGTGTAGCCCAGCGCATCGGCCAGCGCCGGATAGCGCTGCGCGGCGGGCAGGCCTTGCGCGGCCTTGGCCTGCTCCAGCCCCTTTTCGGTGGAGGCGGCCAGCGCGTCGAAGTTGGCATAGACCTGCTCGACCAGACCGAAGAACGTGTCGGGCGCGCCGCAACGGGCCAGCACGGTGAGCGGAATATCCTGCGGATGGATAGCAAAGCTACGGAATTCATAGGAAACCTTGCCGCTGGCCACATAGTTGCTGGTGAGGGCGGGCATCATCTCGCGGGTCAAAACTGCGCAGTGCGGGCAGGACAACGAGCCATATTCGACGATCTTGACCGCTGCATTCGGGTTACCCATCACCACGCCCGCGCCATCGGCCGTCTTGGCGATCACATCCACCCATGCCTTGCCGGCGGGCGGAGCCACGGCGGCCACGGGCCCCGCAGCTTTGCCTTCGTCCGACTTGTTGCAGGCAGCCAGCCCCAGCACCAAGGGCAGGGCGGCGATGAGGGCGGTTTTACGCATCGAAATCGTCATGGCGGATCGTGGTCCTTAGAGTGTGTTCTCGCGCGCCGCAGGTTAGTCCCCCGCCGCGCCGGTTTGAAGCGGTTTATTTGGCGGTGATGGCGCTCTGGATTCCGGCCCAGTCATGCTCAGCCAGAAGCTTGTCGTTCATCAGGAAGCTGGGCGTGGAATCGATGCCCAGATCGCTGGCCTGCTTGGTCTGGGCCAGAATGCGGCGCAGGATCGCCTCGTTGGCAAAGCAGCCATCGGCCTGCGCGCGGGTCAGGCCCGCGCTGGCCACGATGTCGTAGAATTTGAGATCGCCCGCGATGGTGCGCATGCGCTGCGGCATCGGCCCTTCGTTCCAGCGCTTCATCTGTTCGGGCGTCATCTTCTGGGCGATGGCGAACCATTTCTCCTGCTCGGCCAGAAAACGGTGGTGCAGCGGGAAGAAGCGGACGGGGGGCACGCAATTGGTGAGAGCGGCGATGGTGGCGTCGATCGGATCGCGCAGCAGGTGGCGCACCTCGAACGACAGCGTGCCCGCCCCGATCGGCCCCATGCGCAGCGGTAGCGCGGATTCAGCCTCGAAATGCGCGCAATGCGAGCAGGTGTAGCTCATGAACTCCACCAGCTTTTGCGGCGCGGCGGGATTGCCGACGATATGCCCGCCGGTGGGTGTCACGCCGATCTTGCCCGCCCATGCCGAGGCAGCGGGCTTGGCGGGAGCGGCTTTCCTGGGTGTGGCCGATGCGGCAGGCGCCATCAGCGCGGCGGCCAACAGGGCAAAAAGCGGGGCGGAGCGAGGGAAAAGGCGCATGGGGGTTCCTGTCAGGCTTTGTCGCTGGTGTTTTCGCTGTTGGCCATCGAACGGGCAAGCGATTCGAGCACGGCTTTCAATTCGGGATCGCCAATGTCGCGCAGACTCTCGCCCAGTTCGATAGGGATGGGTTTGAGATTGGGCGGCGGTGCGGTTCGTCCCGCATCGGGGCGCTTCATCACCTCGCCCTGCCGCAGCTTCACCTTGGCGACGGCGCAATAGCCGAAAAAGCGGTTCACCCGCTCGATGATCTCGGGGATGACCATGCTGATCATCGGCGCATGGGCGGGCAGAACCACCAGTTGCAGGATGCCGTCGGATTTTTCGCCGGGCGGGAAACGGATCGCTTCGGGCATGCAGACTTCGGCGTGGCGCGGGCCGACGATCTCGGGCCAGCGCGTCACCACGCTGGATTGCACAAAGCCGAAACGGCGAAAGGCGGAGCGGCCGATGTCGGGCATAAGGTCAGCAATGGCGCGCGCCTGCCCGCCGCGCGGGCGTTCATAGACGCGCGGTGTCGCTTTGCCGGTGGCTTTGGCAGCCTTGCCCTTGGGGGCGGATGGACGATCCCTTTCCATTGCGCCACTGCCATGCCATAGCCGCCGCATGGATGCCAGAGCCAGCCATGCCGAAATGCACGCCTTGACGCGCGACGGTCGCCGCGTGGCGCCCGCTCTGCTCGACTGGTATGATGTGCATGCGCGCAGCCTGCCGTGGCGGGCACCGGTTGGCGCCAATGCTCCCGATCCCTATCGCGTCTGGCTGTCCGAGGTGATGCTGCAACAGACCACCGTGGCCGCCGTCATCCCCTATTTCGAACGCTTTACCACCCGCTGGCCCACGGTGCAGGCTTTGGCCGAGGCGCCCGAGGACGAGGTGATGGCCGCATGGGCGGGGCTGGGCTATTACTCGCGGGCACGGCGGCTGGTGGAATGTGCGCGCGTCGTGGCCGAGTGTGGCTGCTTTCCGCAGGACGAGGCGGGCCTGCGCGCGCTGCCCGGCCTTGGCGCCTATACGGCGGCGGCGGTCGCGGCGATTGCCTTTGGTCAGCGCGCCGTGGTGGTGGACGCCAATGTGGAGCGGGTGGTGGCGCGCCTCTTCGCCATCGGTGAGCCTTTGCCCGCCGCGCGCGCCGCCATCCGAGAAGCGACCGACAGCATCACCCCCGACACACGCTGCGGTGACTTCGCGCAGGCGATGATGGATCTGGGTTCGGGGATCTGCACGGTGCGGGCGCCCAAATGCCTGCTCTGCCCGCTGGCGGATTTCTGCGCGGCGCGGCGGCAGGGGAGCGCGGAAGCCTATCCCGTCAAACCGCCCAAAGCCGCCAAGCCGCGCCGCAAGGGCCATGCCCTGTGGATCACCCGGGGGCAGGAAGTATGGCTGGTACGGCGTCCTGCCAAGGGGATGTTGGGCGGGATGCGTGCTTTGCCCGATGATGGCTGGACCGCGCGGGTCGATGGCTCCGGCGCGCCGCAGGGAATATGGCGCGAACTGGGGCAGGTGACCCATGTGTTCACCCATGCCACGCTCGATCTTGCTGTGCTGGCGGGCGATGCTGTGCCCGAGGGGGATGGCGAATGGTGGCCCGTCGCGCAGCTTGACGCGGCGGGCCTGCCTACGCTCTATGCCCGCGCCGCCGCTATCGCTTTGGCGCAGGGAGAGTAAGATGCAACGCCCGAAGATTGCCTTCACTGGCAGCCCGCTCGACCGCGCCGATGCGGTGCGCAGCGATCCCGCGCGTCTGGCAGATTTGCTGGCTACGGGGCGGATGCTGGTGCTCGACGGCATCGATCCGCGTGTGGAGCATGAGGCGCTGGTCTGGGCGCCGGTGGATCGCGGGGTGGAGTTGGTGTTCCTCGGGCTGGATGCGGGCGGCATCGGCCATTTCGCGCCGGTTGCGCAGGCGGGCAGCGCGGCGCCTGCCAGCTTCAACCTGTGGGCCGCGCTGTCGGGCATGGCGGGTGAGGAGATCGCGATTTACGGCACCGCCCGCGCGCTGGTGAACTGGCATGCGCGGCACCGCTTTTGTGCGCAATGCGGCGCGCCCACGGCCATCGCCAAGGGCGGCTGGCAGCGCGATTGCACGGTCTGCCCCGCCCAGCATTTCCCGCGCACCGATCCCGTGGTGATTATGACGGTGGAGCATCAGGGGCGTTTGCTGCTTGGCCGCCAGCCGCGCTTTCCGGCGGGGCGCTATTCGGCGCTGGCGGGCTTTGTCGAGCCGGGCGAGAGCATCGAGGAGGCCGTGGCCCGCGAGATCTTCGAGGAAGCGGGCGTTGTGGTGCGCGATGTGCGCTATGTCGCCAGCCAGCCATGGCCGTTCCCCTCCAGCCTGATGATCGGCGCCCATGCCTATGCTGATGATCCGGCGCTGAACATTGATACGACCGAGCTGGAAGATGCCCGCTGGTTCACCCGCGACGAAGTGGCACAGGCGATGGCGGCGCGGGCGCAGGGGCAGGATGGGGTCGCCTTTGGCGCGCCCAATGTGACTGCTGTGGCGTGGCATTTGCTGGCGGAGTGGCTGGGTTAAAGTCGCTCCACCGCCCCATCGGCCACGCGCCAGCAGGCGGCTTTGCCTTCTAACCCGTCGAAAGGCGCGAGTTCCGTGCCGGTCATCCACACTTGTGCGCGGCCAGCCTCCAGCCGCTCGAACAAAGCCGCGCGACGCAGCGGATCGAGATGGGCGGCCACTTCATCCAGCAGCAGCAGGCGCGGGCGATCGTCATTCGACAGTTCAGCATGGGCCAGCGTGATGGCGATCAGCATGGCCTTTTGCTCGCCTGTGGAACATTCGGCGGCGGGCTGGTTCTTGGCGGCCATAATGGTGACCAGATCGTCGCGATGCGGGCCAGTGAGTGTG
>DDES01000095.1 GCA_002336765.1 Novosphingobium sp. UBA1948 | reverse complement strand
GCAGCTTCTGCTGGTCATAGGCCAGCTTGTCGGGGTCATACGAGGTGTTCGAGCGGAAAATATGCAGCGGGCGCGCGGTCTTGGTGACCATCGCCGCCTCGATTTCCTTCTGGCTGAAATGCTCGTTGCCGATCACGTTGATCTGGCGAACTTTCGACTTCGGCCCTTCGGAAATCTCGAAAACGATATCGACGCGGTTCTGGTCGANNCGCTTGTACAGCTCGATGATGCGGGCGACATCCGCACGCACTTTCGAGCGCGTGAAGATCTGGCGCGGCGCCATCTTGATCTCGGGGTTGATCTTGTCTTCCTTGAGATGCTTGTTGCCCTCGAGGATGATGCGGTTGATGACCGGATTTTCCTTTACGGAGATCACCACGCGGCCATTGTCGTTGCGCACCTGCACATCGGCGAAAAGCTCGGTCGCGAACAGGTCCTTGAGCGCCTGGTCGGCCGCTGCCTCGGTATAGGGCTGGCCCGCGCGAAGCTGGATATAGGACAGCACCGTATCGGATTCGAGGCGCTGCGAACCCTCGACGCTGAGCGAGCGGATGATCTGCTGCGGCGCGGCCGGAGCCTCGACCGGCGCAGTGGTGGCGGGCACGGCGGCTACCGGCTGGGCGGCAATAGCCGGTTTGGCCGGATCAGCCTTGGCGGCAGGCTTGCTGCTCGCCGACTTGGGCGTCGCAACCTTGGGCGCGGCGGCGAGCGCCATCTGGGGCACACCGGCCAGAATCGATCCGCCCATCAGCGCAAGGCCAAGCTGGCGCAGGCCAGAGCCAGAAAGACCCGAAACGGCAGCATCACGACCCATCTTGCAATCCATTTTCGACACGGTCTTTCCCATCCTAATGGCCCGCAGAACCCTGCGTGCCTCGCGCCCCCGCGAAACAGCCCCCGGCAAGCGGCCCGCGCATCGGCAAAACCGGCACGCAAACCTTCACGAATGGCGCTCGATAGCGGTGAACTTGACCCACGGCAACCGCCGCACGATCCTTCATGCCTGTTTTGCCGAGAAAGGCAAAAAAAGCAGGCCCGATCCCCGGCCCGATGCCTATTGCCCGAACAGACTGGCCGGCAGCACATCGTTGATGGTCACGAAGATCATCAACGCCAGCACAAAGGCCAAACCTGCGCGAAAAGCCCACTCCTGACTGCGCACTCCCACGGGTTTGCGGCGGATCCATTCGGCAATGTAAAATGCCAGATGGCCTCCGTCCAGCACCGGAATTGGCAGCAGGTTGATGAATGCCAAGTTAATCGAGATGAAAGCGGCAAAAGACACGAAAGCCTGCCAACCGAGCGCCAGCGTCGCCGCCGAATATTGCGCCATTTTGATCGGCCCGTTCATCTCGCGCATGCTGCGCTGGCCAGTCACAACCTGCTTGAGGCCGGTGCCGATCAGCCCGACCAGATGCACCGTCTGGTTGCCCGCCGTCACAAAGGAATCAACCACCCCGAGCCGGACCAGCTTGCGCTCGCCCGACGGACCAATGCCCAAGCGCCCGACCCGCGCCGAGCTGCCAAACCTGTCCTTCAGCACCTCGGTCGCCAGCGTGACCGGAATCGTCAGTTTTTGCCCGCCGCGCTCCACCGCGATGTGCACGGTCTGGCCCGGAAACGGGCTGACCGCGTCGCGGATTTCCTCGAAACTCTCGATCGGCTTGCCGTCGATCGCCGTGATGCGGTCGCCCAGTTGCATGCCCGCCGCCTGCGCCGCCGACTGGGGGCCGAACACCGCCGCCACCGCCGGCACCACCACACGGCCATAGGCCATGTTGAAGGCGGCATAGATCAACACTGCCGCAATCAGATTGGTAAGCGGCCCCGCCAGCACGATCAGAAAGCGTTGCCACAAAGGCTTGAAGGGAAACCACCCTTCCCGCTCCTTCACATCCAGCGGAATGGAATCAATGGGCACCGACGCCGCATTCATGTCGCCCGCGAATTGCACATAGCCGCCCAGCGGAAGCATCGAGAGCTTCCAGCGTGTGCCACGCCCATCGGTCCAGCCCGCGATCTCGCGGCCAAAGCCGATGGAGAACACCTTGACCTGCACCCCGCACCAGCGCGCCACCAGATAATGCCCCAACTCGTGCACCATCACCAACGGGCCGATCAACAGCACGAAGGCGAGAATGGTCATCGGGATCGAGGGAAGTTGCATAGGGATCAGACCAGTTCCAGAAGGGCGGCGGCCCGGCGGCGCGCCTCGGCATCCACCGCGTGGACATCCTCGATATGGGTCGGTCGTGCGGGAGTATAGGCGCCCAGCACCTCCTCCACCAGCGCGGGAATGCGGGTAAAGCCGATCCCGCCCGCCAGAAAAGCCGCCACCGCGATTTCATTGGCGGCATTGAGCACGGCCGGCACCCCGCCACCCGCATGCGCCGCCTCGCGCGCCAGCCTTGTGGCGGGAAAGCGGATCTCGTCGGGCGCGCGGAAAGTGAGTTCGCCAATCGCGGCCAGATCAAGCTTGTCCGACAGCGGGGTTTCCATGCGCTGCGGCCACGCAAGGCAGGAGGCAATCGGCACGCGCATATCGCTCGGCCCAAGCTGCGCCAGCGTGGAGCCATCATGGTATTCCACCATGGAATGGATGATCGACTGGGGATGCACGATGATCCTCAAGCGCTCCAGCCCCACGGGAAACAGGTGATAGGCCTCGATGAATTCGAGCCCCTTGTTCATCATACTGGCCGAATCGACGCTGATCTTGGCGCCCATGCTCCAGTTGGGATGCTTGATCGCCAGCGCGGGGGTGGCGGTCTGCAACTGTTCCAGCGTCCAGTCACGGAACGGACCGCCGCTCGCCGTCAGCGTGATCCAGCGCACATGGTCGGTACTGTTGCCCGACAGGCACTGGAAGATGGCATTATGCTCGCTATCCACCGGCAGCAACGTGGTGCCGCAACGCTTCACCGCCGCCAGCATCACCTCGCCAGCGGAAACCAGTGCTTCCTTGTTGGCCAGCGCCACGGTGCGGCCCTGCTCGATGGCGGCCATCGTGGGGGCAAGGCCCGCGCAGCCAACAATCGCGGCCATGGTGAGATCGGCGGAGCGGCTGGCGGCCTCTACCAAAGCCTGCGGACCTGCGGCGGCCTCGATGGAAGTGCCCGCCAAGGCGTCGCGCAGGGCGGGCAAGGCCGCCTCTTCGGCGCAGACGGCGATCTGCGCGCCAAATTCGCGGGCAAGTTCGGCCAGCGCCACGGCATTGCCGTTGGCCGTGAGCGCCACCACGCGCCACTGGTCGCGGTTGCGCCGCACCAGATCGAGCGTTGAAGCGCCAATCGAGCCGGTTGCGCCGAGGATGGAAATGGAGCGCATTTACAGCCTTCCCACAGCGCCAAGGATGCCCGCAACGAACAGCACCGCGAGCAAGCCGTCAACTCTGTCGAACAGCCCGCCGTGGCCCGGAATGAGATGGCCGGAGTCCTTGACTCCCGCGCGGCGCTTCATCCAGCTTTCGAAAAAATCGCCGGTCTGGGCGATAATGGCGACGAGGAAGCCAAAGCCAATTACGCTAGCAACCAACTGCCCCCATTCCAAAGCCGTCCAAGGGTCACTGCGGAAAATGCTGTGGTCGAAGGCGTACTTGAAACTGTAAATCTCTGCAAAGACCACTAACGCAGCCCCCAGAGCACCGCCTGCCAGCCCGCTCCATGTTTTGCTAGGGCTGATCCGAGGCGCAATCTTAGGGCCACCAAGGGCGCGACCTGCAAAATAGGCGCCAATATCTGTTGCGATGACGGCGGCAATCGGAAACAAAACAGCCTGCCCACCTTCGCTACGCAACATCAGCAGCATCTCGCAGGCCACCCCCACGTAAACCACGCCAGCCACTAGCCAGACCAGCCTGCCCCACCAACTCTCGGCAATCTTGCGCGAAAGCTTGTTCCACTCCCACAGCACGCCGGTGGCGACCAGCAGCACGAACACGGTCCACGCGATACCGCCCAGCCACAGCGCCGTGCCCGACACCGCCACCATCACGATAGCCGACAGCGTGCGCGCCTTGAGATCGGCGTTCTTTTTGGGAGCCGGAGCGCCCGTTTCACCCTCAGCGGCCACCGAAACGGCGCTCCCGCTGGCCAAAGGCGCCCAGCGCCTCGGCAAGATGCTCGGGTGTGAAATCGGGCCACAGCACATCGGTGAACCACATTTCGGCATAGGCCGCCTGCCACAGCAGAAAATTCGACAGCCGCACCTCGCCGCTGGTGCGCACCAGCAGATCGAGCGGCGGCAGATCGGCGGTGTAGAGTTCGGCCTCGATGCTTTCGGGCGTGATGGCACCCTTGGCCGCCGCCGCCGCCGCTGCGCGGGCGATTTCCTGCTGGCTGCCGTAATTGAGCGCGATCACCAGCGTCATCACGTCATTGCCAGCCGTGCGCGCCATCGCGTCTTCAAGCAACGTTACAATATCGGGCGACAACGCCTTGTAATCGCCAATGATCTTCAAGCGGACGCCATTCCCGGCGATCTCGTCAATATCGCTGATGATGAAGCGCTTGAGCAGCCCCATCAGGTCGCTGACTTCCTCTTCAGGCCGCCGCCAGTTCTCGCTCGAAAAGGCATAAAGCGTCACCGCCTCCAGCCCGAAATCGCGCACCCCGCGGATCAGGCGGCGCACCGCCTCCACCCCGCGCTGGTGCCCCATCACGCGGGGCAGAAAACGCTTCTTGGCCCAGCGCCCGTTGCCATCCATGATGATGGCAACATGGCGCACGCCATTGGCAACCGAGCCGCCAGCAGGAACAGCAGCGACGCTCACTTGCCGAGGATTTCCTTCTCCTTGGCGGCAGCGGCAGCCTCGGCATCCTTGATCGCCTCGTCGGTAATCTTCTGCACCTCGGTCTCGCCGCGCTTGCGGTCGTCCTCGCCGATCAGCTTCTTGTTCTCGTCAGCCTTCAGCGCTTCCATGCCATCGCGGCGCACGTTGCGGATGGCGATACGCGCGCCCTCGGCATATTTACCGGCCAGCTTGGCGAGTTCCTTGCGGCGCTCCTCGGTCAGATCGGGGATCGGCAGGCGGATGGTGTTGCCATCGGTGATCGGATTGAGGCCCAGACCCGCCGAGCGGATCGCCTTTTCCACCGGCGTCACGTTGGAACGATCCCACACGGTCACGGTCAACATGCGCGGCTCGGGCGCGGCCACGGTGGCCACCTGCGCCAGCGGCGTGTGGCTGCCATAGACTTCCACGTTGATCGGATCGAGCAGCGCGGTGTTGGCGCGGCCGGTGCGCAGGCCCGAGAGGTCATGCTTGAGCGCTTCGACAGCACCCTTCATGCGGCGTTCGAGATCGGCCTTGTCATATTTGGGAGCAGCCATGGGGTATTCTCCGAATGTTTACTGAACGACCGTCTTGATGCCCTGCCCGTTCAGGATGGTGGCCAGATTGCCACGCTCGCGGATCGAGAAGACGACGATCGGGATCTTGTTGTCGCGGCACAGCGCCACGGCGGAAGCGTCCATCACCTTGAGATTGTCGGCCAGAACGGTGTCATAATCGACCGTGTCATAGCGGACAGCCGAAGGATCCTTCTTGGGATCGGCGTTGTACACGCCATCCACGCTGGTGCCCTTCAAGAGCGCGTCGCAGCCCATTTCGGCGGCACGCAGCGCGGCGCCGGAATCGGTGGTAAAATAGGGAGCGCCTACGCCCGCGGCGAAAATCACCACCCGGCCCTTTTCCAGATGGCGTTCGGCGCGGCGGCGGATCACCGGCTCGCAAACCTTGTCCATCTCGATCGCGCTCTGCACACGGGTCGGCACGCCAAGCTGTTCAAGCGCATTCTGCATCGCCAGCGCGTTCATCACGGTCGCCAGCATGCCCATATAGTCGGCCTGCGCACGGTCCATACCCTTGGCGGCGCCCGCCATGCCGCGGAAGATATTGCCGCCGCCGATGACAAGGCACAACTCGAGGCCTGTTTCCTTGGCCGCCTTCACTTCCTTGGCCAGTTCGGCAACGAAAGCGGGATCAATACCGAAAGGTTGATCCCCCATCAGCACCTCGCCCGACAGTTTGAGCAAAACGCGCTTGTAGGGAGAGCTGGTCATGGGGTGATTGTATCCTTTTGGCTTCGCAAGCGCCCTTATACCGTGCCGCCCCGCCTGCCAAGGGCGCGCTGCGACAATTGCACAAAGCCTCACCAATACTGCACCGAAACTGCACATGAAAAGAGGCCCGCCGTTGCCGGCGGGCCTCCCCACGATTTTCAGAAAGAGAAAACCTTACTTGATGCCGGCGGCAGCAGCCACTTCGGCAGCGAAGTCGGTCGCTTCCTTCTCGATGCCCTCGCCCAGCTGGAAGCGGACATAGTCCACCAGCTTGATCGAACCACCGGCAGCCTTGGCGGCAGCGGCCACGACCTGCTCGACCGGGGTCTTGCCGTCCAT
>DDES01000209.1 GCA_002336765.1 Novosphingobium sp. UBA1948 | reverse complement strand
GGCTACCCCGCCTGCCCCGACCACAGCCTCAAACCGATCCTGTTCGACCTGTTGAACGCCACCGCCAACACCGGCATCACGCTCACCGAATCGCAGGCGATGCTGCCCACGGCGGCGGTGTCGGGCTTCTATTTCGCCCATCCTGATTCCTCCTATTTCGGCGTGGCGCGCATCGGGCGCGACCAGTTGGAGGATTATGCCACGCGGCGCGCCATGCCGCTGGCCGAGGCGGAGCGCTGGCTGCGGCCCAATCTTGATTAAGAGGGGGGCGATTGAGCGGATAACGTATTGACGCGGCATGGCGGCGGGGCAAACTCGCCGCCATGTCTTTTGCCGCTCTCCTGCTCGCCGCCGCCACCCCTGCCGCCACCCCCGCTACTGTGGCCGTTACCTTCGACCGCCAGCATAGTACGCCCGTGCTGGCCGAGGGCGAGGCCGACCGCACTACCCATCGCGCCGTCACCCCGCGTGATCCGGCGCGCATTGCCTCGATCTCGAAACTGGTGGTGGCGCTGGGCGTGATGCGGCTGGTGGACCAGCACCGGCTCGATCTCGACCGCGATGTTTCGGATTATCTCGGCTGGCGCCTGCGCAACCCCGCGTTTCCCGATACGAAGATCACGCTTCGCCTGTTGCTCTCGCACCGTTCCAGCCTGACCGACGGCGCCGACTATGCCATTCCGCTGGGCGAAAGTCTGCGCCAGCGCCTGGCCGATCCGCGTGCGTGGGACAAGGACCATCCCGCCGGCAGCGACTGGTTTCACTACACCAATCTCAACTATCCGGTGGTGGCCAGCGTGATGGAGGCCGCCACCGGCGAGCGGTTTGACCGGCTGATGGCGCGTCTGGTGCTACGCCCGCTCAAACTCTCGGCCTGCTACAACTGGTCGCCCTGCGATGCGCGGCAGGCGGCGCGCGCGGTGGTGCTCTATCGCGCCGACGGGGCGGTGGCCAAGGATGATCTGGGCGGGCGCCTGCCCGATTGTCCTGTGAACACGGCGGCGGGCGTCGCCTGCGATCTGGCGACCTATCGCGCGGGCGAGAATGGCGCCTTGTTCAGCCCGCAGGGCGGATTGCGCATCAGCATGACCGACCTTGCCCGCATCGGCCAGTTGCTGGCGCACAAGGGGCAGGGCTTCATAAGCCCCCGCGCCTTCGCCGCCATGACCACGCCGTTATGGCGCTTCAACGGCCATAACGGCATGGGCGAGAATGGCGAGGCGGACGGGTTCTTCTGCGCCTATGGCTTGGGTGTTCAGGTTCTGGGCACGGGCGGCCAAGGCTGCCACGACGATCTCTTCCCCGACCATCGCCTGCGGATCGGCCATCCCGGCGATGCCTATGGCCTCAAATCCGGCCTCTGGGTCGATCCGCAGACGGGGCGCGGTATTGCCTTCTTCACCACCGCCGTGGCCGACGATGCCCCCAATGGGCGCAGCGCCTTCACCGCCGCCGAGGAAGCCGTCGTCGCGCGCGCAAAACATGGTCAATGATCGCCTGAGCGCGCCTAGGTATTGCTGCAAAGTGGCGTCCTAACGGCAAATTCTTGCCGTTCTGTCATTCTTTGCTGGTCATAACGACACGCCGAAGGAGGCCACTCTTGAGCTTTGAACTGCACAATGGTTTCGACAAAAGGTCTGAATACATCAACGAGGTCGAGTTTCAGGATATTGCCCGCAGCCTGAAGGCGCTGGCGGTGGAACAGGGCTTTCCCGAGGATTTCGCCATCGACCAGTTCATCCGCCTTGGCCCCGTGGCCGCCGCTGCCGCGCTGAGCCGCCCCGTCCAGAACTGATCCCCCCTCCCCCGCTTTATCGACATAGATACCAAGTTGCATAGACTTTGCCCCATGAGGACGGTGTTTTGACGGTTCTCGGCAAGGAGCGTTCGAAGGCTTGATGTGGTTCATCATGTCGAGGACGCGACGCTGTCCGAGGGCCGCCAAAACACCGCCCGCAGGGTGCCCAGCCCCGCTCGCCGGACTTCGTCGCAGCCTTGCACCGATGAACCACATCGCCGCTGCGGCTGTTCCTTGCCGGCAAACGGGGCCGGGCATCCTCATGGGGCAAAGTCTATGCAACTTGGTATAAAGCCCGCGCCCTCTTTGCCCGAGGGGCGGGCTTCTGTCATAGAGGCTGGCAATGCTGGCCGACCTATCCCACCCGCTTGAAGCCCCGCTTTCCGCCTTGCACCGCATTTTCGGCTTTGCCGGTTTTCGCGGGGTGCAGGAACAGGTGGTCGCCCGCGTGATGTCGGGCCAATCCACACTGGCGGTAATGCCCACGGGCGCTGGCAAATCGCTCACCTATCAATTGCCCGCCGCCATGCAGCAGGGCACATGCGTGGTGGTCAGCCCGCTGATCGCGCTGATGCATGACCAGTTGCGATCGGCCAGCGCCAATGGCATCCGCGCCGCCAGCCTGACCAGCGCCGACTTGGATCGCGGGGCCACCGTGGCCGCCCTGCTCGATGGCGCGCTCGATCTGCTCTATGTCGCGCCCGAACGCGCCAGCCAACCGCATTTCCGCGAGTTGCTTTCACAGGCCCGCATCAGCCTTTTCGCCATCGACGAGGCGCATTGCGTTTCCCAATGGGGCCATGATTTCCGGCCCGACTATCGCCTGCTGCGCCCCTTGATGGACGCCTTCCCCGATGTGCCCCGCCTCGCGCTGACGGCCACGGCGGACGAGCACACGCGGGCCGATATTCTGGCGCAACTGGGCATTCCGGATGATGGCCTGATCG
Organism: Novosphingobium sp. UBA1948; assembly: GCA_002336765.1. GTDB lineage: Bacteria > Pseudomonadota > Alphaproteobacteria > Sphingomonadales > Sphingomonadaceae > Novosphingobium. The sequence continues at coordinate 361 of DDES01000209.1, read as the reverse complement.
TTTCGGGCTTTGACCGGCCCAATATCCAATACCACATCATCCCGCGCGACAATCCCGCCACCCAGATCAGGCGCGTGTTGGCCGACAATCCCGGCCCCGGCATCATCTATGCCGGCACCCGCGCGGGGGTGGAGAAACTGGCCGAGACGTTGAAGGCTACTGGGCGTTCGGTGCTGCCCTATCACGCAGGCCTGCCGCCCGAAATGCGCGCCGAGCATCAAGCGCGTTTTGTGGCCAGCGAGGATATGGTGATGGTGGCCACCATCGCCTTTGGCATGGGGATCGACAAGCCCGACGTGCGCTTTGTGATCCACGCAGGTCTGCCCAAAAGCATCGAGGCCTATTATCAGGAAACCGGCCG
>DDES01000158.1 GCA_002336765.1 Novosphingobium sp. UBA1948 | reverse complement strand
GGAAGACGCCCGATGGCTGCGCCTCCTGCCGCCCTGCCCTCAACTACTACCTGCTCTGCGCATGGCCGGGCGAGTATGTGGATGACCAGAAGAGCCGCTTTGTCAACGAGCGCATGCACGCCAACATCCAGAAGGACGGNNTCGTGCCGCGCATGTGGGGCGGCGTAACCACGCCCGATGAATTGCGCGCCATTGCCGATGCTGCGGACAAATATCAGGCCCGCCTTGTGAAGGTGACGGGCGGCCAGCGCATCGACCTGTTCGGCATCAAGAAGGAAGACCTGCCCGCGATCTGGGGCGACTTGAACGCAGCGGGCATGGTGTCGGGCCACGCCTATGGCAAGAGCTTGCGCACGGTGAAGACCTGCGTCGGATCGGAATGGTGTCGCTTCGGCACGCAGGATTCTACCGGCCTTGGCATCAAGACCGAGCGGATGACATGGGGCTCATGGATGCCCCACAAGTTCAAGATCGCCGTCTCGGGTTGCCCCCGCAATTGCGCCGAGGCAACGATCAAGGACTTTGGCGTGATCTGCGTGGATTCGGGCTATGAACTGCACGTGGGCGGCAATGGCGGCATCCATCTGCGCGGCACCGATCTGCTGTGCCGCGTGGCCACCGAGCAGGAAGCACTCGACACCTGCGCCGCCTTCATCCAGCTCTACCGCGAACAGGCATGGTATCTGGAACGCACCGCGCCGTGGATCGAACGCGTCGGACTGGAGCGCGTGAAGGCGCAACTGTTCGACGATCCCGAGGGTGTTGGCAAACTGGCCGCGCGCTTCCGCTATTCGCAGCAATTCATGCAGGATGACCCCTGGGCCCGCCGCGCCGCCGGTGAAGACGCCGATTTGCACCAGCACCTCGCCGAATTCCGCCCCTTCCCTGCCCAAACCACGGAGCCCGCACAATGATCGGAGAATGGCTCGACATCGGCCCTGTCATGCAAATCGCACCCGGCCATGCCCGCACCATGCCGGTGCAGGGCGGCGAGGAAATCGCCATCTTCCACACGTGGGAAGGTCACTTCTACGCGCTGGTCAACAAATGCCCGCACAAGCATGGCCCGCTCTCGCAAGGTATCGTGCATGGCACCGAAGTGACCTGCCCGCTGCATAGCTGGAAGATCAGCCTGAAAACCGGCGAGGCGCAGGGCGATGACAAGGGCTGCGTGCCCACCATCCCGATCCGTGTGGATGCAGGGCGGCTCTATCTGCTGCGCTCGGCGGTAATCGGGGCCAAAGCGCCGGAATCCGCCGCATGAACAAGGCGGCAATCCGCACCACTTGCGCCTATTGCGGCGTAGGCTGCGGCATTGCCGCCGAGGTGACGGCCGCGCGTGGCCCTTCGCGCGCCGTCACCATTCGCGGCGATAAGGATCATCCCGCCAACCACGGCCGCCTGTGTTCCAAGGGCTCGCATCTGGGCGAGACTGTCGGGCTGGAGGGGCGCTTGCTCCACCCCATGCTGGGCGGGGAGCAGGTCGGCTGGGATCGCGCGCTGGATGAAGTGGCGGCGCGCCTGCGCGAGACGATCGAGCAGCACGGCCCCGATGCGGTCGCCTTCTATGTCTCGGGCCAGTTGCTGACCGAGGACTATTACGTCGCCAACAAGCTGATGAAGGGCTTCATCGGCAGCGCCAATATCGACACCAATTCGCGCCTGTGCATGGCCAGCGCCGTGGCCGCCCATAACCGCGCCTTTGGCGAGGATGTCGTTCCCGCCAGCTACAGCGATCTGGAAGAAGCCGATCTCATCCTGCTGGTGGGCAGCAACACCGCATGGTGCCATCCGGTGATCTGGCAGCGGATCGAGGCGGCCCGCGCCGCGCGCGGCACGAAGATCGTGGTGATCGATCCCCGCCGCACCGAAACCGCTGAACTGGCCGATCTGCATGTGGCGGTGGCGCCCGACGGCGATGTGGCGCTGTTCAACGCGCTGCTGGCCGATATGCACAAACGCGGCTTGACCGACGATGCCGCGCTGGATGTGCCGCACGGCTTCTGGCGCCAGTTGCCCTGCGATTCGGGCGTGGCACCCGACACTTTCGCCGCCTTGGCCGATCTGGTCGCGGCGCATCCGCGTATGGTCACATTGTTCAGCCAAGGCGCCAACCAGTCCGCCAGCGGCACCGACAAGGGCAATGCCATCATCAATCTGCATCTGGCCACGGGCCGGATCAATACCACCGGCGCCGCCCCTTTCAGCATCACTGGCCAGCCCAACGCCATGGGCGGACGTGAGGTGGGCGGGCTGGCCAATACGCTGGCATGCCATCTCGGCTTTTCCGCGCCCGAACTGCGCGATGTGGCGGGTTTCTGGAACACCGCCAACATCTGTACCGGCCCTGGTCTCAAGGCCGTCGACATGTTCCGCGCGGTGCATGACGGGCGGATCAAGTTCCTGTGGGTGATGGCCACCAACCCCGCCGTTTCCATGCCTGATGCGGGCTTTGTGCGCGAGGCGCTGGCGCGTTGCGCCACAGTGGTCGTGTCCGAAGTGATCGCCGACACCGACACCACCCGCCACGCCCATATTCGCCTGCCCGCGCATGGCTGGGGTGAAAAGGACGGTACCGTCACCAATTCGGAACGCCGCATCAGCCGCCAACGTGCGCTGTTCCCCGCGCCGGGTGAGGCCAAAGCCGATTGGTGGATCATGGGGCAAGTGGCGCAGCGTCTGGGCTGGGGCGATGCCTTCGCCTTTGATAGCCCCGCCGCCATCTGGCGCGAATATGCCGCGATGACCGCGCTTTCCGTCCGCCATGCGCGCAAGCTGGACCTCACGGCCCATGCCGCCCTGTCGGATGCCGAGTACGAAGCCATGGCGCCCTTCCGGTGGGGCGGGCTCTATCCGCTGGGAGACTCCTATCCCACGCCTTCGGGCCGCGCGCGTCTGGTCAGCGTCAAACCGCCGCGCCCCGCCCCTGTCGATCCCGCCTTCCCGCTTCGGCTCAACACCGGACGGTATCGCGATCAATGGCACACGATGACGCGCAGCGGCTATGCGCCCACCCTTGCGCAGCATCGCCGCGAGGCTCTGCTCGAGGTGCATCCGCAAGATGCGGCGCTTTATGGGCTGACCGATGGCGGTCTGGCGCGCATCTCGACGGCCAGCGGCGCGTCGGTCTTTCGTGTGGGCCTGAGCGAAGGCCAAAGGCGTGGCGAGATCTTCGTTCCCATGCACTGGACCGATGTGATGGCGGGCGGTGCGCGGGCCAATCTCCTGCCATCGCAAGGCACCGATCCCGTATCGGGCCAGCCAGCTTTCAAGAACACGCCCGCCCGCGTCGAGGCAGTGGTGGCCGACTGGCGCGGCTTCCTGCTGCTGCCCGACCCGGAACCGTTGCAAGGCTTGCTCTACTGGAGCCGGTCGTGCGTGTCTGGCGGATGGCTGTATGAACTGGCAGGCGAAGGTGTGGTGGATGTGGAGGGGCTGCTGCCCAAGGGCGAGCGGCTCGAGGTGGCCGATCATCAGCGCGGCATGCGGCGGATCGCCGTTCGGGGGGATGGTGGCGCGCTGGCTGGTGCGCTTTTCATGACCCGCCAAGGCACTCTGCCCGCGCGCGACTGGATCGCGGGCCAATTGGGCGCAGACGGAAGTGCGCAGGAATGGCTGGCCGCCCGCCCCAGCACGCCCGCGCCCGACCGAGGTCCCGTTGTCTGCGTGTGTCATGGCGTGGGCGAGAAGGACATCGAGGGAGCAGTGCGCGGCGGCGCTTGCAGCGTGGCCGCCATCGGCGCGGCCACCAAGGCAGGCACCAATTGCGGCTCGTGCCGCCCTGCCCTCGCCCGTTTGCTGGCACAGATGATGGAGAGTGTCGCGTGAGAAACGAATTTCCCGCTGGCATGGTGTGGCTGGTGGGCGCGGGTCCGGGTGATCCCGACCTGCTCACCCGCAAGGCCGAGCGCCTGATCCGCGCCGCCGATGTGATCTTTTTCGATGCGCTGGTGGGGGATGATGTGTTGGCGCTGGCTGGCAAAGGCGCAAGGCTGGTCAGCGTCGGCAAGCGCTCGGGACGGCACAGCAAGGCGCAGGGCGCGATCAATGATCTGCTGCTCGCGGCTGCCCGCGCAGGGCAGCGGGTGGTGCGCCTGAAAGGCGGTGACCCCTCGGTGTTTGGCCGCAGCGCCGAGGAAATCGACCATTGCACGCAAGGTGGCGTGGCGGTGCGCATCTGCCCCGGCATCACCACGGCCAGCGCCGCTGTGGCCAGCGCAGGCACCTCGCTCACCTTGCGCGGAAGTGCCCGCGCCATCACCTTCCTCACCGCGCATGCCCGCGCTGGCGAGGCGTTGCAGCTTGACTGGCCAGCGCTTGCATCCTCGCAACAGACGCTCGGAATCTACATGGGCCGCGCGGCGGCACCCGATATCGCGCGTGAACTGATCGCGGCAGGTCTGCCCAAAGCGACGCCGGTGATGGTGGCGGTCAATGTCTCGCGCCCTGACGAAAGGCTGATCCGCGGGCAGCTCGGTTCGCTGGGCTTTCTGGTGGCAACGATCAGTGATGATGACCCCACATTGTTGCTGATCGGCGAGGTGGCCTGCGCTCGCGCGCCGGTACCGGTCGTGCCGACTGTCGGGGATATGGTCAGGCTTACCGGCTCGCTGTGACCCCCACCCCTGCCCCTTCGATCGATCAAGCGCTCGATCACATCCTGGCGACGGTCAGGGATCGCGCCCGATCTGTCTTGGTGCCCGTCGCGCAGGCATGGGGCCGGATCTGCGCCGAAACATGCCGCGCACCGCATGACCAACCGCGCTTTGCTTCCGCCACCATGGACGGCTGGGCGGTTGCCGGCGAGTACGACGGTTACCGCCTTGTCGGGGAAAGTCGCGCCGGACATGCCTACGGGGATGCCCTAGATGCTGGCGAGGCCGTGGCGATTTCAACCGGTGCGGTCGTGCCGCAAGGTGCAACAGCCGTCGTAAGGCGGGAAAAGGCGGAAGCGACCCATGATCGATTGACCATCCGCGACTATCGAGAAGGGCGGGACATACGCGCTCGGGGATGTGACTTCTTGCGCGGCGCTACGTTGGCTACGCAAGGAGAGCGGCTTGACCATTTCGCCATCGCGCGCCTTGCCGCCGGTGGTTTTGGTCAGACCCCCGTCTATCTGGCGCCGTCCATCGCACTGCTGGCCACCGGCGACGAGATCGTGCCTGCCGGCAAGCCCGCTCTGGAAGGACAAAATTACGACGCCCTGACGCCTGCCATCGAAGCACGGCTCACATCCTGCCGGTTCGCTGTCCACCCGCTTGGCCGAGTACCCGATTGCGATGGCGCGATCCTCGAGGCCGTTCGCGGGATGGATGCCGGTCTGGTCATCATCACCGGCGGCGCCTCGGGCGGAAAGCATGATCGTGTGCGGCAAGCGCTCGACCCTTTAGGCCTGAAGGTGATTGTCCCCAAAATCGCCATGCGCCCGGGCAAACCCTTCTGGTTCGGCAAACTGGCCGACGGGCGTCTGGTTTTCGGACTTCCGGGCAATCCCGTCGCGGCCCTGCTGTGCCTCGAACTGTTTGTGCTGCCCGCGCTGTGGACCCTAGCCGGAGAACGCGAGAGGCCCTCGTGGCGCCCTGCGGCCATCGCCGGTGACGCCCCATCACCCAAGGCTGGCTATTCCGACGAAAAACTCGTCTTTTCACGCACCGGCTCCGACGGAATTAGACCGCTGGGCGGACAAGACAGCGCGGCACTGATGCCTCTCAGTGGCATCGACAGTATCTTGCGCACAAGCGCGGCTGAGCGCCCGCTCATTCGACTGCTCAACATCGAGGCGGCGAACCCAATCATTGCTCATGCCAATAACAGGACAAGGGGCACAGCAATGCGCGTATCGCACGAGGCACGGAGTGCCAGAATGGCCAAGCCAATTTCAAGAATGTGGTGGCCAAGGATCAAGGCAAGGCTATTTCCCATCGGCGTGACATGCACCTTTTGCGGGTTTGGCAACAACGGCTCGGCGTTTGGGACCGGTCATTGTGCTTGCTGCAATCGCCCGCTTTAGCGATGTCTCAATAGCCCCTAGTTTTCTGGACGCC
>DDES01000041.1 GCA_002336765.1 Novosphingobium sp. UBA1948 | reverse complement strand
CACCGATAGCGGCCAGACCAGCACCGATCAGCTTAGCAGCAGTTGCGTCCATTTTGATAACTCCTCTTGAGCGAATTCTGGGTTGAAAGGCGAAGTACTTAGTGAAGATTCTCGGCGTCGTTGAGATATAGCGAGGTCAACAGCGCAAAAACGTAAGCCTGAATGCCCGCCACCAGCAGCTCGAGAGCGCAGATGGCAATCATCAGCAGGAAGCTTGGCAGACCCACCACCGTGCCCCACAGCACGCCCGAATTGGCGCTGGAGATCACGAAGCTGGAGAGCACCTCGAGCAACACGTGGCCCGCCATCATCGCCACGAACAAACGCAGGGCGAGCGAGAAAGGACGCACGAGGAACGAGATCAGCTCGATAAAGGGAATGAGCCACAGCAGCCACACCGGCGTACCATGCGGCACGAACAGGCTGAAGANNCACGCCGGTCACCGTGAAGTGGCTGGTGGCGGTGAAGGGATGCACGCCAAACAGGCCGAGCGGCAGCAGGCCGAGCATGTTCGAGAACAGAATGAACGCGAACAGCGAGAAGATGTAAGGCACATACTTCTTGCCGGCGGGGCCGACATTGGCGGCCAGCAGGTTGTCGATGAAACCGGCAAGGCTCTCGACCGCCATCTGCCAGCGACCGGGCACCAGTTGCTTCTTGGCGCCGCCAGCCACAAAAATGAACAACGCAACGCACGTGATCAGCATCCACAGCGCCGAGTTGGTGAAGGCGATGTTATAGCCGCCCAGCGTCAAATGATCGGTGCCGAACAGCGGCTCGATCATGAACTGGTGCATCGGATCGACTTTGCCCTGCTCAGCCACGCGAATTGCCCTCTTGCCTTGTGCCCCGCAACGCCGAACTCAGTCGGGTCGCCGGGTCGAAATCCGGATAATGTTTCTGAAGGCGACAATGGTGCCCAGCGCCATCACCACCAACAGGCCCCACGGCTTGGTTCCGGCAAAACGGTCAATGACCCAGCCGAAGAACGCACCACCGCCGATCCCCGCGATAAGTTCGGTCAGGACACGATTGCCCAGACGATAATTCTCGTCCGATTGAGCCCCCGCATCCGGCGCCTTGCGCTGCTCCTCCCGCTCGCGAAGGGACTTGATCCTTTCGTCGAGCGCCTCGAGGCGCGCATCCTCACCGCGTTGATCCTGAGCTTCCGGCTCGTCGCCCACAACCTTGTCCCCCGTTGCCACCCGAATCGGGCTGCATCCTGCGTTTCAAGGCCATGCGCCACGGCTGTCTGCCCAGAGCGCCTGCCCCTTAGGCGGGGGGTAATGCCAAGTCAACCGCCCGCTAGGTAGTAGCTTAGTAGTAGAGCGCGCCTTGGGCCAGTTTCATGCGCCTACGTATGCACAAAAAAGCGCCCGAGCCACGCTCGGACGCTCTTTGCCGGTTCAAAACCGCGAATCAGGCAGGGCAGCGACTGTCGCGCAAGGGCGCACCGCCCCCGCGCGTCTGCCAGCTACCGTCGGGCGCCTGATACTTTTCGCCTGCCTGCGTCTGCAGGATCAGCTTGCAGCCGGTGGTGAAGGCATATTCGTCCAGCGTGGCATGCTGGGCCTGCGCCCGCTCGGCATAGATAGCCTTACGCTTGATGTTGAGGTCATCCACCATCCGCTTGATGTCGGCCCCGCCGCTCACCACGCCAAGGTATCCGCTGGGCATCTCGCCCACCTGCCCTGCGGAGCGTGCCGCCGCATAGGCCGGATCACGCGCCTGCGCGCCTGCCTGCGCCGCAAGGCCAGCGGCAGCCGCCGCCATCAGAGCCATCTTCAAACCACGGGTCATCATCAGAACACGCCCTTGTTATCGGTGATCGTCTTGTCGGCATCGGCTGCCAGACGATAGACCACTTCCTGTTTGATGTTGATGTTCAGCTCGATCACAATCGGCTTGTCGGGTGCCTTCAACGTGATGCACCCGCCCAGGGCCGACGCGAGGCTCGCTGCCACCGCCACCTTTACTGCCAAAACGCCGGTTTTCCGATTTGCCATAATCCGGCTTGTCGCAAGCCCTGCGGTTCGGGTCAATGTGGGACTGTTCATGGACGATGCTCGCTGACTGAAGGCTGAATGGAGGATTTCGGGGCGGTTAAGGGCGGCGCGGGCGCGGTGCCCATGGAAGGCAGGCTCAACCCTTTCTCGCGCGGATCGCCGACATAGGATGTGTCGTAAAGCGACATCACCGATCCCAGCAACTGGTAGAACGGCGCGCGGATATTGACGTCGAACTGCAAGGGGATGCGCGCGATCTGGCGGGTCAGGAAATTCTTGCTGGCCCCGGCCCCCTGCGACAGGCCGCGCATCGACACGCGCGAGACCACCTCGCCGGCCAGATCGCCGTCCAGCCCCACGCGCATCTCCGCAAATTTCATCGAACGCAGCGCGCGGAAGGCATAATTGCCCATCGGCGTCAGATCGCGATAGCTCAACGCGCCGACATAGGCGACACTGCCCCCCGGCGGGCGCGACACCAGTTCGCCGCCCACCACATGGCCACCATTCTGGTCGAACATCAGCGGTATGCGCCCGTCGAACAGGCCGGTCGCGGCCAGATTGCCGATGTTCATCTCGGTGATGAACTTGGCGGCATTCACCCCCGACACACGCATCTCGAACCGCCGCACCGCAGCCCCGCCCAATTGCATGCGCGTGGGCAGCATCACCATCTGCCCGTCAAGGAAAGGCCATTCCGCCCCGTCCACCACCAGCATGAAGCCCGGCTCCATACTGAAACGCACCACGCCATCGCGCGCCTCGATACCCGGATTGATCGAGGCGATTCGCAAGGTTTGGTGCGGCGCGGTCACCAACCCGAGCAAATCGGTGAACTCCACCGTGCCCGCCACATTCTTGACCGGCCCCACCATACCGGCAAAGCTGAAGCCGTCGGTCTTCACCGTCGCATGGCTGGCCAGCTTGCCGCCCGCCCAGTCGATCCGCCCCGATCCGTCGAATCGGCCCTCGGCATTGGCAATCGTGCCCTGCACCAGCGCGGACAGACGATCAGGCTGCAAGGCCTTGTCGAACACCAGACCTTCAACCGCCAGATCGGCATGGCCCTTCACACTGGCCAGATCATGCGTGATGCCAAGACGCACCACCTGCCGGTCGCTCAACGGTTCGCGCAGCACGGCATCGGCGCGCACCACCCCGCCCGCCAGCGTCAGACCGGCCCCGCGCGCCACCAGCGGCGCAAAGCGCGCCACCTTCTCGCGGTCGCTCACTGTCAGGCCGACGTCCGACAGCGCCAGCACACCATCGGCAAAGCGCCAATGACCATTCCCCTGCGCGATCCGCGCGGGCACCGGGGCCAGCACGCCCTCCAGCCCGCTAAAGCCGCCTTCGGCAATCTTGCCCAGTCTGGCGCTCAATCCCGCCAGCTTCAATTGCGAGGCATCCGCACCGCGCTCCAGCGTCACGGCCAGCGCCTTGGCCTCCATCTGGCCTCCCGCGCCGCCCGAGGCGAAGGTCAAACCGCCGCTCGACAGCGCCAGCGGCGAATCGCCCAGCCGGCCTTTCAACTCCAGCGGCGCCACCCGCGCGGCAATGTGCAAAGGCGCAGCCCCCGTAGCCAGCACCGCACCACCCTGCGGGCAAACCTGCGTCGCGGCGCCGTCGAGCACCATCGCACCCGCCGTCAACCGCGCGAAACGCACCGGCATACAGCGTTGCCACAGGGCCACCCGCCCACGCGCATCCATCCCGCCGTCCAGCGGCAGCGACAGGCCCTCGACCGCCACGCCTTGCGCCAGCGCGCCACTCACCTGCGCCGTGCCGCGCCAGTTCCAGCTCTCTCCCGCCCGCGTCAGCAGCAGTTCGGGCAGCGCCAGACTGGCATCGCCCGCCCGCGTTGGCCCCACCATGCGGTAATCGGCCATCTTCAGGCGCAGGGCTTGCCCGCCCTGCTCGATAGCCCCCTCGATCTGCGGCAGGCCGGGCGTCGCGCTGGTGAAGCTGCCCGCCAGCTTCATCCCGCCCTGTCGGGGCGCCACCAGCGACAGTTTGGTAACGTCCAGCAGCGCGGCGCGGCTATCCCCGCGCAGATGCAATTCGGGCAGCACCGCGCTGAAACCGCCATCGCCCGCATGGAAGGTAAAATGCCCGTCGAGCGAACTGCCCGCACTCTCGCGCCGCAGATTGGCAATGATCCGCCCCAGCAAAGGCGCGACCAGCGTGCCATCGGCAGACTTTCCGGCCCGCTCCATCGCGGCGAAACTGGCTTTATCGGGCGCCACGCCCGCCCCGCCCAGCGTGCCCTCGCCATCCACCCGCGCGAAACCCGCGCCTTTGGCATGGGTTTGCGCCCGCAAGCGCCCTGCCAGCGTCAGCTTGGCCGCCACCGTGCCCGCACCGGCCAGATTTTCGGCCTGCACCTGCCATACGGCATTGGCCGCCCCCTGTCGCAGCGACAGTTTGACCGGACCTGACACATGCCCCGCCGCTATCCCGCCATAGCGCAGCCAGCCACCATCCACCGCCAGATCGGCCTCGCCGCCATCCAACGTGGGCGCCCCCCTGGCCTTGAGGCCGATCCGCGCGCGATCCACCCGCAAGCCATTGTCGCAAGCCAGCGCCGCCAGATCGACCGGCCCGTCCAGCACCGGCGCCTCATCCACCACCGACAGGCTGCCCCCCATCCGCGCGCCAAGTGTGCAGCCAGCCAGCGCCAGCCTTGGCGCCTCCAGCTTCAACCCTCCGCGGAAACCGTCGCGCAACCCGCCCTGTCCGTCGAGCGCCAAGGCCACCGCCCCGTGATCGCCGGTCACACTCGCTCTGGCATCGCGCAGCACCAGATCAATGTCGGGCAGACGCAAGGGGCCATTCGACGGCCCTTCCATCAGGCGATCCAGCGATCCCATGCTGAAGCGGTTGCCCTGCCATGTCGCGCGCAGGCGAGCATGTTCCACGCTCACCGCGCCGATCTTGGGCACGCCCCAGCGCAGGCCCGCCTCGATCACCACGCGGGCGGCGGTGAAATCGGGTTGCGCGCCATCCCCTACCACCACATCGGCCAGCACCGCGCGAGTCGGGGTCAATTCCACAATGCGATAGCGCGCGGGCAGTTTCAGGCTCTGCAACTGGCCGGTGATGAAATGATCGGCAATCGGCACGCGCTGGGTCCACACTCCGGCCAGCGCCAGCACCGTCACACCCAGAGCGACGCCCCCGCGCAAGCGCTTGCGCGAGGTGGCCCCCGCTCGCCCTGCGGTGGCGCCATCATCTTCTTCTGGCAGGAGATCTTGGGCTTCGGCCATGTGCAGTCTCTTGCGCGAGCCCCCAAGGAAAGGCAATGCTAATACGTACCACTCCCTAAGGAGACAGCCGGTTGACCAAGCCAGACGCCCCGCCCGCCCCCAGAGATCGCCATCTGCGCGAGATGGGCAATGGATCGCTGTTCGGCATAGAACTGGCCGACGTCACCTTAACCGCGCCTGACGAGCCCCCGCTTTCCCGCAAACCCGATCCCGCGCATGATCCTTCCGGCCATCGCGCGCGGTTGCGCAAGCGGTTGCTGGAGGGCGGCGGCGAAGCGCTGCTCGATCACGAGATCGTCGAATATCTGCTGGCGACAGCGATTCCGCGCCGTGACACCAAGCCCCTGGCGAAAAGATTGATCGCCGAATTCGGCGGCATGGGCGGTTTGTTCGCTGCCGTAGCCGAGGCGCTGGCGCGCGTCGACGGCGTCGGCGAAGGTGCGGTCGCCGCGATCAAGATCGTCCAGGCTGCGGCGGTCCGGCTGCTGCGCGCGGAGATCGTCGATCGTCCGGTGCTGGGCAGCTGGCAAGCACTGCTCGACTATCTGCGCGCCGATATGGCGCACGCGATGATCGAGCGGGTGCGGGTGCTGCATCTCAACAGCAAGAATCATCTGATCCGCGACGAGCTGATGAGCGAAGGATCGATCAACGAGGCGGCGATCCATGTCCGCGAAGTGATCCGGCGTGCGATCGATCTCGGCTCCGCCGCGATCATCCTGGTCCATAATCATC
>DDES01000226.1 GCA_002336765.1 Novosphingobium sp. UBA1948 | reverse complement strand
TCGATCGGCCAGTATTTCGGCGGCACGGTGCAGCGCGGCGGGCTGATGCATGGCAAGACCTCGCCCGTCACGCATGACAACACCGGCGTGTTCGAGGGCATCCCCTCGCCTTTCATCGCCACGCGCTACCACTCGCTGATCGTGACCGATATTCCCGATTGCCTGTCGGTCAACGCGCGCAGCGATGATGGCCATGTCATGGGTTTCCGGCACAGGAGCCTGCCGATCCACGGGGTGCAGTTCCATCCCGAGAGCATCGCCACCCAGCATGGCCATGCCATGCTGGCGAACTTCCTCAAGACCTGCGGGATCGACGCCCGCCAACCCACCTGATGCTGCCCCGCGTGATGCTGCCCGAGGTCTCCGCCCAGCCTTTGACCGAGGCCGAGGCGGAAACGGTGTTCGGGGCGATCCTGGATGCACAGGCCAGCGACGAGGCGATTGCCGCGTTCCTGGTGGCCTTGTCAGATCGCGGCGAAACCTCCAGCGAGATTGCAGGCGCGGCGCGGGCGATGCGCGCGCGGATGATCGCGGTGAAAGCGCCGGCGAATGCCATCGATGTCTGTGGCACGGGGGGCGACGGGCATCATACGCTCAATGTTTCCACCGCCGTCAGTCTGGTGGTCGCGGCCTGCGGCGTGCCGGTGGCCAAACACGGCAATCGCGCCGCCAGCAGCAAGGCAGGCGCCGCCGATACGCTGGAAGCGCTGGGGTTGAACCTAGCCCATGCCGGTGAGCGGGCCGAGCAGACGCTGGGCGATATCGGCATCGCCTTTCTGTTCGCGCAGGCGCATCACCCCAGCCTCAAACATATCGCCCCGATCCGCAAGGCGCTGGGGCGACGCACAATCTTCAACCTGATGGGGCCGCTGGCCAATCCGGCGGGGGTGCAGCGGCAATTGGTGGGCATTGCCCGCCCCGCCTATGTGCCGATCTATGCCGAAGCGATCCGCAGGCTGGGGACAGAGCGCAGCTTTGTGATCTCGGGCGACGAGGGGCTGGACGAACTCAGCCTCGCCGGTGGCAATGAATGGGCCGATGTGCGGCTCGATACGGTGGCCATGAAACGGGTTGCACCGCAGGATGCTGGCCTGCCGCCAGCGCCGGTGGACGCCATCAGGGGCGGCGATCCGGTCCATAATGCCGCCGCGCTGCATCGCCTGCTGATGGGTGAGACGGGCGCCTATCGCGATGCCGTGTTGTTTAACGCGGCGGGCGCGCTAATCGTGGCCGGAGAGGCGCATGATTGGCGCGAGGGCGTGGAAGAGGCCGCCGAGGCCATCGACAAGGGGTTGGCCAAAGGGCTGCTCGACTGCTGGATCAAGGCTTGCTCATGACCGACAAACTCACCGAAATCTGCAACACCAAGCGTCAGGAAGTGGCAGCGCGCAAGCCGCTGGCCACACTGGCCGATCTCGACGCCCGCGCCGCCGTCCAATCCGCCCCGCGCGGGTTTGAGGCCGCCCTGCGCGCCAAATCTGCCACCGGCTTTGCCCTGATCGCCGAGATCAAGAAAGCCAGCCCATCCAAGGGCCTGATCCGCCCCACCTTCGATCCGCCTGCCCATGCCCGCGCCTATCAGGCAGGCGGCGCGGCCTGCCTGTCGATCCTGACCGATGCGCCCTATTTTCAGGGGCATGAGGACTATCTGATCGCCGCGCGCGCCGCTTGCGATCTGCCGGTGCTGCGCAAGGACTTCATGGTCGATCCCTGGCAGGTGGCCGAGGCCCGCGCCATCGGGGCGGATGCCATCCTTATCATCGTGGCCGCTTTGTCCGATGCGCAAATGGCCGAGATCGAGGCCGCCGCCATCGAACGCGGCATGTCGGTGCTGGTCGAGGTGCATGACGAGGCCGAGATGGAGCGCGCCCATGCGTTGCGCTCGCGCCTGATCGGGGTCAACAACCGCAATCTCAAGACCTTCACCACCGATATTGCCACCACCGCCCGCCTCGCCCCGCTGGCGCCCGAAGGCACGTTGCTGGTGGCCGAAAGCGGCATCAACCATCACGCGGATCTGCTTCGTCTGGCGCCTTGCGGCGCGCGCACTTTCCTTGTCGGCGAGAGCCTGATGCGGCAGGAAGATGTCGAAGCCGCCACCCGCAAGCTCTTGACCGGAGCCTGAGCATGGCTGGCCTGACCCACCTTGATGAACAGGGCCACGCCCGCATGGTCGATGTGGGCGGCAAGGCCGAGACGCAACGCATCGCCATCGCCGCAGGCCGCATCCGCATGAACGCGGAGGCTCTGGCCGCGATCCGTGATGGCAAGGTGCCCAAGGGCGATGTGGTGGCCGCCGCGCGCATCGCGGGGATCATGGCCGCCAAGAAGACCGCCGATCTCATCCCGCTCTGCCACCCGCTGCCGCTGCATAGTGTCGCGCTGGATTTCACGCTTGAGGACGACGGCATCACCGCCAAGGCCACCGCCAGCCTGACCGGCAAGACCGGCGTCGAGATGGAAGCCCTCACCGCCGTGTCCCTCGCTCTACTGACGATCTACGACATGGCCAAGGCGATCGATAAAGGCATGGTGATCGAAAACATCCGCCTGATCGAGAAACGCGGGGGCAAGTCGGGCGACTGGACAGCTTCGACATGACCTCGCTGCTGCCGCTGCAGGAGGCGCAGGCCCGCCTGCTGGCGCTGGCGCCCTTGCTGCCCTTCGAACATGTCGCGGTGGAGGATACGCTGGGCCGTTATCTGGCCGAACCGCTCACCGCCCGCCGCCAGCAACCCGCCGCCGATATGTCGGCAATGGATGGCTATGCACTGGTGACGGACGATCTGGCCGGACCGTGGCGTGTGGTGGGGGAAAGCGCGGCAGGCCACCCTTTCGCCGGAACGCTGGGCAAAGGCGAGGCTTTGCGCATTTCCACAGGCGCGCTGATGCCTGCGGGCGCCGGCGTTGTGTTGATGCAGGAGGACTGCGCCCGCGAGGGTGATGCCTTGCGCCTGACCGGCACGCCCCCGTCGCCGCAGGACAAGCATATCCGCCGCGCCGGTTTCGATTTTGCGGAGGGGCATGCCCTGCTGCCCGCAGGCGTGAAGATCGGGCCAGCGCAGATAGCGCTGGCACTGGCGGCGGGTCACACGCATCTGCCCGCCCGCCGCCGCCCGCGCGTGGCGATTATCGATTCCGGCGATGAGCTGGCCCCCAAGGGCGAACCTTGCGCCCCACACCAGATCCCCGCCAGCAATGGCGCCATGCTCGCCGCGATGGTGGCCGACGTGGCGAGCAAGAGTTTTCGCCTCGGTCCTGTGCGCGATGATTGCGATGCGCTGGTGGCGGCGCTGGATGCGGCGAGCGATGCCGATGTGATCGTCACCAGCGGCGGCGCCTCGGTGGGCGACCATGATCTGATCCGCCCCGCGCTGGAGCGTTGGGGCGCAAAGATCGACTTCTGGAAAGTGGCGCTGCGTCCCGGCAAACCGATCCTGATCGCCACGCGCGGGGGACAGGTGGTGCTGGGCCTGCCGGGCAATCCGGTGTCCAGTCTGGTCACCGCCTATCTGTTCCTGCTGCCACTGCTCCGCGCGATGCTGGGGGCGGCGGCACCCTTGCCGGTGGCGGTGGAGACCGCGCTCAAGGGCAATCTGCCTGCGGGCGGTGACCGGTGCGAATTTATCCGCGGCACGTGGGATGGCGTGCGCGTGGTGCCGCGCATGATGCGCGATTCCTCGGCACTGGGGGCGATGGCTTTGTCGAATTGCCTGATCGAGCGGGTGGCAGGGGCCAGCGCGGCACAGTCGGGCGAGCGCGTAAGGGTCTATTTGCTGGAAAACGGCGGGTGTTTTTGAAGCGTCGCTTGACGCATGCACAATTGTTGCGTAATTGTTCCGCGTTCGTTCGCGCTATGGCGCTTATGGGAGGAACAGATGCTCACCCGCAAACAGCACGAGCTGCTCCGGTTCATTCAGGCCAGTCTCGAGGAATCCGGCGTTTCGCCCAGCTTTGAAGAGATGAAGGACGCGCTCGATTTGAAATCGAAATCGGGCGTGCACCGGCTGATCTCCGCGCTGGAAGAACGCGGCTTTATCCGCCGCCTGCCCAACCGCGCCCGCGCGCTCGAAGTGTTGCGCCAGCCCGAGGATGTGACGCCAGCGCCGACGCGGGCCGTAACGCCCAAGCCTGTGGTGGAAGCCATCAAGCCGGTGGTGCCTGCTGCCGCCAACGACATTGTCGAGATCCCGATGCACGGGCGCATCGCCGCCGGTGTGCCGATCGAGGCGCTCGAGGGTCAGGCGATGCTGCCGGTTCCCGCGGCATTGCTGGGGTCGGGCGAACATTATGCGCTCGAAGTCTCGGGCGATTCGATGGTCGAGGCGGGCATTCTCGATGGTGATATCGCCCTGATCCGCAAGACCGAGACCGCGCGCGATGGCGAAATCATCGTCGCGCTGGTGCGCGGCGAGGAAGCGACACTCAAATATCTGCGACGCGAGCGCGGGATGGTGCGGCTCGATCCGGCCAATGCGGCCTATGACCCACAATATTACCAGCCCAATGAAGTGGCCGTGCAGGGCAAACTGGCGGGGCTGTTGCGCCGCTATCACTGAACTGACCCATGAGGTGCGGGCGGGGTTTGTGCCCTGCCCGCCACCCCGCGCCTAATCCTGCGGCCAGCCACCGGGCGCACGCCACCACGGATGCTGGCCCTGCGATTGCGCCACGGTGGCGATCCGCCCCTGCGCCAGAGTGAGCGCGATGCCGCCGCTACGGTATAGCACCGGCTCGTCCACCTTCATCAGGCGGGGGTGGCACGGGCCAAAGATTTTCGTCTGCGCGATCACGATGTCCACGCTGGCGCAGGCCGCCGCCATCTCCCGCTCGCCCGCCAGCCACTTGCTGCGCGCCACCAGCAGCGTCCAGTTCCGCATGTCGCCCTTGGCGGCGCGCGTCAGCGTGAGGCGGCAAAAGCCCTCGTTGCATTGCGCGCCTTTCCACGCCTCGATGGGCAACGGCTTGCCCGCCATGCCCGCCATCTCCAGACCCGCCGCCTCCAGCATAGCGTCACGGACGAAGGTAGAGCGGCCCTGTTTCAGCATCACCAGAGTCCGCCCGTCCTGCTCGACCACGCCCAGATTGCGTCCGTCGCCGGTAATCAGCACATCGGGCGGGGTGATGAAAGCCAGCGAGATCGCCGCCCCGACCGCTGGCACCAGCCCCAGCAGACGCGCCCGCCCACGCCACAGCGCCAGCCACAGCATCCCGCCCACAAAACTGGCAAAAGCGCTCGCCCCCATCGTCGGCATGCGCGTCACGGCGTCGGGACGCGCAGCGGTCCAATGGGCGATGGCCAGCAACAGATCGAGCGATTGCCCGCACAGCACCCACGCCCCATGCCCCATCCCCACCAGATCGAGCGCCAGCGCCAGCGCGATAAGCGGCATGGTGATGAAAGTCGTCAGCGGGATCGCCACCAGATTGGCCAGCGAGCCATAGATCCCCGCGCGGTGGAAGTGGAAGAAGGTGATCGGCATCAGCGCCAGTTCAATAACCAGACCCGAGAGCAACAGCATCACCCCGCCCCGCCACACCCGCATCCACCACCCCTCCTCGCGCCGCGCCAGAAAGGCGCGCGCAGGGGCGGCCTCGTGCAGGGCGATGATCGCCATCACCGCACCAAAACTCATCTGGAAGCCGGGCCCCAGGACCGCCTCGGGCCACAACAGCATCACCACCAGTGCGGCCACCGCCAGCAGCCGCATCGACAAGGGCTGGCGCCCCAGCGCCACCGCCGCCAGCACCAGCAAGGCGCCAAGGCAGGAGCGCACGGTGGGCACCTGCGCGCCGGTCAACAGCGTATAGCCCACACCCGCCGCCCCGCCAAAGCCGCTGGCCAGCACCGGCAGACGCACCCGCAAGGCCAGCCACGGAAACAGCGCCAGCAGGCGCAGCGCCAGAAAATACGCCCCCGCCACCACCGCGCTGACATGCAGGCCCGATACCGAGAGCAGATGGGTCAGCCCCGAGTCGCGCATCGCGGCCTCGTCGGCAGCGGCAATGCCGCCGCGATCGCCGCTGGCAAAGGCCGCGGCAATGCCGCCTGCCGAAGCGCTGCCTGAACCGGCCAGCGCACCGCGCACATGCTCCGAAAGCCCGCGTCGCCAGCGCGCCAGCCCGCCTTCGGGCGGCGCGGGGGTCACCAGTTCCACCGCGCCCAACACGCTGCCTGTGGCTGCCAGCCCCTCGAACCATGCCGCGCGCGCGGCATCATAGCCACCGGGCAATGGGGGCGGCATCGGCGGCATCAGGCGCAGTTTCATCCGCACCACCGCGCCTTCCACCGCCGCCCGATTGTCCATCGCCAGCGGCAAGGTCACGCGCACCTTGATCGCCCGCGTGCCATGCGGCTCGCGCAGCGCCAGCACGAGGCGCACACGCCCCTCGGCGGGCTGGTCTTAGCGGTCGAGCACCAGCGCCTTCACCATGCCCGCCGTGGGATAGGGCAGCGCCGGTGTGCCCACCAGCGCCGATTTGGCCCAGACCACCGCGCAGCCCGCCATTGCAATTAACGCCATCGAAACCACCGCGCGACGCACATGCGGCAGGCGCCCGTCGGGCCGCATCAGGCCGCCCGCCGCCAGCGCGATGCCCGCCATCAGACACAGGAAAGCCAGCCATTCGAGGCGAGTCGGCAGGGCGAACCATGCGGCGATCCCGCCCGCGAAACCGACCGCCAGCCACGGCGCCAGAGCCAGCCCCTGCGCCTCAAGAAATCGCTGTACGACCAAAGCAAAACTTGCCATTCGGGCGTGGCTGGGCCAATGGCGATGCTGCAATGCAGCGCTGCGCGGATTCGTATGCATACGGAGCGCGGTGCCATCGGAAATTTCATCGGTGGGGGCGGATAGGGCCATCCACGTATAGGACAGGAAGGTCGCAAGAATGGCAAGTGGGGGTTCGGGATCTGGCAGCGCAGACGGCAAGCAGGTCGTCACGCGTTTTGCCCCCTCGCCCACCGGCTATCTGCACATCGGCGGCGCGCGCACGGCGCTGTTCAACTGGCTCTATGCGCGCCACCATGGCGGCAAATACCTCCTGCGCATCGA
Organism: Novosphingobium sp. UBA1948; assembly: GCA_002336765.1. Lineage (GTDB taxonomy): Bacteria > Pseudomonadota > Alphaproteobacteria > Sphingomonadales > Sphingomonadaceae > Novosphingobium. The sequence goes on along the minus strand of DDES01000226.1, from coordinate 495 downwards.
GGATACCGACCGCGCGCGCAGCACCGAACCGGCGATTGACGCGATTTTCGACGGACTGAGCTGGCTCGGGCTGGATGGCGACGAGCCTGCCACTTTCCAGTTCGCGCGCTCCGACCGCCATGCTCAGGTGGCGGCCAAGCTGCTCGAGGCGGGCCATGCCTATCGCTGCTACCTGACGCAGGACGAACTGACCGCGATGCGCGAGGCCGCGCAGGCCGAGAAGCGCCCGTTCCGCATTGTCTCGCCGTGGCGCGACGCCGCGCCTGCCGACTGGCCCGAGGGTCAGCCCTATGTGGTGCGCATCAAGGCCCCGCGTGAGGGCGAGACGGTGATCGAGGATCTGGTGCAGGGCCGCGTGACCGTGGCCAATGTCGAGCTGGACGATTTCGTGCTGCTGCGCAGCGACGGCACGCCGACCTATATGCTGGCCGTGGTAGTGGACGATCACGATATGGGCATCACCCATGTCATCCGCGGCGACGACCATGTCAACAA
>DDES01000116.1:10918-11843 GCA_002336765.1 Novosphingobium sp. UBA1948 | reverse complement strand
GAAGGAAAGCCATGTGCATGATGTGACCATCACGCGCGAGGCGCCCAATTATCCGACGCGGTAAGGGTTGCAGAGGGAAGGGTGCCTCCGGCGTTGAGCCTTGGTTCATTGGCCGCGCCACGACGACAATGAAGGGGAGCCAAGAGGGGTATGCCCCTCGTGATTTCACTTTTCTTGAATCCCAAAACAGGCGAAGCCTTCCCCTATGACCCCGCAAGCCCGTGTCCAGTCCGCCATCGAGATCCTTGACGCGGTGATCGGGGCGGCGCGTTGCGGCGGGGNNACCTGCCGACCGGATCATCAGCGAGTGGTTTCGCCCGCGTCGTTTCGCCGGATCGAAGGACCGGCGGGCGGTGCGGGAACTGGTCTATGCCGCGATTCGGTGCTGCGGGCCGGTGCCGGTGAGCGGGCGGGCGGCGATGCTGCGTCTGGCGCAGGTGGACGGGGCGCTGGCGTGCCTGTTTGACGGTAGCCGCCATGCGCCTTTGCCTATCGACCCGATGGAAGATGTGGCGCCGGGCGGCGTGGCGCCGGAATGGCTGGAGCGCCGTCTGGCGGCCAGCGGGATCGAGGGGGAGGCGGCGCTGGCCTTGCTGGAGCGGGCACCGCTCGATGTGCGGGTGAATGCGCTCAAGGCTGATCGTGCAACGCTGGCGCTGCCCGAGGCGGGGGAGGCTTTGCGAGCGCCACAAGGCTTGCGCTTTGCTTCCAATACGCCGGTGGAGGGCTGGGACGCCTATCAGGCGGGTCTGATCGAGGTGCAGGATGGCGGCTCGCAACTGGTCTGCGCGGCGGCGGGGGCGGCTGCTGGCGAGACAGTGATCGATCTGTGCGCGGGGGCAGGCGGCAAGACGCTCGCGCTGGCTGCGGCGATGGGCAATCGCGGAACTTTGGTGGCTTGCGATGTGGATCGCGCGCGCCTGTC
>DDES01000116.1:221-10873 GCA_002336765.1 Novosphingobium sp. UBA1948 | reverse complement strand
CAATCCCGAGGCGCGCTGGCGGCTCTCCGAGGCGGAACTGGGGCGAGTGACGGGTATCCAGTCGCGACTGCTTGATCTTTCGGTGGAACTGCTCAAGCCGGAGGGCCGGATCCTGTTCATCACCTGCTCGCTGCTCGACGAGGAGGGCGCAGGGCAGGTTGACGCTTTCCTGCGGCGCGAGCGGCGGGTGCGGGCGGAAGGTCTTGATCTGGGCGCGGGTGAGGCGCGCGGGGCGGGCGTGCGGCTGGAGCCGTTGCGCGATGGCACAGACGGCTTCTATTGCGCCAAACTGCGTATGTTGTCGTCCTGAGGGGCGTGTGATACCGATTGTGAACTATGTTCGAAGCCTCCCCTGACACTCGGCGGTTTCGCCCCGCCACGGCCAAGGATTTGCTGATGCGCTTTGCTCCCGTTTCGCTGGCTCTGTCACTGGCTCTGGCGATTTCGGCAAGCGGCGGGCATTCGGCCAATGTCGAGGTGCTCGACCCGCGCGCCGTGGTGTTGGAAGCCGAAGGGCGCGATGCGCTGGGCGCGGGCGAGACGGACAAGGCCATCGACAGTTTCGAGGCTGCTCTGGCGATTCAGCCCGGTTCGAGCCGCATCACGCTCGATCTGGCCGAGGCTGCCCGCCGCAACGGGATGCAGGGCAAGGCGCTGCACTATTACCGCCGCGTGTTGACCAGCGAGCCGCAGAATGTCGATGCCATCGCCGGTGAGGGCGAGGCATTGGCCGAAAAGGGGGCGCTGGAAAAGGCGCGCGCCAATTTGGCCAAGCTGGAAAGCCTGTGCGGCAAGGATTGCGATGCCTCGGAAAAGCTGGCGGCGGTGATCGCCCGCGGGGCGACGCCGAAACTGTCGGCGGCCGATGTGGCACCGCGCGCGGCGATTTCCGCGAACTGACGTATTTCCCCGAGTTGATGCTCTGACTGCGCGTTAGATCAATGCGCGGAATTCTTCCAGAACAGCGCGATAGACGCGCTTCTTGAAAGGTACGATGAGGTCGGGCAACTGGTCGGCCTCGACCCATTTCCAGGCCTCGAATTCGGCGGGCGTGTGCGCGTTGAGGTCGATCGCGCTATCCTCGCCGGTGAAGCGCATCAGAACCCAATGCTGGCGCTGGCCGCGATACTTGCCCTTCCACAGCTTGCCGATCAGATGGTCGGGCAGATCGTAGAGCAGTTCCTCGCGCGTTTGGGCCAGAATGGTGGCATCAGCCTCGCCCACGCCGGTTTCCTCGTAGAGTTCGCGATAGGCCGCCGTGCGCAAATCCTCGCCCTCGTCGATCCCGCCCTGCGGCATTTGCCAGAAATCGCCGTCCTGACCCACCTCGCTCTCGCGCTGGTCGATTCGCGCGCCGACGAAAACGCGCCCCGAAGCATTCACCAGCATGATGCCCACGCAGGGGCGATAGGGGAGCGAGGCAAGGTCTGTTATGGGATCGGTCATTGGAAAATCAAAGGCTTTCGCGCTGAATTCGGGGGCAATGCAGCGCAGCATAGCCGCGCAGGCCGGTGGCGTCCAAGAGGAAAACCGTCGGCACGGACGCACATAGGAAGGCGATTGCCGCTTGACTAGTCGCAACAACAGGTTTTGGGCATTTGTGTACAGGCGCGTGGATTCACGCTGTCGGACAGGCGGGCGCATTCGGTCGCGAATAGCCCGTTTGGGTACTGACAGATTTTCTGGATTGCGCGCCCGTCAGCATGGGGCCAAGGGGCAGACGCCCGAAGGCCCCCTGCTTCGGGACTTGGAAGGAAGACGATGGCAAGTGTTGTTGAGGCGGGCGTGCAGGATCGCTCGACGGATAATACCCCCGAAGCGGTGGTGGTGCGTTTTGCGGGTGACTCGGGCGATGGCATGCAGCTGACCGGCGGTCAGTTCACGCTCTCGACCGCGCTCAACGGCAACGATCTCGCCACCTTCCCCGATTTCCCTTCCGAAATCCGCGCGCCGCAGGGCACGTTGTTCGGCGTCTCCGCCTTCCAGATCAATTTCGGCAGCACCGAAATCAGCACCGCGGGCGACCAGCCCGACGTGCTGGTGGCGATGAACCCCGCCGCGCTCAAGGTGAACCTTGCCTCGCTCAAACAGGGTGGCCTGATCATTGCCGACACCGGCGAGTTCAACAAGCGCAACCTTGAAAAGGCCAAGTACGAGGTCAGCCCGCTGGAGGATGGCAGCCTGGCCAAGTGGAAGGTGTTGGCCTTCGACATTTCCGCGCTGACGATGGAATCGGTCAAGCCCTTCGGGCTTGGCAACAAGGAAGCACTGCGCTGCAAGAATATGTGGACGCTCGGCCTTGCGCTGTGGATGTTCGACCGTGACCGTGGCCCGCTGATCGACTGGCTGAAGGGCAAGTTTGCCAAGAATCCGGTGCTGGCCGATGCCAATATCGCGGCGCTCAACGCGGGCCACGCCTATGGCGAGACGGCCGAACTGGGCGGTCAGGTGCGCCAGCAGCATATTCCCGCCGCCCCGCAAAAGCCCGGCCTCTATCGCACCATCACCGGCGCCGAAGCGGTCAGCCTTGGCTTGGTGACGGGCGCGAAGCTTGCCGATCTGCCGATGTTCTTCGGCGGCTATCCGATCACGCCCGCCTCGGCCATTTTGCATTATCTGGCCAAGATGAAGGAATTCGGCGTCACCACCTTCCAGGCGGAAGACGAGATCGCGGCGGTGGCCTCGGCGATCGGCGCCGCCTATGCGGGCAGCCTTGGCGTGACCTCGTCCTCGGGCCCCGGCATCGCCTTGAAGGGCGAGGCGCTGGGTCTGGCGGTGATGACCGAACTGCCGCTGGTGGTGGTCAACTCGCAGCGCGGCGGCCCCTCGACGGGCCTGCCCACCAAGACCGAACAGTCCGACCTCTATCAGGCGATCTATGGCCGCAACGGCGATACGCCGATGCCGGTTATCGCCGCGCGCAGCCCCGCTGATGCCTTTGAATGCGCCATCGAGGCTTGCCGCCTTGCGGTGCAGTTCATGACGCCGGTGATGCTGCTCACCGATGGCTATATCGGCAACGCCGCCGAGCCGTGGAAAGTGCCCGATCCTGCCACGTTCGAGCCGTTCCCCGTGAAGTTCCTTGCCGAGCACAACAACGAGGGCGGCAAGATCCTGCCCTACAAGCGCGACGAGAACGGTGTGCGCCCGTGGATCAAGCCCGGTACGCCGGGCATGATGCACCGCATTGGCGGCATCGAAAAGGCCAAGGACACCGGTGACATCGACTATTCGCCCGCCGTCCACCAGATGCAGACCGACGCCCGCAAGGACAAGATCGACGGCATCGCCAACCATATTCCCGCGCAGGAAGTCAGCCAAGGCACCGAAGGTGGCAAGCTGGCGCTGGTGGGCTGGGGCAGCACCTTTGGTCCGATCCATCAGGCCGTGCGCCGCGCGCGTGCCAAGGGGCAGGATGTGTCGCATATCCACATCCGCCACATCTGGCCGATGCCTGCCAATCTGGGCGATCTGCTCAAGAGCTATGACAAGATCATCGTGCCCGAGATGAACACGGGCCAATTGAAGACCGTGCTGCGCGACCAGTATCTGGTCGACGCCAAGCCACTCAACAAGGTGTCGGGCCAGCCCTTCACCATCGCGGAAATCGAAGCCGCGATCGACGCTGCGCTGGCTTGAGGAGAGATACGATGAACGAGATGACCACTATCGCTCCCACGACCACCGTCAAGGACTGGGAATCCGATCAGGAAGTGCGCTGGTGCCCGGGTTGCGGCGACTATGCGATCCTGAAGGCGGTGCAGCGCACCTTGCCCGAAATCGGCGCTGATCCGGCCAAGACCGTGTTCGTGTCCGGCATCGGTTGCTCCAGCCGTTTCCCCTATTATGTAGAGAGCTATGGCTTCCACACGATCCATGGGCGCGCGCCTGCGGTGGCGACCGGCGTGAAGCTGGCCAATCCCGAGCTCGACATCTGGCTGATCACCGGCGACGGCGACGGCATGTCGATTGGCGGCAACCACACGATGCATTTCCTGCGCCGCAACATCAACGCCCAGATCCTGCTGTTCAACAACGAGATCTATGGCCTGACCAAAGGCCAGTACTCGCCCACCAGCCGCGAGGGCACCACCAGCCCGACCACCCCGCTGGGCAGCGTCGATCACGCGCTCCAGCCCTGCGTCTTTGCGCTGGGTGCGGGTGCGCGCTTCGTGGCGCGGGGTTATGATACCAGCAAGAACCTGCCCGAGGTACTGAAGGCCGCCCATGCCCATCAGGGCGCGGCCTTTGTGGAAATCTTCCAGAACTGCATCGTCTACAACAAGGACCGCTTCGCCGATTTCACCGAAAAGGCGGTGGCGGACCAGTGGCAGCTCTGGCTCAAGCATGGCGAGCCGATGCTGTTTGGCTCGGTCAAGTCGGGCGGCTTCAAGGGCATTGCGCTCGACACGCAGCGTCTGGCGCTCAAGGTGGTCGATGTGGCGCTGGGCGAGGATGGCAAACCCGACTGGCAGGCCGCCGGCGTGCTCGTGCATGATGTCACCAACCGCAGCGTGGCGCATATGCTGGTGGAACTGCCGATGGGCTTGTTCCCTGTGGCGCTGGGCGTGATCTACGACGATCCCAAGCCGACCTATGAAAGCGCTGTGCTGGCGCAGGACGAGGTGGCGCGTCAGGGCAAGAGCACCGATCTGGCCAAGCTCTTTGCCAAGGGCCAGACCTGGCAGGTGACCGAGGATCAGGGACCGCTCAGCGGCGTTTGAAGGCAAGGTTTGCCCTCCGGCGGGCAAGGGGCGAGTCTAGCGTGCCGATTTGTCGCGACAAATCGGTTGGGTCCCTTGCAGCCCCTGACGCCTTCCGGCGATGGCTTGACGAAAAACTTATTGGCTGCGCCGTTTCGCGAAGCGGCTTCAATGCCCACGGCGCAGCGGCCTTCCGCGACGACGATGGCCGGGCGCAACAATGACAATATGGGGATTGTTAAGGGCGATGGCCCTTAACCCGCCGGAGGCAACCCTTTACCCCCTAATCGACCGAAACCCGTAGCGGGCTCTCGGCAAATTCCCCGCCCACAATCCCGACCACAGCGTTAGCCACCACGGCGGGTTCCTTCACGCTCTTGGGATCCTCGCCGGGATAGGCCTTGGCGCGCATGGCGGTGCGGGTGGCGCCGGGGTTGACGATGGCCACGCGCACATTGGTGATGTTCTTCACCTCCTGCGCATAGGCATCGAGCAGCACTTCGAGCGCGGCCTTGGTGGCGCCGTAGGCGCCCCAGAAGGCGCGCGGTTTGCCCGCCACGCTGGTGGTCAGTCCGATCACGCGGCCCGCGTCGGACTTGCGCAACAACTTGTCGAAACAGGCAATCAACGCCTGCGGGGCGAGGATGTTGGTGGCGATAGCCTTGTTGAAGCTCTTGAGATCAATGTCGGGCACGGGCGAGAGATTGCCCAGAATAGCCGCGTTGATGACCAGAATGTCGAGCTTGCCCCAGCGCTCGGCCACGGCCGTGGCGAGGCGCGCGATGGCGTCGGTTTCGATCAGGTCCATCGGGGCAATGGTGGCGGTGCCGCCCGCCTCGTGGATGGCCTGCTCGATGCCTTCCAGTGCCTTGATGTCGCGCGCGGTCAGGATCACATGCGCGCCCTGCGCCGCCAGAGCCTGCGCCGTGGCCGCGCCAATGCCACGGCTCGCACCTGTCACCAGAGCGATCTTGCCTGCCAAAGCGCCCATGGCGATCAGCCCTCCGTCTCGGCGGTGGTGCCTTGCGCGTCATAATCGGTGAGGCGCGTGGGATATTCGCCCGTGAAGCAGGCATCGCAGAATTGCGGGCAGGCGGGCTTGCGGTCCGACTGGCCCACGGCGCGATAGAGACCGTCTATCGACACGAAGGCGAGGCTATCGGCCTGAATATAGTCGGCCATCGCTTCCAGATCCATGCGTGCGGCCAGCAGCTTGGCGCGCTCGGGCGTGTCCACGCCATAGAAGCAGGAATGGTCAGTCGGCGGGCTGGCGATGCGCATATGCACCTCGCTGGCGCCGGCATCGCGCATCATCTGCACGATCTTGAGGCTGGTGGTGCCGCGCACGATGGAATCGTCGATCAGCACGATACGCTTGCCTGCCACCAGCGCGCGGTTGGCATTGTGCTTGCGCTTCACTTCGGCGTTGCGCTTGCCGTCACCCGGCTGGATGAAGGTGCGGCCGACATAGTGGCTGCGGATGATGCCCAGTTCGAAGGGGATGCCGCTCTGCGCCGCATAGCCGATGGCGGCGGGCACGCCCGAATCGGGCACCGGCACCACCAGATCGGCGTCGGCCGGCGCTTCCTTGGCCAGTTCCACGCCGATCTGGCGGCGCGACTGGTAGACCGACTGGCCGCCGAGGATCGAATCCGGGCGGCTGAAATAGACCTGTTCGAAAATGCAGGGGCGCGGTTCCAGATCGCCGAAGGGGCGGTGGCTGGAAATGACGCCCTTGTGATCGACCTGAATGAGCTCGCCCGGATCGACCTCGCGCTCGAAATCGGCGCCCACCACGTCGAGCGCCACCGTTTCGGAAGCGAACACCACGGCATCGCCGATGCGCCCCATCACCAGCGGGCGAATGCCCAGCGGATCGCGGCAGGCGATCATGCCTTCGGGCGTCATGCAGATCAGCGAATAGGCACCCTCGATCAGGCGCAGGGCATCGATGAAACGGTCGAGCAGCGTGGGATAGCGCGAGGTGGCGACAAGGTGGATGATCACTTCGGTGTCGGAGGTCGACTGGAAGATCGAACCCTTGCGCACCAGATCGCGTTTCAGCGTCATGGCGTTGGAAATATTGCCATTATGCGCGATGGAAAAACCGCCCGAGGCCAGATCGGCAAACAGCGGCTGGATGTTGCGCAGGCCCGATCCGCCGGTGGTGGAATAACGCACATGGCCCGAGGCCATCTGGCCGGGCAAGGTGGTAAAGATGTCCTGATTGTTGAAGACATGCGCCACATGGCCGATGCCGCGATAGGAGAAAAACTCGCCGCTATAGCCTTCGGGGGCGTCAATCCCGTCAAAACTGGTGATGCCGACGGCTTCCTGTCCGCGGTGTTGCAGCGCATGCAGGCCCAGCGCGACCATAGAGGAGGCCGAACGCGCGCCGATCACCCCGAAAATCCCGCATTCTTCCCGCAGCTTGTCGCCATCATCATGGATGTCCCAGGGGGTTTCATCGCGTTGATCGGCGGGGGCGAGCGGGGTGCGGGTGCAGGTCATGCGGTCCTTGCGACTCTGGTGGGGTGGGGGCGCGCGGGCGCCTTACGCGGCGCGCATTTGGCCCCTCTTGCGCCCGAAAGCAAGGACTCTTACGCCGCGATCGACAAGCGATCACGAGGTTGCGTCATGCCGCGATCGACAAGCGATCACGGCCAGCGTCCTTGGCGTCATACAGCGCCTGATCGGCGGCCATGATTGCCGCTTCGGGATTGCGGCCCAGCCGCGCCAGACCGATCGAGGTCGTGATCCTGATCTCGGCCCCGTCGAAACGCGTGACCGCCTGCGACAGGGCATGGCCCAGCCGCTCGCAAATCCGCTCGGCCACTTCCAGCGGCGCACCGGGCAACAGCAGGGCAAATTCCTCGCCGCCGATGCGGGCCAGCGTGTCGCTGCCGCGCAGCCCCTGCCGCGCCACCGTGGCAAAGGTGCGCAGCACCTCGTCACCAGCCTGATGGCCATAGCGGTCGTTGACCAGCTTGAAATGGTCGAGGTCGATCAGCGCCACGCAGCCCGACTGCCCGCGCGCGACGCAATGCTGCATCGCGTCCATGAACAGGCGGCGGTTGGGCAAGCCGGTCAATTCGTCGGTCAACGCTGCCAGCGCCAGCGCGGTTTCGTATTCCTTGCGCTCGGCCATATCGCGCACCACCGAGACTACGCATTCCACCTCGCCCTTATAATCGAGCACGGCGCGCATATGCGCCTCGCACCAGCGCGGAGTGGACAGCGCGGGCAGGCCGAGGAATTCGACCTGCACCGTCTCGCCACCCGCCGCCAGCGCACGGGCATAGGCCTGCGCCACAGCGCGCCGATGGCGCCGTGCCACCAGCGAGAGCGCAGGCATGCCCGCCAGCGCGCGCGGCTGGTGCTGCCCCAGTTGCAGCATCGAGGCCGAGGCGAAGCGGATCGCGCCCTCGGTGTCGGTGGACAGGATGATGTCGGTGGAATTGTCGGCCAGCAGGCGATAGCGCGCCTCGCTCTCGCGCAGCCGCACCAGCAGACGCCGCATCTGTTGCACGGCGGCGGCCACCGGCATGATGCCCAATGTCGTCGCGGCCAGATAGATCTGGAAATACTGGAGCTGGGTGCCGCGATCGACCTGCATCAGCGCCAGCGGGCTATGCCCTGTGCGCACGAACCATAGGCCCACCACGGCAAGGATCACATACATCACCGTGAGCGTCACCAGTTCGACGAAGACAATCGAGGCGGCCAGCACAAGGATCGGCAGGAACAGCAGCGGATGCGCGTCTTGCGCAAAGCTGAGGGCGGTAATGCCCGCCATCGCGGCGGGAAAAACGATCGCTGTCAACCACTGCTGGCTGCCCGACTGGAACAGCAGCGTACGACGCTGCGAATGGGCGAGTGCGGCAAAGCAGGGCAGGAAAATGATAAAGCCAAGCGCGTGGCTGAGATACCAGTTGCTCCAGACCGGCCCGAGATGCTGCGCGCCCTGCAGCGAAAGACCGGCCACTGCCAGCGTGGCGCCCGCCAGCGGGGCCATCACCGACACGCCGAACAGCAGCCCCAGAAGCCAGCGCAGCGATCCGGCCTGATCGCCATGCGGCAAGGTCCAGCGCATCAGCAGCGCGGCCAGCGTGGCTTCGGTCATATTGGCGGCGGCCAGGGGCAGGCCGCTGCTCCACCCGTTGCCCCAGAGTGCGGCTGCCGCCACAATTGCCAGCCCGCAGGCGACCAGATGTCCGGCCCATTCGCGGGTCGGGCGCACAGATAGCGCGGCAGTGAGCAAGGCGCCCGCGGGCCACAGAAAGGCCACGCCATTGTCGAAATGGGCCAAAGCGTCGCCCAACTCTACGCACACGAAATAACCGATGGCGGTGAGCAGGAATCCGGGGAAAGGCAGGGGGCGGCGCATGGCAGGGGAAAATAGGGAGGGTCTGGTTAATTTGGGCTTACGCACTGGCGGCTTTCTACAAATTAATGCGGTTGATGGGCCGTGCTGGCGATGGGAAAGCGTTGCCTCGCGTGGCGGGGGCGCCTAGATGCAGGGGTATGACCAAGCCCTCTCTCCCTTGTGGTTGCGCGTGATTCTCACCCCTTTTGAATGGACTGTGGCCAAGCGCTACATGCTGCCTGGCCGCGCCGAGGCTTTTATCGCGCTGGTCGCGGGGATCAGCCTTGTCGCGGTGGCGCTGGGGGTTGCCGCGCTGGTGGTGGTGATGAGCGTGATGAACGGCTTTCGCGCCGAATTGCTCGACAAGATCGTGGGGCTGAACGGCCATGCCATCATTCAGGGCTATGACGGGCGGCTGGAGAACTGGCAGCAGGTGTTGAAGGAGGCGCAAGGCCTGAAGGGTGTGACCAAGGCCAGCCCGCTGATCGAGCAGCCTTTGCTGGTGACCTTCAACGGGCGTGTGCAGGCGATCCTGCTGCGCGGGGAAACGGCGCCCGATATTGCGGCCTTGAAGCCCAAGGTGCAGGCAGGCGAGATTTCCGAGGTGACGCCCGATAGCGGGGCCGTGGCCATTGGCGTGCGGCTGGCGGAAAATCTGGGCGCGCATGTGGGCGATACGATCACCATCATCAACCCTTCGGGCCGCGCCACACCTTTCGGCACGGTGCCGCGTCAGGTGGCCTATCATATTGCCGCGGTGTTCGAGGTGGGGGTCTATGATTACGATAACGCCTTTGTCGTGATGCCGATCCCCGATGCCCAGACGCTGATGCTGAGCGGCGATTCGATCGGCATGATCGAGGTGACCACCGACAATGCCGATCGCGCGAGCGAGATTCTCGCGCCTTTGACGGCCAAGCTGAAAGAGCAACGGCAGGGGGTCGTCACCGACTGGAAGGCGATGAACGCGCAATTGTTCGAGGCGATTGCGGTGGAGCGGGTGGCGATGTTCATCGTGCTCTCGCTGATCGTGCTGGTGGCGGCGTTTAATATCCTCTCCAGCCTCATCATGCTGGTGCGCGCCAAGACGCGCGACATTGCCATCCTGCGCACGATGGGCACCTCGCGGCGCAGCGTGATGAAGATCTTCCTCGCCATTGGCGGCGTGATCGGCCTGCTCGGCACGGGGGCAGGTCTGGTGCTGGGCTACACCTTCCTGTTCTTCCGCCAGAATGTGGTGAATGCCGTGCAATTCGTGACGGGGCAGAACCTGTGGGATCCGAAAATCCGCTTCCTGACCGAATTACCCAGCCGGTCGGACCCGTGGGAAGTGGTGGGCATTGTGGCGATGGCGCTGGGCCTGTCGTTTGTGTTCACGCTGTTTCCCGCGTTCAAGGCGGCCTCCACCGATCCGGTTCAGGTGTTGCGCTATGAGTGATGTACTCCAACTTTTCGGCGTGACCCGCGCTTTCGAGCAGGGCGGCGTGCGGATCGAGGTGTTGCGCGGGGTTGATCTGACGCTGGGCGCGGGCGAGATCGTGGCGCTGCTGGGGCCGTCGGGGTCGGGCAAATCGACGCTGTTG
>DDES01000116.1:0-175 GCA_002336765.1 Novosphingobium sp. UBA1948 | reverse complement strand
GTTCCACCATCTGCTGCCCGATTTCAACGCGTTGGAAAATGTCGTTCTGCCGCAATTGGTGGCGTGCGTGGATCGGGCGGCGGCCGAGGTGCGGGCGCGCGAATTGCTCAGCGCGCTGGGTCTGGCCAAGCGGCTCGACCATCGCCCCAGTCAACTTTCGGGCGGCGAGCAGCAG
>DDES01000186.1 GCA_002336765.1 Novosphingobium sp. UBA1948 | reverse complement strand
CCCCGATATCCGCGCCGCCGAACGCGCCTATGCCGCCGCCACGGCGGGCGTGGGCATGGCCAAGGCGCGGCGTTTTCCGACGCTCAGCCTGACCGGCATTCTCGGGCTGGGTGGCACGGGGATCGGTGATGCCGTCGATCCGTCCACCTTCGTCTCGCTGGCCGCGCCGATGTTGCGCTGGAACCTGCTGGATTTCGGGCGGGTGAGTGCGGGGATCAACAATGCCAAGGCGGGCCGTGAGTTGGCGCTGGCGCAATATCAGGGCGCGGTGCTGTCGGCCTTGCAGGATGCCGAGAGCGCATTGGGCCGGTTTGGCGCGGCGCGCGGCACTTTCGCGGCATCAAGTGCGGCCTCGGGCCATGCGGGTGAAGTGGCCCGTTTGCAAGACCTGCGCGCCAAGGCTGGCACGATTGCCGAAGCTGATGCGCTCGAGGCTCGCAAGGCTGCTCTCAACGCCCGTCTGGCCGAGGTCAATGATCGTGCCGGTCTGACACTGTCCTATGTTGCCTTGTCGAAAGCTCTGGGCTTGGGTTGGGGCACGGGATCGGTTAAGGGAGCCGCGTGAACGAGAAACTTGCCTGTCCTATCGCGCGTGCTGCCTCGGCTTTGTTGCCGTGTCGCGGTCGACCGCGCGCGGGTGATGCGGCCCAGATCGGCGAACGCATTCTCGACGCTGCCTGGCAGGTCTTGCTCGATATCGGGCCCGAAGCGCTGACGCTGGATAAAGTGGCCGGCGCCGCGCGGGCCAGCAAACAGACGATCTATGCCCGCTATGACGGAAAGCGCGCGCTGCTGTTGGCGGTGCTGGACCGCCGGGTGGACGTCGCCACCGCCGGACTGGGTGACCTGCCCAATCTGCCCACGCCCCATGCCACCTTCGCCGCGCTGCTGGTGCAGGCGATGGCCGCCTTCAACCAGCCTGAAAAGCTGATGCTCGACCGCGTGATCGACTGGATCGACGCCTTGGGCGGCGAGGCGGGGGAACGCGCGACCCGTGTCGCCTTGGCCGACAGGTTTCAGGTGCTGATGGAGCAACATATTGACACTGCCGTCGCCCGCTGGGGCCTGACCATCGAGGACCGCGGCATGGCGGCGCGCTTCTGGCTCAACGGTGTGGTGGGGCATATGCGCTGCTGTGCGGAGGGCGATGTCGATCAGGCGCGCTGGATCGAAGCCTACACCACTTACTACCTGCGCGGAGTTGCGGGCCTTTAATCGGCCCACCTTTAACTGTTGGCGTTAATCAGGCGTTGCGCTGTTCCCGCCTTGCTTCTAGTCTCGCCGCATCGGGAGACGGAACAACTAAGGGCGCTGCAATCATGGCCAAGGCCGAAAAGGGTGGACTCCGCATCCATCAGTCCATCGCGCGCCAATTGGGCACAGCCATCCTGACCGGCCAGTTTGCCCCCGGTGACAATATGGGCGGCGAGATCGACGCCAGCGAGCGGCTGGGTGTATCGCGCACGGCCTATCGCGAGGCGATCCGCATCCTGATCGCCAAAGGCTTGATCGAGAGCCGGCCCAAGGCGGGCACGCATGTCTTGCCGCGCCGCCGCTGGAATCTGCTCGACCCCGATATGCTGGCCTGGACTTTCGCGCAGCGGCCCGACCCTGCCTTTGTGCGCGACCTGTTCGAACTGCGCGCGATTATCGAGCCGGAGGCGGCCGCATTGGCCGCGGCGCGCCGTAGTCCTGCCCATCTGGACGCGATGGCCGATACGCTGGAAGGGATGCGCACACATGGTCTGGCCACAGCGGCGGGGCAGGCGGCCGATCAGGAATTCCACTCGACCATGCTGGAGGCCGCGGGCAATGCCGCGCTCACCTCGTTGATCGGATCGGTGGGGGCGGCGGTGCGCTGGACCACGCATTTCAAGCAAAGCTTTGCCAACCCGCCGCGCGATTCGCTGCCTGATCACGAGGCGGTCTATGCCGCGATAGCGGCGGGCGATCCGGCGGCGGCCCGCGTGGCAATGCAGGATCTGCTGGCGCAGGCCCGCGCCGATGTGGTGGACGCGATTTAAAGCTTGAGTCGCAGGTTCAGATTGGCCCGCACCTGCCCCTGCGAGGGGGGAGCGTCGGGGCTGATCTTCACATCATAGCCCGTTTCCGCCGACAGCGCGCCGCCCTTGCCCAGCAGGCTTAGCCGCGCGAAAGCGCCCGCATCATGCGTGGTGGCGGGGGCAAAGCGGTCGAATGTGCCGAGATTGCCGCGCGCCTTCACCCCCAGCGCCAGCGCGTGGTTGAGGTTGTAGATCGCGCTGCTGTCATAGCTCAGCCGCATCTGGCTGGCAGCGTCGAGGGCCTTGTTGCCCTTCACATTCACCCGCAGGTCAAGCGGGCCCGAGGCATGGCGCAGCCGCAGATTGGCCGCCATATTGCGCGAATCGACCAGTTGCTGCTCCAGCCCCACGGCGATGCGGCGCTCCGAACCGAACTGGCGGCGGGCCAGATCGCCCAGACTGATGCCCGGATCGGCATACATGTGGCCCGACCCCTGCGAATAGGCATTGGGCACCTGAGGGCGTGCGGCCAGCGACAGCGGCGCCCATGATTCGACGGACAGGCCGGTGAGACTGCCCAGCGTCAGGATCGATTGGGCGATGCTGGCGTCGATCCCCGTGCCGATGTCGTGTGCCTGCGCATCGGCAAGCGCCATCAGAAAGTCCGGACCGGCCAGTGGCAAAGACTCGCCCCGCGCCTCGGTCATCACGGGCGGCAGGGCAAGGGGTGGCGGAATTAGCGGCACCTCCGTTTCCTGCGCGCAGGCGCCCGACGCCGTCAGTGCGGCGGCAAGGGCAAGGGGCAGGAAGGGCTGGCGGTGCATCATGGTGGGTCTACAGGTGGCACTTCTACAGCGGGAAAGATGAGCGCTTGATGAAAATCCCCATCCTATCAAACGGGCAAGCTGGCAATCCTTGGCGTTAGTGCCTATCTGGCGCGGGTTAGGAAAGAGGAATTCGTATGGCAACCCACAAGACCCGCATGCTCATCATCGGTTCCGGCCCTGCCGGCCTCACCGCCGCGATCTATGGCGCGCGCGCGGGGCTTGAGCCGATCGTGGTGCAGGGCCTGCAACCGGGCGGCCAGCTCACCATCACCACCGATGTCGAGAACTACCCCGGCTTCCGCGAGGCGGTGCAAGGCCCGTGGCTGGTGCAGGAAATGCAGGCGCAGGCCGAGCATGTCGGCACGCGCATGATGTGGGATACGATCACCGAGGTCGATTTCTCGGGTCCTCCGTTCCGCGCGATTGGCGATTCTGGCGATATCTATGAAGGCGAAAGCCTCGTCATCTGCACCGGCGCGCAGGCCAAGTGGCTGGGCGCCAAGGGCGAGCAGGAATTCTCCGGCAAAGGCGTGTCGGCCTGCGCTACTTGCGATGGTTTCTTCTATCGTGGCAAGAAGGTGGTGGTGATCGGCGGCGGCAACACCGCCGTCGAGGAAGCACTTTACCTTACCAACCATTCGCAGGATGTGACGCTGATCCACCGCCGCGATACGCTGCGTTGCGAAAAAATCCTGCAGGAGCGCCTGTTCGCCCATCCCAATATCAAGGTGTTGTGGAACAAGGCGGTCGAGGAATTCGTGGGCGATGCGGCCATCGGCGGCGCGGGGCTGACCGGCGTGGCACTGGTCGATACGGTGACCGGCGAGAAGAGCGTGGAGCCGACGCAGGGTGCCTTCGTGGCCATCGGTCATGCACCCGCCACCGAACTGTTCAAGGGCAAGCTGGAGTTGGACGAGAGCGGCTATATCGTCGTGCAGCCTGGCACGCCCAAGACCGCGAT
This sequence comes from Novosphingobium sp. UBA1948, assembly GCA_002336765.1. Classification (GTDB taxonomy): domain Bacteria; phylum Pseudomonadota; class Alphaproteobacteria; order Sphingomonadales; family Sphingomonadaceae; genus Novosphingobium. The sequence goes on along the minus strand of DDES01000186.1, from coordinate 592 downwards.
CCCCGGCGTGTTTGCCGCTGGCGATGTGATGGACCACACCTATCGTCAGGCCGTGACCGCGGCGGGCACCGGCTGTATGGCGGCGCTGGATGCGGAGCGTTTTGTCGCCGAGCGCGAGTTTGCGGCTGGGAAGTGACGGGGGTTTAGAAAGGGAGCCTCTGGCAGGTTAAGGGCCATCGCCCTTAACAATCCCGAAAATGTCTATGTCGCGCTCAGGCTTTGGCCTTGCGCACAGTTGCACCGCCGGAGGCAATATTTCACGCTCGCGAAGGGCGCAGACCAGACACGTTTTCGATAAGCTTTCGTCGGGAGACCTATGGGGGCTCCAAGGGGCGTCACGCCCCTTGGCCGCCGGAGGCTCAAAACCTCCTCAAACCGCCTGCAACGTATCCACGATCTGCTCCACCAGCCACACTTTCGCATGCGGCTCGACGAAGCAGTGTGTCGCGCCCTTGCAATGGGCAAGGCGTTCGTCCTTGGCGTTCCACACGCCCATGAAGGCCTGTGCGGTATAGTCCTCGGTGGCGACCAACAGGCGCACCGGTCCTTGGTATCCCTCCAGCCCCTGCTCCAGTTGCTTCACCAGCGGGGC
>DDES01000179.1:485-4996 GCA_002336765.1 Novosphingobium sp. UBA1948 | reverse complement strand
ACCGTACGCGCGGTGGTCGAGCCCGGTCTGGGGATCGGCGCGGTGGAACTGTGGCAGGGCATCTATCGCCTTGCAGCACTGAAACGTCATGCCGATGCCATGTGGGGCGACATAGACCTGCTGGCCTTCCCCACCACTGGCACCACCTATCGCGTGGCCGAACTGCTGGCCGCACCGATTGCCCTCAACAGCAATTTGGGCGCCTACACCAATTTCGTGAACCTGTTGGATATGGCGGCGATCGCCGTGCCCGCAGGCGCCCGCGCCAACGATACCGGCTTTGGCATCACACTCATCGGCCCTGCCGACAGCGATCACGCGCTGATCGACGCTGCCGACGCCTATCTTTCCGCCGCCGCGCTTCCCGCACCACCCCCGCTTGATTGGCCCAAGCACGATCAGGAGAGCAAAATGCAGACCGTGAAACTCGCCGTTGTCGGCGCCCATTTGCAGGATATGCCGCTCCACTGGCAACTCACCAGCCGCAACGCGACATTCGTCGGCGCCTTCACAACCGCGCCGACCTATCGCCTCTATGCCATGGCCGACAGCGTGCCACCCAAGCCGGCGCTGGTCCATGCCGAAGATGGCGCGGCCATCGCGGTGGAGGTTTACGAACTGGGCGTGGCTGAATTCGGCAGTTTCGTGGTCGAGGTGCCCGCCCCGCTTGCCATTGGCACGGTGACACTGGCCGATGGCTCCAGCGTGAAAGGCTTCGTTGCCGAACCGCGCGCGATGGTCGGCGCACGCGACATCACCGATCTGGGCGGCTGGCGCGCCTATATCGCTTCTCTGGCCTGAGGGGATGGCTGCCTTGCGCACAATCCTCCCGCTGCTGGCTCTCGCCGCCAGCCCCGCGTTGGCCGCGCCGGTCGAGAAGGTGATCCAAGTGCCCGGTTTCGCCGATTTTCTGGCGGTGGACGGCAAGACCGTGTGGACCACCAACCGTGGCCGCGTCGAGCAGTGGTCGACAGCCAAGAAACTGGCCGAAGTCGCCATGCCCCGCCCCTGCGGCGGCATGGCCATCGCGGCGGGCGCACTATGGGTGGCCGATTGCCAGCAACTGGCCGTCAACCGCGTGGACCTGAAAACGGCGAAAATCACCGCCAGCATTCCCGTCGCCATGACCAAATATGGCGAGCGCAATGTGGTGGCGGGTGCTGGGGCGATCTGGATCGCCAGCGACGCACAGAGCACCGTCTCGCGCATCGATCCGGCCACCAACGCGGTCGTTGCCACCATTCCGACGGAGGCGGGCGTGTCTTACATGGCCTTCGGCTATGGCGCGGTGTGGGTGGTGAGCGGCAAGGGCGGCAGTATCGAGCGCATCGACCCCAAGACCAACAGCGTGACCCACAAGACCATGCTGGGCAAGGAACCGGGCTTCCTCGCCGCTGGCGAAGGCGCGATCTGGGTGCAGGAACAGGGCGACGGCACGGTGGCGCGCCTCGATCCCGCCAATGGCGCGGTGACCGGCCGCGTCAAAGTGGGTGAAGTGCTCAAATATGGCGACATTGACACCGGCGGCGGCAAGATCTGGCTGCGCAGCACCGAGGACCAGACCTTTGTGGTGATCGACGCCAGGACAATGGCCATCCGCGCGCGGGTCGGCGGCCTCGCGGGCAGCGGCGGGCTGCGCTATGCCCGCCACGGTATCTGGACCAGCGCGCATGACCAGCACACGCTGTCCTTCTGGCCCGATCCAGCCAAAATCGGGGCCTGCGATGCCCGCGAAAGAACGGATTCATACGCCTGTTGACGTATGACACTCGTCCAGAATTTAAGGCACTCTATCCAGCACTGGCAGCAGCGGGGGCACAGCATGACCGGCATTCGCGTAGGCAAAAGAGTGATTGGCGCCGATGCGCCGGTGACCATCGGCTGGGAGAATATCCCCAAGGTCGAGGGCGGGCCGGTCAAGCGCTTTATCTTCACCTGGTTCCAGCCGACCATGCTCTTTGCACTGCTGATCTTCTGGTATTACGCGCCCAATTCGCTGGCCAAGGCCTCCACCGCCATCACCATCGGCATCGCCTTCAAGGTGCTGCTGCTGCTGCTCGAATGGGTCAATCCGCGCCATGCCAGTTGGCGGCTGACATGGAAGGAATTTGCCACCGACCTGTTCTATGTCGGGCTGGGCTATACGGTCATCCGGCTCGCCGGTTTCTATCTGGGCAGCGGCGCGATGACCAAGGCCGTCCAGCAGGCGATGCACTGGGACAAGATCACCTGGTTTGTCAGCATGCCGTTGCTGGTGCAGGCCTTCCTGATCGCCTTCATTTTCGATTTCGGGCAATACTGGATGCATCGCGGGATGCATAACTGGTATCCGCTGTGGCTGACCCATTCGGTGCATCACTACATCACCCAGCTCAACGTCAACAAGGGCGCGGTCGGCAATCCGGTCGAGCTGTTCCTGATCGGGCTGGGCGTGGGTGGCTTCTTCGATTTCCTGCCGCGCGCGGCGCTGATGGCGGGCGCTTTCGGACTGGCGGTCGGCACGTATCAGCATATCAACGTGCGCTTCAACTCGCCGCGCTGGTGGCGCTTCCTGTTCAACACCACCGAACATCACAGTCTGCACCATTCGCTCGATTATGAAGCGACGCGCAGCAATTACTCGGGCACGTTCATCATCATCGACCGCATGTTCGGCACCTGCGTCGATGGCGAGGCGGAATTGCTGGGCATGGAAGGCGGGCGACGCATGTCGATCCGCGAACAGATGACCTTCCCCTTCACCGAGGGCTGGAAAACGCTGAAAGAAAAATTCCATCGTCCGGTGAGCCTGCCCGCCGAGTAACCCGCCCCTTTTCCCTGCATGGCATCCCCCGCGCCATGCCCTTGCGCAAGATGGCCCCATGAACCTCACCGCTATCGACTGGATCTGGCATGTGCGCGGCGATGTGCCGCTGGCCCCCGCGCTGTCGGGCGAGGATGCGCTGGACCGGCTATCTCCGTTGTTCCGGCAGACCGGCACCAGTTATGAACGCATGACTGGCCTGCTGCGCTTTCGCAAGCAGGATCCCGCCGCTCAGGACAAGATGTCGGTGTTCGACAGCGGTACCCTGCAAGTGGAGCAGGCACCCGAAGGTTCGGTGCTGCGCTATCGCCTGTCCAGCAAGGCGCTGCTCTATTGCTTCCTCGCGCCGCTGCTGTTTCTGGCGCTGGCGCAGGTGACCATCGGCATCAACATGCTGGGCAAGGCGCCCGACAAGGCGGCCAGCGCCAAACCGGAGCCCGAAGCCAAGCCGATCCCGATGAACCCCATCGACAAGGCGCTGGGCGCGCCCGAACCCGAGCAGCCCAAGAAAGCAGGCGCCAAGGGCGGCACTGCCAACGGGGGAGGCGGCGGCGATGCCGACGAGGATGGCCCGCGCAACCGCAAACCCTCGCCCACACCCGCCTATGTTTTCGCGGGAATCTTCGCGGTGCTCTACCTTGTCGGCCGCCTGTTGGAGGACCGGCTGGTCAAGGCGCTGTTCCGCAAGACGCTGGCGGGGGCCTGAGCGGCGCCCGTTACAGCGTCTTGATGATGGCGGAGAAATCCTCGCCGCCGTGTCCCTCTTCGGCAAATGCGGCATAAAGCTCGGCCGCACGATGGCCCATCGGCACCGGAGCGCCCGCATCCTGCGCCGCCGCCATCGCCAGATTGAGATCCTTGAGCATCAGCGCGGTGGCGAAGCCCCCCTGATAATTCCGGTCCGCAGGGGTTTCCGGCCCGACGCCGGGCACAGGGCAATAGGACGTCATCGACCAGCATTGGCCTGAAGCCTTGGAGGCAATGTCGTAAAAGGTCTGGAGATCGAGCCCCAGCCTTTGCGCCAGCGCGAAAGTCTCGCAGGTGGCCACCATGCTGGCGCCCAGCAGCATGTTGTTGCAGATCTTGGCCGCCTGCCCCGCACCGGCACCGCCGGCATGGATCACCGCCTTGCCCATCGCGGACAGCACCGGCTCGGCCTTGGCGAAATCCGCCGCGCTGCCACCCACCATGAAGGTGAGCGTACCGGCATTGGCCGCCGCGATTCCGCCCGAAACCGGCGCATCCACCGCGCCATAGCCCGCCGCCTGCGCGGCATCCGCCACTTTGCGCGCGGTGGCGACATCGATGGTCGAACAATCGATCAGCAAAGCGCCAGCGGGGGCATGGCCCAGAATGTCGCCGGTGTAGACCGCATCGATAATCGCGCCATTGGGCAGCATCGTCACCACCACCTGCGCTTCAAGCGCCGCCTCGCGCGCGCTGGCGGCGATCCGGCAGCCGTGGTCGCGCGCGCGCGCCTGCGCCTCGGGCGACAGATCGAAGGCCAGCACATCATGCCCCGCCTTCACCAGATTGGCGGCCATGCCGCCCCCCATATTGCCCAGTCCGATAAAGGCGATGGTCATGGCTTTCCTCTCCCTGTCCAACTCAACCCCCAATTCAACCCATCGTCGGGATGACAAAGGCATTCCCGCCGTCGAGCGATCCATCGGGCCATTTGGCGGTCACGGTCTTGACCTTGGTCCAG
>DDES01000179.1:0-459 GCA_002336765.1 Novosphingobium sp. UBA1948 | reverse complement strand
GCGCGGTCTCGAAATCGGGCGCGCGCACGATCTGGAGCACGGGGCCGAAAATCTCGTTGTGGTACGAGCTCATCTCCGGCGTGACATGGTCGATCAGCGTGGGGCCGACATAGAAGCCACCCTCCAGCCCCTGCGGAGTGAAATTGCGGCCATCCACCAGAATCTTCCCGCCTTCCGCCTCGCAGGTGGCGATCCAGCTTTCGATGCGCGCGCGGTGCTCGGCGGTCACCACCGGCCCGTAATGCACATCGGGATCAAGGCTTGCGCCCACTTTCAGCGCGGCAATCTCGGGCAGCAATTTCTCGATCAGGCGATCGGCCGTGCCCTCGCCCACCGGCACCACCACCGGCAGCGCCATACAGCGCTCGCCCGCAGAGCCATAGGCCGCGCCCACCAGATCGCGCACCACCTGATCCAGATCGGCGTCGGGCATCACGATGCCGTGGTTCTTGGCCCCGC
>DDES01000088.1 GCA_002336765.1 Novosphingobium sp. UBA1948 | reverse complement strand
CGGCAGGCCGCCCGCCTCCAGCGCCAGCGCGATGGCCACCTGCTCGGCGGGCAGCGCGGCTTGCGGGGCCGCGATGCCGGTGATGCCCCAGGGATTGTCGGTCGGGCTGGCCTCGGGCGCCGGTGTGATGTCGCTGACGGTGGCGCCGCTGGCGCTCCAGTTATGCGCCTCGGCCTGTACCATCAGGTCATATTGGCCTGCGGGCACTTCGGAGAAACGGGTTTCGCTGGTGTGGCTGCCCTCGCTCCAGTCGCCATCGCTGTCGCGGCCTGCGTAATATTCCACCGTGGCCGAGGCATTCATCGCCTGTCCGGTAGCCTTGTTGACCAAGGCGTAATCCAGATCGACCCATTTGTTGACGAAATGCTCGGCATTGACCGCGACGGTGACATATTGATGCCCGCGCGACACCGTGAGCGTGCCGAGGCGGAACTGGGTGTTGCCCGCGTCCACCGGCACTTGCGCCTGCCCCTCGATCCGCGCCGTGGACATGCCGAGCGCGGCCAGCATCAACAGGCCCAGCAGCGCCGCGCCGACACCGATCAGGCCCATCATCCACAGGTCGACCTCGCCATCCCCATTGTCCGCCTCGCGCCAGCGCCGTGCCAGACGGGCGAAGAAACCTTGCTTGGGTTCCTCAACCACACGCTGCGGTTCGGGTCGGGCCAGATCCGGCCCCTGCGGACGGCGGAAGGCGTCGATCCAGCTCTGCGGGACAGGCACGAGATGCGTCCATTGCACCTCGTCGGCCGTCGCCTCCATGCTCAGCGTCTGGCCATCGCTGCTGGCGTAGCTTTCCGCCTCCACACGGTCGCCCGCCGCCACACGCCAGTAGAATTCGCCCAGCACCTTGCGGGTGGTGATCGTGGCGCTTTCATCCTCGCTGGCAAAGTGGCGCCCTGCCCAGCCATAGCCATCGCCGGAAGGCAGCGGGCGGGCTGTCAGCATCTGGCCGAATTGCCACTCTCCGCCCGAAGAAACCAGCCAGCGATAGCCGGCATAGGGGTTGAACAGGAGATATTCCTGCCAGAGATAGCCCTGCGCCTCGCGCTCCAGCCAGCCGATGGCCTCCCATTCCACATGGAACAGCGTGCCACGGCTGCCCAAGGGCAGGCGCAATTGGGCCACGGCGCGGTGGTATTCGCTGATGACGCGCACATCGGGATTGGCGACATCGAGCATACTGCCGCAATGCAGACAGGCGATGCTGACCGTATAGCCCGCCGCCTTGACCCCGATCGACCCGCCGCAGCAGGGGCAGGTGATGGCCCTGTTGGCCGCGCCCGTCATCGCAGCGCCTCCGGCACAGTCCAGCCCTCGATGGCGCGCAGACGGGTGGGCTTGAGATCGGCCAGATCGACATAGCGCCCGCTATAGACCGACAGCCCCTGCGCATCGCGCTGCACCGAGAGCGCCATGCCATCGGGGTTGCGGAAATCGACGCTGGTCATGGTCCAGTCGGCGGGAGTGGGAAAGGGCAGATCGCCCTCGCCACCCAGACACTTGACCTCTTTCACATCGCTGGCGGTCAACACATGGCCATCCACATCCAGCGCATCGCCCACACGGATCGCGCCCGACAGCAGCGGATGGGTCGCCAGATCGGCGCGCTCTTCCAGCAGTTGAAACTGCCCCATCGCCTCGCCCAGCCAGCGGGTGGAGCCATCGGTGAAAGAGAGCAGCCATTCGTTCCACGCGCCATCGGCCCAGCCCCAGCGCACGCGCCCCGCCACCGAAAAGCGCGCGCCATCTACAGCGCCGCCGGTGCCCAACTGGATCGGGGAGATGTCATAGGGCAGCAGCGCCGCCTTGCCGACATTTTCCATACCGTCCCGCGCGATCACCGTCTGGCAATAGGCGCACACGGCATAGGGCATGCCACCCGCGCGCATCGGCACGGGCGCGCCGCATTGCGGGCAAAGATTATCGGCCACCGCCTGTTCCCCCAGCCCTGCCCTTTACTTCACCCGCGCAAGGATTTCGGCCTTTTTGGCGTCAAACTCGACCTGTGTGATCGCGCCCAGCGTGAGCAGTTTGTGCAGCTTTTCCAGCAGGGCGAAGGGATCTTCGGCCAAAGTCTGGCTGGGCGCCTGCGCCGCACCCAAAACCCCGCCCCCCAAGGCACTACTCATCGCATTGCCCAGCATACTGGCCGCCGCCACGCCCGCACCGATCCCGCCGATGCCATCGCCAGCCGAAGGATTATCCAGCGCCTGCGCCGCCTGAAAGCGGGTATAGCCCGCCATATCGCCCAGCACGCGCATCGAGGAACCCTTGTCCAGATGGGTCTGCACCTCTTCGGGCAGGCTGATGCTTTCGACAAAGAAGCTGGGGCAGGCCAGACCCCATGCCGCGAAAGCCTTGTCCACTTCCACCTTGATCGTGTCCGACAGCTTTTGCTGGTTGGCCGCCAGATCGAGGAAGGCGATGCCGCTGCTGCCGAGCGCGGTGGCGATCGCGGTGACGATGGCGCTGCGCAATTGCGTTTCGAGGCCGTCGGCCCACACTTCCTGTGTGGTGCCCAGCACTTTCTCGATGAACAGCTTGAGATCGGCCACCTTGAACGAGAACGTACCAAAGGCCCGCAAACGGATCGCACCGAATTCGGCATCGCGCACCGTTATCGGCTGGGGCGTGCCCCATTTATGACCCGCCTGCTCCTTGAGGCTGACAAACACGACGTCGGATTTGAAGGGCGAGCGGAAGCCCTTGTCCCAGTTCATCAGGCTGGTGAGCACCGGCAGGTTCGCGGTTTCCAGCGTATGCAGACCGGCGCCGAAATAGTCGGCCACCGCGCCCTCGTTGATAAAGGCCGCCAATTGCCCCTCGCGCACGGTAAGCTGCGCGCCATTCTGGATCTCGTGCCCGTCGAAAGGCACCCGCCATGCCACCTGGCCCGGCGTCTCCTGCCACTCGATAACATCGATGAACTGCTTGCGAAGGAAGTCGAACATGGGATGCGTCCTGCTGGTCTCGTCAACAGGTGTTATTCTAGAGTAATACAGTGCCCTTGCAAGCAGAACCGGACACGCCCTCTTCAATTCCGCGCAAAACTGGCGTAACGGCGCGCCCTATGGTCCAGATCACGCCCCCCCGCACCTACCGAGTCAAAAGCTTCGGCTGCCAGATGAACGTCTATGACGGGCAGCGCATGGAAGAATTGCTGGCCGCCCAAGGCATTAGCCCCGCGCCCGAGGGCGAGGAGGCCGATCTGGTGGTGCTCAACACCTGCCATATCCGCGAGAAAGCCGCCGAAAAGGTCTATTCCGACATCGGGCGTCTGGCCAAGGATTCGCGGCGCGAGGATGGCACCCCGCCGCTGATCGCCGTGGCCGGTTGCGTGGCGCAGGCCGAGGGCGAGGAAATCATGGCCCGCGCGCCTGCGGTGAAGATGGTGGTCGGCCCGCAGGCCTATCACCGCCTGCCCGAAATGATCGCCCGCGCCGTGGATGGCGAGCGTGTGACCGACACCGACATGCCCGCCGAAACCAAGTTCGGCGCCCTGCCCAAGCGGCGCAATGTGGGGCCGACCGCGTTCCTCACCGTGCAGGAAGGCTGCGACAAGTTCTGCACCT
>DDES01000129.1 GCA_002336765.1 Novosphingobium sp. UBA1948 | reverse complement strand
CGCTCGACGGTGACGAAACTGTCGCCGCTCTTGGCCGCAATCTGCTCGGCACTGTCCAGCACGCGCACGGCGTCATTGTCCAGACCCGGCTGCGCCTGCGCGCCCGAGCCGGAAACGGCGGGGATCTTGGCCAAAGCCTTGTCCACCTCGCCACTGGCGATGGCGGGATTGCCGCCCGCCCGCGTGAGCAGCCCGCTGGCCATGCCCTCACTGTCCTCCAGCAGGGCTTTCAGGATATGTTCGGCGGTAATGCGCTGATGGTTCATGCGGATGGCCACCACTTGGGCGGCTTGCAGAAAACCCTTGGCGCGATCAGTAAATTTTTCGAGGTTCATGAGCGATGCTTCCTCCTGTTGCTCAGGAGATAGTGTTGCCAATCGGCCACACAAGGGGATGGATCAAATTTCCCGAGCCTTGGAAGGAGCGTCTGCCAGCAGAGCGCTGCGGCCCGCCCCCCGCCTAAGCGATAACAGGCGCCTCTGGCCGTTCAAACACTGGGCGGCAACCAACGGCCACGCACGATGCTCATCGATTAAAATGAATCGACTCTTTTTTAATTCCGATATAGACTGTCTTTATATCGAGTCATTTTCATAAAGAGGCAGGAATGCGCCTTTCCGCCGAAGATCAGGAACGCAGCCGCCAACGCTTGCTGGAAGCCGGCGTGGATATCATCACCGACAAGGGCTTTCGCGCCGCCACCATGCGCGAGATCGCCCGCGCGGCAGGCATGGGCGAGGCCACGATCTACAATTATTTCCCCACCAAGGAGCGCCTCGCCTATGCCGCCTGCGCGCAGGTGCAGCGGCAGGTGATCGAGCGTCTGAAGGCCTATCCCGATTTCCACGAGTTGACGCTGCGCGAACAGATCCAGCAACTGATCGAGACCGAACTGACATGCTGGCAGGGCCAGCGCGAGTTCCTGCGCGAGATTTTCGCGTTGACCTGGCAATCGCCCTTCGGCGCCGCCGCGCATCTGTCCGAGGCGCGCGCATTGCTCGATTCCATCGTGGTCGAACTGATCGACGCCGCCATCGAGGCGGGCGAAATCCCCGACCAGCCCTTCCGCGATATCATGCCGCGCCTGTTCTGGGACTACCTGACCGGTATCTTCGCCTATTGGCTGGCCGACAGTTCCGACCATTTCGACAACACCACGCGGCTGGTGGACCAGACCAGCGCAATCATCGGCGATGTGCTGCAAACCGCACTGATCGGCAAGCTGACCGACACCGCCCTGTTTCTGTTGCGCACCCATGTTTTAGGGCATTTCAGCACCTTGACGGACACAGGTGGCACGCTACGCGAACGCGCCCTCAAGGCCAAGCGCCGCTTTATGGAGCGCAGCGATGGCTGAGGAACTGGCCACCGGCAAACTGGCCCGCGCGGGCACGCTGGGTAAGGCCGCCGCCCGCATCGCGGCGGGCGAAATGGGGCACCGGCTCAAACGCCCCTTCCTCTCGACCGAGGCCCAACAGGCCGACCGCGCCGCGCTCGACAATGCCAATGCCCGCCGCCTGTTCGAAGCGCTCAGCCAGTTGCGCGGCACGGCCACCAAGCTGGGGCAGATGCTGGGAATGGAGCTGGGTGTTCTGCCCCCCGCCTATCAGCGCGAGCTGGAAAAGAGCTTCTACCGCGTACCCCCGCTCAGCCGCCCGCTGGTGCGCAAGGTGGTGGAAGGCGATTGGGGGATCGCGCCCGAAGCGGCCTTCCTCGGCTTTGACTATGAGGCCTTCGCCGCCGCCAGCATCGGACAGGTGCACCACGCCATGCTGACCGACGGACGCAAGGTGGTGGTCAAGGTGCAATATCCCGGCGTGCGCGAGGCGATGGCCAGCGACATCGCCCTGTTGCGCAACCTGTCGCGCCCCTTGCCCGAGGGACCGCTGCTGCGCGCCGCGCTCGACGAGATCGAGGCAAGGCTGGCCGAGGAGGTCGATTTCCGCATCGAGGCGGAGAACACGCGCCTGCTGCGCTCGCTCATCACCACGCCCCATGTCGAGATCCCGCAGGTGATCTCCCCCTTCTCCACCGAACGGGTGCTCACCACCACCCTGCTCGGCGGCCAACATCTCGACCGCTGGCTGGAGAGCGATCCGCCACAGGACATCCGCGACCGCGCCGCGCAGGCACTCTATGATGTCTTTGTCGAATGCGTGCGGGTGCATGGCGTGGCCCATGTCGATCCCAATCCCGGCAATATCCTGTTCCGCGAGGATGGCAGCATCGGCCTGCTCGACTTCGGCTGCGTCAAACGCTTTCCGCCGCATTTCCGCAAGGCTATGCCGCGTTTGCTGGCCGCCCATGTCGCCATTGACAAGGAACAGGCCTTTGCCGCCTATGCCGAACTGGGCGTGCCCGCCGACCGCCTGACCGACGATCTCTACGAACGCTTCACCCGCCCCTTTGGCGAATGGTCCGCCGAGCCGCTGCGGCATGCGCGTTTCGATTTCGGCATGGGCGACTATTCTGCGCGCGGCATGCCCTTTCTGCAGGATCTGATGCGGCAGGACAGTTTCGCCGGCGCCGCGCCCGATTTCGTGTTTTTCAACCGCACGATCTATGGCCTCACCAAGATCTTCGAGCGGCTGGGCGCCCGCGTCGCTATCCGTGACCGCTGGCTGGAGCCGGTTTCAGCCGGTTGATGCGCCAAAGCAGGTCTGCTCCACCGCCCGGGCGACCTCCTGCAAGGCGGCCAGCAGGCGCGGATCGAGCGCGCGTGCCTCCTCGCCCAGACGCGAGAGCGAGATCGCGGCGGGCACCGATCCATCGGGGTGGCGCACCGGCACAGACAGGCAGAACAGATCCGATGCACTCTCGCCACGATCCTGAGCATGGCCCTGCCGCGCCACCTCGGCCAGTTCCTCGGCCAGAACGGCAGGATCGGTGATGGTGGTGGGGGTCAGCGCCACAAACGGCCCGCCCGCCAGATAGGCCGCGCGATCCTCTTCCGGCAGATAGGCCAGCAACACCTTGCCCATGCCCGAGCAATAGGCCTCCAACTGCATATCAACCCTCGTGAAGAGATTGCCCGCCGCCTCGCCGGTCTTGACGCGATAGGTCACCATATCATTCTCGAACGTGCCCATCTGCGCCACCCCGCCAAAGCGCGTGGCCAGCCGGTGCAGCATGGGGGCGGCGACATTGGCCATCACCTGCACATCCCCCACCAGCCCGAGCAGCGCCCGCAAACGCGGGCCCGCAATATGGCGCCCGTGGCCCGCCGGTGCCAGATAACCCTCGGCCACCAGCGTGGCCACCTGTCGGTGCGCGGTGGCCACCGGCAGGCCCAGCCCACGGGCCAGCGCCGACACACTGCTCGCCCCGCGATCCGCAAGGACCGCCTCCAGCATCGCCAGCGTACGCTGCGTCGCCGAGATCAGGGGGATCGTATTTTTCATATGGTGAGAAATTAGCAAACCCACGCTCTGGTGCCAAGCCCCTTCCGGTCCTAGAAAATCACCATCACGTCTGGAGAGGACACAAAGCATGACTCAAAGCCACGAGGCGGCAGCCAGGCTGCTGCGCGATGCCTATACCGGCGGGGCGGTGCCGCCGCTGCGCGATTATCTGGAGCCGGTGGATATTGCGGGCGCCTATGCCGTGCAGGAAATCAACACGCGCTTCTGGGAGGCGCAGGGCCGCAAGATTGTCGGCCGCAAGGCGGGCCTGACGGCCAAGGCGGTGCAGACCCAGCTCGGCGTGGACCAGCCCGATTTCGGCGTTCTGTTCGATGATATGGAAGTGGCCGATGGCGGCTTCCTCGATCCCGCACGCTGCATCCAGCCCAAGGCCGAGGCGGAAATCGCCTTTGTGCTGGGCGCCGATCTGCCCTCGCCCGGCACCACACCCGAACAGGTCGCCGCCGCCGTCGCCACGGTGCATGCCGCGATCGAAATCGTCGACAGCCGCATCGCCGACTGGAAGATCAGCTTCGCCGACACGGTGGCAGACAATGGATCGTCCGCCTTCTTCGTGCTGGGCAAGGATCGCCACGCGCTCGACGGGCTCGATCTCTACACCTGCGGCATGGCGCTGGAAGTGAACGGCAATCTCGTCTCGCTGGGTGCTGGCGCCGCGTGCCTGGGCCACCCGCTCAATGCCGCCGCCTGGCTGGCGCGGACGCTGTCGGCGATGGGCGAAGGCCTGAAGGCCGGTGACATCCTGCTGACCGGCGCGCTCGGCCCGATGGTCGCGCTCAATCGCGGCGACCGGGTTGTCGCGAAGATCGGCGGACTGGGCGAAGCCGGCTTTACGTTCGAGGAGGCGTGATCATGACGAAGAGGAAGGCAGCGATCATCGGATCGGGCAATATCGGTACCGACCTGATGATCAAGATCATGCGGACCTCCGAGGTTCTGGAGGTGGGTGCAATGGTCGGAATCGATCCCGCGTCTGACGGGCTGGCGCGTGCCGAACGCATGGGCGTCGCCACCACGGCCGAAGGCATCGAAGGACTCCAGACGCTTTCGGTGTGGCCGGAGATCGGCATCGTCTTCGACGCGACCTCGGCGGCTGCGCATCAGGGGCATAGCGATGTGGTGACGGGCGCGGGCAAGGTGATGATCGACCTGACCCCCGCGGCGATCGGCCCCTATGTGATCCCGGTGGTCAATGGCGACGACCATCTCGACGCAGCGAACGTCAATATGGTGACGTGCGGTGGCCAGGCGACGATCCCGATCGTCGCGGCAGTCTCGTCGGTCGCGACCGTGCATTATGCCGAAATCGTCGCCTCGATCGCGTCGAAGAGCGCGGGCCCAGGCACGCGCGCGAACATCGACGAGTTCACCGAGAC
>DDES01000006.1 GCA_002336765.1 Novosphingobium sp. UBA1948 | reverse complement strand
CGTCGCGCTCGCCCTCGCCGATCACCACGGTGCCGTCGATCGGAAGCTCGTTGAGCTTTTCGCGCATAGCCTCCACAGCGGCGGCGTCAGCAGCCTTTTCATCGCCGCGCCCGATCAGGCGGGCCGAATGGATGGCGGCCGCTTCGGTGACGCGCACCATTTCAAGCACGAGAACGCGGTCGAGAACCTTACTGGCGGGCGTGTTGGTCATGGTGTCCCAATTCCTCGGATTTTGGCGTTGGCATTTAGCAATGGCGGGGCGCGGAGACTCTAGGCGAATACCTATGCGCAAGCAGGGCGCTTAGACACGCCGGACCATCTTGTCGAGAAGCGACAAGCGTTCAATGCGCGTTAAATCGCATTCGGAGCGTTTTAAGGGCCAGCCAATCGCCTTCGCGCCTGACTAGCGGCACCCATCAAGCGCCCAAAATCTGCATCACCAGAGGCTGACCGACGATGCTGGGCGATCCATCGAGCAGGCGCAGCGCTTCGGAAACCGCGCTTTCCGGCCCCTCATGCGTCACCAACGCCACCAACACCTCGCCACCCTCGCCCGCGCGACCCTTCTGGATCAGGCTTTCGATGGAGACGCCCGCATCGCGCATGGCCGCCGTGATCTCGGCGAGCACGCCGGGGCGATCCGCTACAAAGAAGCGGATATAGGAACGGCCAAGGCGATGACCCGAAGGCGCCGGCGCCATGTCTTCCAGACCCGCAACAGGGATCGAGAAGGCCATATCGGCCTCGAATCCGGTATCCATGCCGCGCGCGATGTCGATAATATCGGCCACCACCGCGCTGGCGGTCGGGCCGTCGCCCGCGCCCGCGCCCTGAAACAGCAGGCGGCCCGAGAAATTGCCTTCCACCACCACCGCGTTGGTCGGACCATCGACATGGGCCAGCAGATTGTCGAAATGCACCAGATGCGGCGCCACGCGCTGGAACAGACCGGGCGTACCGTCGGGTCCGGCATCGGCCTCGGCCGTGCCGATCAGGCGGATGCAATAGCCCAGCGCATCGGCCTGCGCGATATCGGCGGCCAGAATGCGGCTGATGCCCTGCGTGTCCACGCTGGCGAAATCGATCTTGGCGCCAAACGCGATGGCCGACAGGATCGAGAGCTTGTGCGCCGCGTCAATGCCTTCGATGTCGAAGGTGGGATCGGCCTCGGCATAGCCCTTCTGCTGCGCCTCATCGAGAACCTCGGCGAAGTCGCGGCCCGTGTCCTCCATCGTGGAGAGGATATAGTTGCAGGTGCCGTTGAGGATGCCATAGAGCCGCTCGACACGGTTGGCCGCCGCGCCTTCGCGCAGCCCCTTGATCACGGGGATACCGCCCGCCACCGCCGCCTCGAAACGCATGGCCACGCCGCGCGCCTCGGCGGCCTGCGCCAGCGCCATGCCGTGATGCGCGATCATCGCCTTGTTGGCGGTCACCAGCGCCTTGCCCTGCGCGATGGCGTTGCGCGCCAGCGTCAGCGCGGGGCCATCCGAGCCGCCCACAAGTTCGACCACCACATCGACATCATCGCGCGCGGCGATGCCGGTCATGTCGTCTTCCCACGCATAGGGCGAGAGATCGACCCCGCGGTTGCGCAGGCGGTCGCGCGCGGACACCACCGTGACCACCACCGGACGCCCCGCACGGCGGGCGATCAGATCGGCATTGGCCTCCATCAGCCGAATCACGCCAGCGCCCACCGTTCCAAGGCCGGCCAGCGCGATGCGCAGCGGCGGTTTGGCGGAAGTGTTGGTGGTATCGGTCATAGGAAGCCCCTTTCGGAACGCTCCGATAGGGGGCAATCGCCCGAAGGGCAAGGCGCCGATTCCGCGTCGGCAGGCAGGAGCCTATTTCGCCTGTGTCCGCCCGCAAGGCCCCAGTTCACGCAGCACCAGCAGATAGTCGCCTAGGGCGTGATCCTTGGCCTCCTGCGTTTCGCCAACATTGGCCGCAGGCGGCAACATCGGCGGCAGGAAACAGGCAAGGCGATACCAAGTCGGCGTCTCGGCGGCGGGGGGCTGGCCGCTGGCGTCCACCACTTCGGAGAAGGACACGGTCCAGCGCACCGGCTGCGCCGCCTTATGCTGCACAATGATCGCGGCGGGCGCGCCATTGGCGGTGTTGAGGAAGATCTGTGTCTCGCCCTCGCCCGCCAGATCGCCTTGTTGATAGAGCGCCATGCTGATCCCCGTGATGCGCGGCGGCACTGCGGGACTGGAAAAATCGGCCAGCACAGCACGGACCCGCGCATCAAGCGCGGCATCCCACGCCCATTGCGCATCGGCCGCCACCAACTGGATCTCGCCATTGCCCCCCGCCACCGCGCGCGAGAACAGCAGGACACGCGCCTTCTTGCCGATCACCGGCTTGCCCTTGGCGTCCAGCGCGACATCGGCAAGATAGCGCAGCTCCTGTCCGGCCGGCATGACGCCACGCAGTGCCTCCAGCCCGCGCGCCTCGACATAGAAGCGCGCGCTGGCCTGACCGGCAACGGGTGGATTAAGTGGAATCACGGTGCGAATCTCGGCCAGAATCACCAGCGGCGCCGATTCGGCAAGGTCCGCGAGGTCTGAATAGGGCCGTACGACGTTTTGCGTAACGGGCTCGGCAGCCTGTGCCGGGGGCATCGCCAGAACCATCGCGGCCCCAGCGGCAAACCCGCGTGAAACTCGCAGAAATATGGAATTCATGGCCTGATTCTCCGCGTAATTCTGGACATCCGCCCGAAAATCCGTCGCCTGACTTCGCGCTTGCTGTTTTAAGCGCCTTAACACATATGAATCCTTAGTGAACGGCCTCGCTTCGCCGATAAGGCGTTGCGTGGGGTCGGCAAGCTGGCTAAGTTCACAAAAAATAAAGGCCCCCACCAAAGGAGGCCTGCAACGGTCAGGCAAGCCCGACTTTCGGATTGGCCTGACTTTTCCGGTATATCCGGCAGGGTGGATATGAGTTTTACCGCGCGTTACCCCTCTTTGGGGAGTGATTCGTGGCCTGTCTGGTTTTTTGCCAGGCGTTTGAATGGAGTGATGCGTCTGAATGGCCTACGCTGATCAACAACTAAGTGGTAACCGCGTTACCGCGATCGTCATCGTTGCCTTGATTCACATCGCTGTCGGTTACGCTCTGGTCACTGGGCTTGCCTATTCGGCAGCCAAGCAGATCTTGAAGAAAGTGACCACGGTCGACATCAAGGACGAACCCCCGCCACCGCCGCCGCCGCCGCCGCC
>DDES01000090.1 GCA_002336765.1 Novosphingobium sp. UBA1948 | reverse complement strand
CGGCGCACCTGCTGCACCAGCGCGATCTGCAGGCCGATCAACATGTAGACGAAGGGCTGATAGGCGATACCCACGAAGCAGGCGCCCAGCAGATAGACGAAGTGGCCCTGTTGCAGCGCCAGCGCCAGATCGGCGTCGCGCCGGTCGGCGGGCGCCTCGCTCTTGCGCAAGCGGCGGCGCACGGTTTCAAGCTGGATCAGCCCGCTCACCTGCAAGGTCAGCCACAGCGCCAGACCCGGCCAGCCCTGTTCACCCAGCATCTCGAAATAGGCCGAGTGGAAGGCGCGGCCCTGATCGATCACGCTGCTGGTGGTGGTCTGGGTGGCGATCGAGCCGCTGTCGTCCGATTCGGTGGTCTTCACCATCAGCTTGTTGCCGCGATAGGAATCGAAGCCGCCGCCAAAGGGATGGTCCGCCGCATAGCCGATGGTCCATTTCCACACCTGAATGCGGGTGGCCGCCGACTGGTCGGTCTCGTTGTTCTGGATCGTGCCCATACGGGTCGAGAAGCTCGACGGCAGGAAGGGCTGCACCAGGAAAAAGGCGCCGATCAGGCCGAGCACATAGAGCCAGCGGTATTTCACCGCGCGCATCATCAGCACGGCAAGGAAGCCCGCGCAGAGCAGGCCGGTGCGCGCCTCGGTGCCGACGGGAATCAGCAGCGCGGCAAATACCAGCGCATAGGCGAACAGGCGCGTGCGGCTGTTGGCGGGAAAGATCGTGCCATCCTTGGCCAGCCACAGCGCCAGCGGAATGATCGCGATCGACACGCAGGCCAGCGTCGAACCTTCATAGAGGCCGGTGTTGTCGTTGATGAAGAACTTGAGCGCGCCATAGCCGCCGCCGCCCGCCAGCGTCTTGATCGCGCCGTCGATAATCAGCGCGCCCGCCGAGAGCACCATCACCAGAGCCGCCGATTCGATACGCAGGCGCGTGCGAAGCGTGAGCGGCAGGAACACCGCGAAGACCAGCGACTTCCACACCCACGACCATTTGTCGGCCGCTTCCTTGGGCCATTCGGCCGATTGCGTGGTGACAAAGCAATAGGCCAGCAGGATGACCATCAGCACCTGGCGGAAGCTGAGGCGCGAGCCTTCCTTGTTGTCGAAGAACAGCCAGCCGACCACCGCCAGCAGGAACACGATCAACGAGAGCTGGATATTGGTCAGCAGCACATAGGAGATCTTCTGCGGCGAGACGATGTCCACATAGAGATAGGCCAGCACCCAGATGAACGGGCGCCGCAGTCCCATCAGCAGGATCAGCGCGACAAAACCGGTGAGAAAAAGATCAAGCACGGCGCATCTCCCGACGCTTGGGGGCGGAGGGGCCCTTGATTTCGGGCGCGGGTTCCGGCTCGCCCGGCGCGGGATCGCGGTCGAGATCGTTGCGCGTCAACAGGCGCAGCGCCGCCAGCGCGATCAACGCATGGGTCAGGGCAATGGCGAAATAGTCAATCATCCGTAGGTACTCCGCGCCTTAGCCCACAGCCGACGGAATCGGGGCATGGGTCCAGCTATCCTGCCGGTCATAGCAAGCAGCGGTTGACGGGACGTTAAGCCTTTATCGCCTAGAAAAATGGCCATGACACGCATCCTGCACGTTCTCGACCATTCGCTGCCGCTGCACAGCGGCTACACGTTCCGCACCCGCGCGATCCTGAAGGCCCAGCAAGGCCTCGGGCTGGAGGTGCGCGGAGTGACCGGCCTGCGGCATTACGCCGAAGGCCCCGATTGCGAGGAGGCCGAAGGGCTGACCTTCTATCGCACGCGGGGCGAGGCCAAGGGGCCGGTGGGACTGCGCGAATGGCGCGAGATCGGCGCCTTTGCCCGCACCATCGAGCAGGCGTGCCAGGAATGGCGCCCCGATGTGCTCCACGCCCATTCGCCCGCGCTATGCGGCATGGCGGCTTTGCGCGTATCGAAAAAGCTGGGCATTCCGCTGGTCTATGAAATCCGCGCCTTCTGGGAAGATGCCGCCGTGGGCAATGGCACGGGGCGCGAGGGCGATGTGAAATATGTCCTGACCCGCACGCTGGAAAACCATGTGGTGGCGGGCGCCAATGCGGTGGTGACGATCTGCAACGGTCTGAAGCAGGATCTGGTAGCGCGCGGCAATGCCGCCCAGCGCATCACGATCATGCCCAATGGCGTCGATCTGGCGCTGTTCGGATCGCCGGTGCCGCGCGATCCGGCGCTGGCCGCGAAATTGGGGCTGGGAGACGGTCCGGTGATCGGCTTTATCGGCAGCTTCTATGACTATGAAGGCATCGACGACCTGATCGCCGCCATGCCCGCGCTCACCGCGGTTCATCCCGACGCGCGGCTGCTGCTGGTCGGCGGCGGGCCGATGGAGGCGGCGCTGCGCGCGCAAGCCGAGGCCTCGCCGGCGCGCGAGGCGATCCGCTTTATGGGCCGCGTGCCGCATAAGGAAGTCGAACTCTATTACGCGCTGTGCGACATCATGGCCTATCCGCGCAAGAAAAGCCGCCTGACCGATCTGGTCACGCCGCTCAAGCCGCTGGAGGCGATGGCGCAGGGCAAGCTGGTGGCGGCCAGCGACGTGGGCGGGCATCGCGAACTGATGACCGACGGCGTCACTGGCACGCTGTTCACCCCCGATGATCCCGCCGCCTGCGCCGCCGCGCTGGCCGGATTGCTGTCGGATCGCTCGAACTGGCAGGCGCGGCTTGACGCGGGCCGCGTGCATGTGGAAGTGGCGCATGACTGGGCCAGCAATGCCCGTCGTTATCTCGATGTTTACCAAAAACTGGCACCCGATACGGCACGAACCGCGCTGAACGCCGCCGCATAAGGCAGCGAGTCGCGCGCGGACAGGCAAGACGGGATTGTGAAAGTTGGCTACTGTGGCTGCGCGACATCAACCGGGACCTTCACGCCAGAGCCGTTCGGGCTGGCAGGCCTTGCTGGCCCATCCGCTGATGGCGACCATCGTGCCGGTGTGGTTCGCGGTGACTTTCGCGCTGTCCTCGCTGGCGGTGCGTGGCGCGATTATCGAGCGCATGGTGCTGGCCAGCGGGCTGGATCTGATCCTGCCGATGGCCACCCCGCCGCTGGGCAACACGGCGCGCTTCCTGATCGCGGCGTTGTTTGCTGCTGTGGGCGCGGCACTGGGCTGGGGCGTGATGAAAATGTTGCGCCCTGCCACCCGACCTGCCGCCCCAGCCGAACCCGTGTGGCCGAGCGAGGAGCGCATCCGCCTGCGCGAGGTGGATGCCCATCCCGACGCACCGCTGCGCGCGCCGATCCGCGCCCATGCCGAACTGGGCCCGCAAGGCTTTGACCATGTGCCGCCCGAAGCGCTGGCTCCGGCGCCGCAGGCCTATGCGCCCTATACCCCGCCGCCCCTTGCTCCCGCGGCCTTTGCGCCGGAGCCTGTGGCCCACGAGGCGCCACGGGTTTTCACGCCGCCCGTGATCGAACCGGCGCCCGTGATCGAAACCGTGGCCCGTCCGGAGCCGCTTGTCGAGCCGATGCCAGTGCTGGCGCCCGTCGCGCCGGTGGTGCCCGCTTTCGAGGCCGCGGCGCCCTTGGCGCCCGCCCCTGCTCCGGTCCCCGCCCTCTCTTCGGCCTGGCTGGAGAGCGAGACGCCCTTCATCGCCACCGAACCGCAACCTGTGGCCGAACCCGCTCCCTCGCCGCCGGAAACGACCAAGCCCGCCGGTTTCCCGCTGCCGCCCGCGCAAGGCCCCAGCGCCGCCGAGCATATCGCCCGCGCGCCGATCGATGCGCTCAGCCATGTCGAGTTGATCGAGCGGCTGGCCATTGCGATGGAACGTCGCCGCAGCGCCGATGCGGCCAAAGCCCCTGCTCCGGCCCAGCCGCAGAGCGCTCCGGTCGATGGCACGAGTCAGGCCCTGCGCACCGCTCTCAACGCCCTGCGCGAGGTTAAATAGTTTCATTTCCCCCCGCCCCGCGCGCATCAAAGCGACGCAAAAGCGCCACAGGAATTGCTATTCCTTGCATCCCCTGAAAGGCAAATGCGCCTTTTCGGGCCATTCGCGGTTGCAAAACCTGCTCTCAATCGTCATGGGAAATCTTGCGTAGCCCTCCCCTGCAGCTTGCGGGTGGGGGATTCGCGCTCCAAATCTCAGGGTTCACATCCAAATCTGTCGCAGGGGCGGCAGTGCGGAATGATGCAGGGTTGATAGTCGATGGGATTTCCAGAGCCCCAGGGCCTCTATGATTCGCGTAACGAGCACGATGCGTGCGGTGTTGGTTTTGTTGCCCATATCAAGGGCCAGAAAAGCCATGCCATCATTACCCAGGCGCTGGAGATTCTGAAAAATATTGACCATCGCGGTGCCGTGGGCGCCGATCCCCTGCTGGGCGATGGTGCGGGCATCCTGATCCAGATCCCCGACGCGCTGCTGCGCGATTGGGCCAAGGGCGCGGGCCTGACGCTGCCGGCCGAGGGCGATTATGCCGTGGCGATGTGCTTCCTGCCGCGCGACGAGGCGAGCCGCAATTTCGTGGTCGAGCATTTCGAGAAGTTCCTTGCCAAGGAAGGCCAGACGCTGATCGGCTGGCGCGATGTGCCGGTGAACACCGATGGTCTGGGCAAGGCTGTGCTCGAATCGATGCCGGTGATCCGCCAGTGCATCATCGCGCGCGGCGAGAATTGCGCCGATCAGGACGCGTTCGAGCGCAAGATCCTTGCCATCCGCAAGCAGGTGCAGAACCCGCTCAAGGCGCTGGCCGAAAAGCACTCGCTGCCCGGCCTGACCGAACTGTATATGCCCAGCTTCTCCAGCCGCACCATTGTTTACAAGGGTCTGCTGCTGGCCACGCAGGTGGGCAGCTTCTATCCCGATCTGACCAACCCGCTCTGCGTCTCGGCGCTGGGTCTGGTCCACCAGCGCTTCTCGACCAACACCTTCCCGAGCTGGAAGCTGGCGCATCCTTTCCGCTTCATCGCGCATAATGGCGAGATCAACACGGTTCGCGGCAATGTGAACTGGATGAACGCCCGCCGCCGCACCATGCAGTCGGACCTGATGGGCCCCGATCTCGACAAGATGTGGCCGATCATCCCGCATGGCCAGTCGGACACGGCCAGCCTCGACAATGCGCTCGAACTGCTGGTGGCCGGTGGCTACAGCCTTGTGCACGCGATGATGGTGCTGATCCCCGAGGCCTGGGCGGGCAATCCGCTGATGAGCCCCGAGCGCCGTGCATTCTACGAATACCATGCCGCGCTGATGGAACCGTGGGACGGCCCCGCCGCCGTGGCCTTCACCGATGGCCGCCAGATCGGCGCCACGCTGGACCGCAATGGCCTCCGCCCCGCGCGCTTCCTTGTGACCGACGACGATATCGTGGTGATGGCGTCGGAAAGCGGCGTGCTGCCGATCCCCGAAGAGAAGATCGTGCGCAAGTGGCGCCTGCAACCGGGTCGTATGCTGCTGATCGACTTTGCCGAAGGCCGCATCATCGAGGACGAGGAAATCAAGGCCCAGCTGGCCAATGCGGAGCCTTACGAGGAATGGCTGAGCCACGCCCAGTACAACCTCAAGGATCTGGAAGTTGTCGAGCCGGAACTGGCGCAGCTGCCGGTGGAGACCACCTCGCTGCTCGATCGCCAGCAGGCCTTTGGTTATACGCAGGAAGACATTTCGCGCTTCCTCGAGCCGATGGGCCGCAATGGTGACGATCCGCTCGGCTCGATGGGCACGGATACGCCGATTGCCGTGCTGAGCCGCAAGTCGCGCCTGCTCTACGACTATTTCAAGCAGAACTTCGCGCA
>DDES01000072.1 GCA_002336765.1 Novosphingobium sp. UBA1948 | reverse complement strand
GACATCGGCGGCGCGCGCGAGGTCGTGACAAGCCCGAAAGCCGGCCGCATCGCCCAACGCACCGGCCCCGCGATTGCCGAGGCCTTGCGCGATCTACTGGCCACGCCGCCACTGCAAGGCGATGTGGCCGCCCACGCTTCCGGTTTTAGCTGGGATGCCAATGCGGCACGGCTGGTGGGGATTTGGGAGGCAGCCGTGAAGCAAGAGCCTCCCTGCAATCCTTAAGCCGACGCCGCCTCGCCCTTGTCCCCCTCGGTGGGAACAAAGCTCGACGGATTGACCTTGAGCCAGATCAACATCGGCGCGGCGGCATAGATCGAGGAATAGGTGCAGACCACGATCCCCAGAATGAGACCCGCCGAGAAGCCGAAGATCACCTTGGGGCCAAGGATCAAAAGCGCCAGCAGCGTGATCAGCATCGTGCCCGAGGTCACCACCGTGCGCGCCAGCGTCTCGTTGNNGCGAGGTCACGATCGTACGCGCCAGCGTCTCGTTGACCGACAGGTCGAGCAACTCGGGCAGCGGCATCTTGCGGAATTTCTTCAGGTTTTCGCGGATACGGTCATAGACCACAATCGTATCGTTGAGCGAATAACCGATCACAGTCAGCAAGGCAGCCACTATGGTCAGGTCAAACTCCATCTGCGTGACCGCAAACAGGCCCAACACCAGCAGAACGTCGTGGATAAGGCTGATGAGAGCGCCCACGCCGAACTGCCATTCGAAGCGGAACCAGATGAAGATCGAGATGGCGATCGAGGCAAAGCCCAGCGCCTTGAACGCGGTCCAGCCCAGTTCCTTTGACACTTTGCCCGACACCGTGTCCACGCCGTCAAAGCGCGCGTCGGCATGGGTCTTGGCGATGGCGCCCTTCACGGTGTTGGCCATCTGCTCGGCAAGGCCGGTGTTCTTGTCGCTGCCCTCGGGCAGGCGCAGGCGGATCGATACCGCATTGGGCGCGCCAAAGGTCTGGATGATCGGCTCGCCATAGCCCAGATGCTCGACCTCGCCGCGCAATTGCGCGATCGGCGCCTCAGCGCTCTGGGTAAAGGTGACGCGGATCATCTGGCCGCCGACAAAGTCCACGCCCATGTTCAGCCCATGGGTGAACAGCAGCACAGCGCTGCCGATCATCAGCACAAGGCTCAGGATCGTGGTCGGCCACTGCCACCGCAGAAAGCGGATGTTGGTATGCTCGGGGACGAGTTTGAGAAGACGCATGATTTTCCGCCCCTTAAATCGTGATTTCGTGCGGCCGCTTGGCGCGCAGCCAGTTCGACGCCCACATGCGGGTCAGGAAAACGGCGGTGAACACCGAGGTGACGATACCGATACCCAGCACCACCGCGAAACCCTTGATCGGGCCGGAGCCAAATTCAAACATCAGCGTGGCGGCGATCAGGTGGGTGATGTT
This sequence comes from Novosphingobium sp. UBA1948, assembly GCA_002336765.1. Lineage (GTDB taxonomy): Bacteria > Pseudomonadota > Alphaproteobacteria > Sphingomonadales > Sphingomonadaceae > Novosphingobium. Next base: position 2,838 of record DDES01000072.1, on the reverse strand, counting down.
GGCGTCGAAAATCGTGCGGCTGGCTTCCTTGTAGCCCAGTTCGATGGCCTGAAACACCTTGCGCCCACGATGGCGTTCCTCGCGGATACGCTCGTTGATGAGCACGTTGGCATCCACCGCGGCACCGATGGTCAGCACGAAACCGGCAATGCCGGGCAGGGTGAGTGTGGTGTTGAAAAAGGCCATGATGCCAAGGATCATCAGCACGTTGAGAATCACGGCGGCGTTGGCATAGATGCCGAAGCGGCCATAGGTGACCGCCATGAACAGCACCACGATCCCCGTGCCCACCAGCATGGCGATCACGCCCTTGTGGATCGAATCGGCGCCAAGGTCGGGCCCGACGGTGCGCTCCTCAACCACCCGCAGATCGACCGGTAGAGCGCCAGAGCGCAACGCGATGGCGAGCTGGTTGGCGCTTTCCACGGTGAAGCTGCCCGAGATCTGCGCGCTGCCGCCCATGATCGCTTCGTTGATGTTGGGGGCGGAGAGCACCTTGCCATCGAGGATGATCGCGAAAGGCTTCCCGACGTTCTCGCTGGTCAGGCGTGCGAACTGCTCGCCGCCCTGCGTATCGAAGGTGATCGATACCACCGCCTCGTTATGCTGGCTAAAGCTCTGCTTGGCGTCGGTCAGACGGTCGCCCTTGATGCCGCCCAACCGCTTCACCGCAATCGGGGGCAGCTGGTTGCTGGCATAGGGTACCAGTTCGTCGCCAGGTGCCAGCACGCCGCCCGACAGGCCGGTCTGGTCGACCAGTTTGAACTCAAGCTTGGCGGTCTGGCCCAGCAGCGATTTGAGCTGGGTCGGATCCTTGAGGCCGGGCACCTGCACCACAATACGGTCGGCGCCCTGACGGATGATGGTCGGCTCGCGCGTGCCCATGCCGTCGATACGCTTGCGCACCACTTCGGTGGCGACATCCATCGCCTTGTCGATGGCGTCGGCGATGCCTTCCTGCGTGGGGGTCAACACGATGCGGGTGGTGTCCTGCACGGTCAGATCCCAGTCCCGCTTGCCCGACAGCCCCGCGCCATTGGTCAACGGCACCAGCACCTCGCGCGCGGCATCCACCTCGGCAGCGCTCTGCACCATGAAGGAGAGCGCGCCATCGCGGTTGGAAATGTCGCCATAGTGGACGTTGCCCGCTTTTTTCAGCGCGGTCCGCAATTCCTCTTCCTTGGCCTCCAGCCGCTGCTGACGCACCTGATCGGCATTGGCCTCGAGCAACAGATGGCTGCCGCCGGCAAGGTCAAGCCCGAGCGCAATCTGCGGATTGGGCAGCGCGGAAGGCCACGGCAGACCCGAGAGCGAGGCAATCGACGGCACCGCCGCCGCGATGGGAATCAGCGTCAGGAGCCAGAGCAGAATCTGTTTCCAGCGAGGAAAATCGAGCATGTGTTGCGGCCCGTTCGATGGGGCGCCCGCTTGAACCGGCGGGCCGGAAAGGATTAATGCGGCGCGAGATGGGGTGGCGTGCCACCCCCGTCAAGCGCGCGCGGGACAAATTCAGTCGTTGGCAGGCTTGGAGCCTGCGGGCGGGATCACGTCGGTGATCGTGGACTTCAAGGCGCGCACGCGCACGTTCGGCCCGAGGTCGATGTCGAGATAATCGTCCTCGACCTTCACCACCTTGCCGATGAAGCCACCGCCGGTCAGCACATTGTCGCCCTTCTTGATGCCTGCCAGCTTGGCCTTGTGGGCCTTTTGCTGCTGCATCTGGGGGCGCAGGAACAGGAACCACATGACCAGGCCCATCGCCACCAGCGGCAGGAACTGGACCCAGGCCGGCGGACCACCGGCAGTGGCGGCGGCAAGAACAGGAAGAAGATTGGTCGACACGAGGCAGCCTCATTGCTTGGGATTGCGGGGCACATCACGCTGGCCAAAGCCCGGTGTATGCCCGAAAGCGCGCCGACTAGCAGCTAATCCATAGCAAGGCAACGCGCGCGGGTTTGGCAACCGGTGAGAGCGGTGCGCGGAGAGAAAAATCGCGCAACCTGCAAAAGGGCCGTTGCCATCGGCCATTTCCCTGCCTATAGGGCGCGCCTCCGCAGCGAAGCCTTGGTGCTTGGCGGCGGCAACCAAGGTCGGGACGTAGCGCAGCCTGGTAGCGCATCACACTGGGGGTGTGGGGGTCGGAGGTTCGAATCCTCTCGTCCCGACCAAAGGTTTCTCAAAAAGGGCGGGCGCCATCAGGCTCCTGCCCTTTTTGCTGCCCGCTTTCCTACTTTAACCGATTTGGTTATATCACCGGCTCCACCCTGCCGGAGATGCCACCATGCCCGACTCGCCCGCCGCCGCCGATGCGACACAAGCCGCCACCATCATCGCCGAAAGCGGATCATCCGACGCCTATGTCCGCCGCGCGCGGCCCACATTTCTCTACATCATGTATGCCATGATCCTGTTGGCGCTACCGATGGGCCTGTTGTCCGCCGCCCTGCCCACCGCGGCCAGCGCGATCAACGCGGGTATCCGTGCCTATCTCGCCGCCATTCCCGATGCGCTCTATGCCATGTTCGGCACGGGCTATCTGGGCTATACCGCCGCGCGGCAATGGGGGAAAATCGCGGGGAGCGACCGCTAAGCCGCTTGCGCCCCGTCCGCACGCCTGCCAGACGGGGCGCAGTCCTTCCAGCTAGCAGGCTTTGTCCCATGTCGCTCGTTTTCGTCCTCAACGGCCCCAATCTCAACTTGCTCGGCACGCGCGAGCCCGAGATCTACGGGCGCGACACGCTGGCGGATATCAACGCGCGGCTGGCCGAGCAGGCGCAAAGACTGGACCTGACGCTCGATTGCCGCCAGTCGAACCACGAAGGCGATCTGGTCGACTGG